>NZ_JARZAH010000027.1:0-102587 GCF_029892145.1 Kitasatospora sp. GP30
CCGGTGCTGGAGGAACTGGGCCAGGTGGCGGCGGGTTTGACGTTCGGTGAGCCGGCGATCCCGGTGGTCTCCACGGTGACCGGACATCCGGTGGATATGGGGGAGCCGGGGTACTGGGCGCGGCAGGTGCGGGAGCCGGTCCGGTTCGCCGACGCCTTGGAGTGGCTGGCGGGCCGGGGTGTTTCGGGGTTGGTGGAGGTGGGGCCGCATCCGCTGCTGGTGGGGAACGGTTTGATGCGTCGTCAGGGCGATTCGGTGGAGCGGTTGTTCGCGGGGTTGGGGCGGTTGTGGGCGGACGGTGCGGTGCGCTGGATGCCACCCGTGACCACAACGGCGGGGGTGTTGGGCGGGCGCGTGCCTTCGTACGCGTTCCAGCACCAGCACTACTGGCTCCAGCCCACCACCCCGTCGGAGGGCCTCGACACGCCCGACCACCCGCTGCTGCGGTCCCTGGTGAAGCTCCCCGACGGGCAGGGCGTGGTGCTGACCGGGAAGCTCTCCGCGTCCGTCCACCCGTGGTTGGCCGAGCACACCGTACTCGGTTCGACGCTGCTGCCCGCGATGGCGTTCGTGGATATGGCCGTCCACGCCGGCGAGCACACGGCCAGCCCCGTACTGTCCGAGCTGGTCCTGGAGGCGCCGCTCGTGCTGTCCGACCGCGACGGTGTGCACGTGCAGGTCACCGTCGGCGCGCCCGACGACACCGGACGCCGACCCGTCACCGTCCACTCCCGCACCTCCGCCGAGCCCGACGAGTGGACCCGCCACGCGACCGGCGTGCTCAGTCCGCCGGCGGACCGGGCGACACGGGCCGATCGGACGGCCGTGCCCGGGGCGGACGACGGCGAGGCCGCGCCGATCGACATCGACTCGCTCTACGACCGGCTCGCCGAAGCCGGCTACGACTACGGGCCGACCTTCCAGGGGCTCACCGGCATCCGGCGGCACGGCGAGGACCTGCACGCCGAGGTGAGCTTCCCGGCGGACCCCGCGCAGCTCACCGGTTACCGCGTCCACCCCGCGCTCCTGGACGCCGCCATACAGCCGCTGACCCTGCTCGCCGGCCTCGCGGCCGAGGACGGCGGCGCCGGCGGCAGCCCGGCGCGGCTGCCCTTCTCGTTCTCCGGTGTGTCGGTCACCGGGTCGGCCGCGACGGTCCGCGTGGTGCTGCACCCGACCGGGCCGGACACCTGCGCGGTGCGGATCACCGACACCGCCGGGAAGCCGGTCGTGAGCATCGACGAGATCGTCCTGCGGCCCGTCGAAGCGGCGGGTGACGGGGCCGGGCGCCGGCCGAACACGCTGTTCGCCGTTGACTGGACCCCGATGGCGGCACCGGACGGCCCGGACACCGAGACGGTCCTCCACGAGGTCGTCGGCGAGGGCGAACCGGTCGCGGCCGCCCACGCGGTGACCCGGGAACTGCTCGGCAGGGTCCGGGAGTTCCTGGCCACCGACACGTCGGCCCGGCTCGTGGTCCTCACCGGCGACGACCTGCCCTCGGCCGCCGCCCGCGGCTTCCTGCGCAGCGCGCACAGCGAGAACCCCGGGCGGATCCTGACCGTCCGGCACGACGGCACGGCCGCTTCACGACGGGCGATCCCCGCCGCGGTGCGCGCCGCCGTGAGCGACGGCGAGCCCGAGATCCAGTTGCGCGACGGAACCGCCCTCGTGCCGAGGCTGGTGAGGGCCGCCCCGGCCGGGCCGGCCGGGCCCCTGGACGGCGCGCCCCTGGACGGCACCGTGCTGATCACCGGCGGCACCGGCACCCTCGGCGTCCTGGTCGCCCGGCACCTGGTCGCACGGCACGGCGCCCTGCACGTGGTGCTCGCGAGCCGCCGCGGCGTCGAGCCGCCCGGGCTCCGGCAGGAGCTGGGCGCCGCCCTCACCGTGGTCGCCTGCGACGCCGGTGACCGCGGGGCACTGAGGGATCTCGTCGCCTCGATCCCCGACCTGCGGGTCGTCGTGCACGCCGCCGGGGTCGTCGACGACGCCATGGTGGGATCGATGACACCGGAGCAGATCGACACGGTGCTGCGCTCGAAGGCCGATGCCGCGTGGCACCTGCACGAGGCCACCGAGCACCTGGACCTGCGGGCGTTCGTGCTGTTCTCCTCGGCGTCCGGGGTGTTCGGCGCCCCCGGGCAGGCCAACTACGCCGCCGCGAACGCGTTCCTCGACGCGCTCGCCGAGCACCGGCACGCGCGCGGTCTACCGGTCACCTCCCTGGCCTGGGGCCAGTGGGCCGAGTCCAGTGGCATCACCGGGAACCTGACCGAGGCCGACCACCGCCGGCTGGCGAGGACCGGGATGCTGCCGCTGGCCACCGAGCAGGCCCTCGACCTGTTCGACACCGCCCTGGCCGGCGAACGCCCGGCGCTGGTGCCGGTCCGCCTCGACCTCGCGGCGATCGACACCCCGCCGGCGCTGCTGCGCGGACTCGTCCGGCCGCGGCGCGCGCCGGCCCCGGCGGCCGGCCCCGGCGACCTGCGGGCCAGGCTCGAAGCCCTGCCCGAGCGCGAGCAGCGCGCCCTGCTGCTCGACCTGGTCGTCACGCACAGCGCGAGCATCCTCGGGATGGCCCCCGGCGGGATCGACGACCCGCGTCAGCTGTTCCGCGACCACGGCGTCGACTCGCTGACCGCTATCGAGCTGCGCAACCAGCTCAACGCGGCCACCGGGCTCCAGCTCCCGGCGACCCTCGTCTTCGACTTCCCGACGCCCGAACAGCTCGTCAACCACCTCTACGGGCAGCTGTGCTCGCCGGAGAACCGGGTCGCCGGGCCGATGGAGCGCCTGCTGCGCAAGGCCGTCGACGTCGGCCGCGCGCAGGACGGCCTCGACCTGCTGGCCACGGCGTCCCGGCTGAGCCCGGCCACCGACGCGCCCAAGGCCGAGGTGGTCGCCCTCGCGGCCGGCTTCCTCCAGCCGTCGCTGGTCTGCCTGCCGTCCGCGCTGGCGTCCAGCGGCATCGAGGAGTACGGGCGGTTCGCCGTGGCGCTGGAGGCCGCCCGCGACGTCACGGCGGTCACCCTGCCGGGCTTCGCCGGCGACCCGCTGCCCGCGGACGCCGACGTCCTGGTCCAGGCGCTCGCCGAGGCCGCGTCGGCCGTCGCCTCGCCGGTGCTGGTCGGCCGTTCGGTGGGCGCGTGGCTGGCGCTGGCGACCGCCAGGGAACTGGAACGGCGGGGGGCCCGGCCCAGCGCCGTGGTGCTCATCGACGGCTACCCCGACGACCTGCCGGGTGTGCTCACAGGCATGCTGGACGCCGGCCACCAGGTCCAGCCGGTCGACGACGACCGGCTGGTGGCCATGGGCTGTTACCTCGATCTGGCCGGCGCCCCGGAGCCCGTCACCGCGCCGGTGCTGCTGGTGGGCACCGGGAAGCGCTCGTGGCCCCGGCTGTCCACCACCGCCCAGGAGGTGCTCACCGTCTCGGGCGACCACTTCACCGTACTGGAGGAGCACTCCGCGGCCACGGCGCTGGCCATCAGCACATGGCTCCTCGACTTCAGCGGATACGGGGCCGGGTTGTCCGCACTCAGGGGAAAGGACTATGCATGATCTGGGACAACGTCTACATCGGCGGAACGGGGCGATATCTGCCGCCCCGCACGCCCGCGACGCAGGCCGTGCCGGACACCGAGACCATGCGGCGGCTGCTCGCGCTGTCGGACTTCGTGTCGTTCACCCGCTCCGACGACGTCACCGAGCACGCGATGGCCGTGCACGCGGCGATCGGAGCCCTGCGCGAGTCCGGCCTCAGCGGCGCCGACATCTCCATGGCCGCCTACGCCCAGATGGACCACCAGGACCACATGGCGTCCTCCTGCCACCTGCAGCGCGTCCTCGGCCTCGGCCACGCCCTCGTCTACGAGGTCGAGGCGACCAGCAACGGCGGCTCGGCCGCGCTGCAGTCCGCCGCCGCGCACCTGGTGGCCGACCCGGCCGCGACCGCGACCCTGGTCACGGCTACCGCCCGGTTCCTGCCGCCACGGTGGGAACGCTGGCAGCCCACCATCGGGATCTTCCTGGCCGACGGTGCGGTCGCGGCCGTGCTCAACCGCGAGGGCGGCCGGGCGCGGCTGGTCGCGACCGCCAACAGCTCCGCGACCCAGATGGAGGTCCTCGCCACCCCGACGATCCCGGACCCCGAGGGCCACCGCAACCGTACGCCGATCGAGGTCACCGGCCTGGCCCCGTATCTGACGCTGATGAGCGGGGCACTGGTCACCGCGGTCGAGCAGGCCGCCAAGGAGGCCGGCGTCAGCGTCGCCGACGTCACCAGGTTCGTCGTGACCGGTCTGGGTCTGGCCCAACTGGAGGTCGTCGTGCTGGAGCCGCTCGGCATCGACCTGGGCCGCACCACCTGGCCGATGCTGCGCGAGCTCGGCCACGTCGGGCCGTGCGACCAACTGCTCGGCATGGACCACCTGCTGCACGACGAGACCCTCAAACCCGGCGACACCATCATGTCGATCGGCCTCGGCATGGGCTCGCGGTTCACCGCCTCCTTGCTGGAGGTCACCGAGCCGCCCAAGCCCCGTACGACCACCACCTTCACCGAGCCGGTGCGCGCGCAGGCCCCGCCCGCCGACGCGTACGTCATCGACCCCTCGGGCGGCGACATCTTCGGCGAGGCCGCTGCCTTGCGCGAGCGCGGCCCGGCCACGCCCGTCGAACTGCCCGGTGGCGTGTCGGCCTGGGCCGTCACCGGGCACGACCTGACGAAGAAGCTGCTGCTCGACCCGAAGGTCTCCAAGGACGCGAACAAGCACTGGCCCATGTGGCGCGACGGCGACATCCCGCCGGACTGGCCGCTGATCATGTGGGTCGCGATGCAGAACATGTTCACCGCCTACGGGGCCGACCACACCAGGCTGCGCAGCCTGGTGGCCAAGGCGTTCACCCCGCGCCGTATCGAAGCGATGCGGCCGCGCGTCGAGGAGATCACGGCCGGCCTGATCGCCGACCTGGCCACGGTGCCGCCGGGGCAGACGGTCGACCTGCGCGCACGGTTTGCGTTCCCGCTGCCGATCCAGGTCATCACCGAATTGTTCGGGGTGACCGCGCAGACGGGCGCGGACCTGCGGCGGCTGGTGGACGCGGTGTTCAGCCTCGACGCGGACCCGGCGGGCGTGCAGGCCGCCTCCGGCGAGCTGTACATGCTGCTCAAGGAACTCGTGGCCGCCAAACGGCGCGACCCCGGCGACGACATGACCAGCGACCTGATCGCCGCGCAGGAGGCGGACGGCACACGACTGTCCGAGCGGGAACTGCTGGACACCCTGCTGCTGACCATCTCCGCCGGCTTCGAGACGACAGTCAACCTGCTCGACCACGCCGTCCACGCGCTGGCCACGCACCCGTCTCAGCTCGCCCTGGTCCGGTCCGGGACCAGCACGTGGGAGGACGTGGTGGACGAGACCCTGCGCTGGCAGGCGCCGGTGCCGAACCTGCCGCTGCGGTACGCCGTGGAGGACATCTCCGCGGACGGCGTGCAGATCCGCAAGGGCGAGGCGATCCTGCTGTCCTACGGCGCGGCCGGCCGCGACCCGGCGCAGCACGGGGCCGACGCGGAGGACTTCTCCGTCACCCGGCCGTCGCGGGCCGACCACCTCACCTTCGGGCACGGCGTGCACTACTGCCTCGGCAGCCCCCTGGCGAAGCTGGAGGCGACGACGGCGCTGTCCGCGCTGTTCTCCCGGTTCCCCCGGCTGCGGCTGGCCGTCCCGTCGTCCGAACTCGAGCCGCTGGGTTCCTTCTTCACCAACGGGCACAAGACTCTACCGGTCATCCTGGAGGAGAGCTGATGGCCCACTTCGCCTTCGTGAGCGCGCCCGCGTCCGGGCATGTGAACCCGACCCTGCCGCTGGTCGAAGAGCTGGTCCGGCGCGGTCACCGGGTCAGCTACGCCACGGGACCAGCCACCATGGACGCCGCCTTCGCCGCCGGGGCGTCGCCGGTGACCCTGCCCTCGCAGCTGCCGCCGGACATGGCGGCGCGGGGCGAGTTCACGGCGGAACAGCTCGCCGTGACGATGGAGTACTACCTCGACGACGCGCGTGCCTCGTTCCCCGTCCTGGCCGAGCACTTCTCGGCCGACCCGCCGGACGCGGTGTGCTACGACTCGGTGACCTTCACCGGGAGGATGCTGGCGAACCTGCTCGAGGTGCGGGAGATCTCCCTGGTGCCGACCTTCGCGGAGAACGAGTCCTTCTCGGCGGCGCAGGTGTACTTACCGGCCGACTTCGACCACACCAACCCCCGGCTGGTGGCCGCGATTCAGGACATGGGGAAGTTCGCGCAGGGCCACACCTTCCTCGAGGACCCGAACCTGATGTTCGGCCACGTGGCCCCGACGAGCCTGGTGTTCATCCCCCGCGAGTTCCAGATGTCGGGGGATACCTTCGACGAGCGCTTCCACTTCGTCGGGCCGTCGCTGAGCAGCCGGCAGACCGCTGAGGAGTGGAGCCCCCGGTCGCAGGCCCCGGTGCTGCTGATATCGCTGGGAACCGTCTTCAACGACCGGCCCGAGTTCTACCGGACCTGCATCGAGGCGTTCGGGGACAGCGACTGGCAGGTCGTCATGGTGGTGGGCGGGCTGGACCAGGAGTCGCTGGGCCCGATCCCGGCGAACGTCGAAGTGCACGCGCACGTGCCGCAGGTGGCGGTGCTGCGACACACCGAGGTGTTCCTGAGCCACGCCGGCATGAACTCGGCGATGGAGTCTCTCTACCACGGGGTGCCCTTCGTGGCGGTGCCGCAGATTCCGGAACAGCGGGCGATCGCCCGGCGGGCGGAGGAGCTGCGGGTCGGCAGGACGCTCGCCGAGCCGACCGTGCAGGGCCTGCGCGACGCCGTCCATGACGTCCGGTCCTGCCGCCCCTGGGCGGAGGCCCTGAGCCGGATCGTGCGCGGGGCGGGCGGCGCGTCAAAGGGGGCGGACGTCCTGGAGAAGCTGCTGACGCGGTAGCGGCCGGGCTCCACCGGGCAGTCCGCACCCGCACCCCGCCCGGTGGAGCCCGTTCCCGCGCACAATCCGAGGCGATCGCCCGCCGCGCGGCGGCGAGGGTGCCTGGCCCTTGCAGACCGCCGAGGGCCTGCGCGAGCTGTGGGGCCTCGATGCGCGCGTGACGGGAGCGGCGCCGGCAGCTACTTGGGCGGGAGCCTCAGGGCTTGCTGATCGGGCGACGCCTGCGGTGCGGGTTTCCCGCGCGGCACGCAGCCAACAGGCCTCGGTGACCGCTGGATCTGCGTTGTCTGCCACGAGCCAGTGCAACAGCCGCCTGCTGCGTGCCACCACCCGTTGGTGTCCGCACCCCTGAGGGCCCATCGTGAGCTCATGACCTCGGCCGGGGTGCGGAGCGGGCGCATCGGGATTTTTTCCATCGGCTGACGTGAAGTACCGGTGAAAAAACGGGCTGGTCAGACCCCTAGGCCAAGGATGAGAGCCAGCTAGTGTGATTCGTCCTGGCAGTAGCATCAACCACAGTGAATGGAAGTGATCCCTCATGACCACCCTCGCTCTGGACATCCGCGACGCGGGCATGCTCGACATCGACGACGAAGTGATCGCCTTCGAGGACGACTTCGACGCCGAACTCGCCCCCGCCGCCTGCTGGCGTGGCCCCCTCACCTTCATACCGGTGCACGTCCCCGGCGACGACACCGTCTGATCCGTTCCACTCTGGGCGGCGCTCCGACGGATACCTGTCCGCCGGAACGCCGCCCGCGACAGGCGACGGCGGCTTCGCCAAGCTTGTGGGTTCCTCTCAAGATCTCTCCGGTCGCAGCCCGGCCCGTAAAGGTGCTTGCCGCACGGTCGCTCACTCGCTCGGGTCGCGCAGGGCGCGGACGCGGATCTCCAGGGCGACCCGGCCGGCCGCCGTTTCCGCTTCCAGGTGGTTCCGGGCGGCTTGGAGCAGGGCGTCGGCGGCGATGCGGGAGGCCAGGTCCTGGGCCGTGTGGCCGTCGCGGTGCAGCAGGCGGAAGATCAGGGTGCCGCCGACCGGCAGGGTGGTGGTCGTGGCCTGGGGCAACTGGGCTGCCATGAAGGTGGGGACGACTGCGGCGCCCAGCCGAGCTGCCATCAGGGCGGCCACCGTGGCCGGGTGTTCGGCGACGTGCACGGTGGCCGGCTCGATGCCGTGCTCGGCCGCGAACCGGGCGAAGGCCCGACCCCGGGCGGACTGCGGAGGAGCAGTGATCCACGGTCGGCCGGAGAGGTCTTGCGGTGTCTTCGGCGGCTCCCAGGAGTCCGGGACCACCACCCGGTAGTCGTCCTCGCCCATCAGCCTGGCCCGGGTGCCGGGCGGCAGCGGCACGGCGGTGTCCCGGTCGTCGGCGAGGACCAGCACGTCCAGCTCGCCGAGGCGCATTGCGCGCAGGCCGCCCACCAGGTCGTGCTCCTGGAAGCTCGGCTCCAGCCCCGGGTGGTAGTGGTTCAGCAACCGGACCACCCCGGCGGCCAGCCGGGCGATCATCCAAGGGCTGGCGCCGATCGCCACCTGACCGCCGAGCGATTGGCTGCCTGTCAGCTGCTCGCGCGCCGCTGCGAGCTGGCCGCTGATCTGCTCGCCGGTGGCGGCCAGCACCCGCCCGGCGCCGGTGAGTTCCGGGCGGGGGCCGGTGCGGTCGAGCAGCGGCAGCCCGGTTTCCTGCTCCAGGGCGGCGAGTTGCTGGGAGACGGCGGAGCGGCTGACGCCGAGGGCGCGGGCCGCCGGGGCGATGCCGCCGGTGCGGGCCACGGTGGCGAGCACCAGGAGGCGGCGGGGGTCGAGGTCCATGTGGGCCCGTCCAGGAGTGTGGGGTCTAGGTTGTGGGGTCTGGGGTGTCAGTTTTGCTTTCGGGCTGGGCAAGTATGCCTGGACGAGGGTGCTGCGCGGGCGGGACGGGGTTGCCAGACTGACGGGCATTCCCGGTTCCGCTCCTCAGGAGGCCTCCCGTGCCTGCTCGGCGTCTCGCCCTCGGCTGCTCGCTGCTCGCGCTCTCGGCGCTGCTGACCGCTTGCGGGTCCGCCGGCTCGCGTGGCGGTGGCTCCACGACCACCGGCTCAGTCGGCGGTTCCGCCCCCGTTCCCGGCCCCGCCGCCGCCCACTGGACCCTGACCGCCCCGCAGACCGCCGGTGGCTACCAGCTGGGCCAGCCCCCGTCGCAGACCACCCAGTTGGTCAACTCCGACCTCGGCCAGGACGCCAAACTGCTGAACCTCTCCGGCACCCCGGTGCACGCCACCTACGACGACCAGGCCGACGGCGCCTGGATCTTCTACTCCGGCCTCAACGGCAGCGGCTTCGACCCCGACCGCCTGCACGACGCGCTCACCCACCCGGTCACCACCGGCAACGACGGCGCGGGCGACCACACCACCTTCAGCTACGCCGACACCGAGCCCGGCCCGCACGGCGGTCGGGCGATCTGCGACAGCCTGCTGATCCGCAACGCCTTCCTCACCACCACCGCGACCACCTGCTCCTGGTTCACTCCCACTACGGCGGCGCGGGTCACGTTGGTGATCAAGGGTGACGGCAGCAACACCAAGATCGGCTTCACCGCCGCCGACGTCGGCCCGGTCATGCGCGCCATCCGCGGCGACGTCGAGCAGAAGCAGTAGTCGGGCGGGCCCGGCCACGTCGCTGCCGTCCCGTGCCGCGGTGAGCCGGCGCCCTGGCGGCCGGATGACCGCCCTGCCGGCCGACTGACCGCCCTGCGGAGGCGGAGCAAGTCCGCGGGTGGAGTGGGATGTTCTAACGCCGCGTTCAACGCGCGTTGATCGCGGGTTCCTATGGTGGTGCCGTTCCCGATCAGGGAGCGAGTCCCGCTGCGGCGGCCATGGTCCCGGACCCCGTGCCTGTCTCCCCGGTGCGGGGTCCGGTTGGGCCGGAACGCTCCGCGTCGCCATCCCGCACTGTCTCGAAGGATGTCCCATGTTTGACCCCGCTGCGCCGTCGCGCCGCGCCGCGCCCTGGATCGGCGACGATCCGCGATTCATCGAACTGCGTTCCGCCTACCGGAGGTTCGTCTTCCCGGTGACGGCGGCGTTCCTGCTCTGGTTCCTGACCTACGTCCTCTGCTCGGCCTACGCCCGCGGCTTCATGGCGACCAAGGTCGTCGGCAACGTCAACGTGGCGCTGGTCTTCGGCCTGCTGCAGTTCGCCTCGACGTTCGGCATCGCGGCCGCCTACAGCCGGTTCGCCGGGCGGCGGTTGGACCCGCCGGCGGCGGCCCTGCGCCTGCGGGCGACGGCCGCTGCGGGCGAGCCGCCGGCCGTCGCCGCCGCCGACGGCTCACTGAAGGGGCGTCAGGCATGAGCGAGCACCTGGAACTGGCCGCGAAGGCGGCTGCCGACGCGTCGAACAAGGGCCTGACCGTCGGCCTGTTCGTGGCCCTGGTGGCGGCCACCCTCGGGATCACGCTCTGGGCGCGGCGCAGTACCCGCGGCACCGGCGGGTTCTACACCGGCGGCGGGCAGTTCTCCGCCCTGCAGAACGGGATCGCGATCTCGGGGGACTACCTGTCCGCCGCTTCCTTCCTCGGCATCGCCGGGATCATCGCCCTGTCGGGCTACGACGGCTTCCTGTACTCGATCGGCTTCCTGGTCGCCTGGCTGGTCGCGCTGCTGCTCGTCGCCGAACTGCTGCGCAACACGGGCCGGTTCACCATGGCCGACGTGCTGGCTGCCCGGCTGCGCAGCGGGCCGATGCGGACCGCGGCCGGCGTGTCGACGATCGTGGTGTCGATCTTCTACCTGATCGCGCAGATGGTCGGCGCGGCGACGATCGTCGGGCAGCTGCTCGGCGTCAAGGGCGCCGCCGCGCAGATCTGGACCATCATCGGGGTCGGCGCGCTGATGATCGTCTACGTCGTGATCGGCGGGATGAAGGGCACCACCTGGGTGCAGATCGTCAAGGCGGTGCTGCTGATCGCCGGCGCGGCCACGATGACCTTCTGGGTGCTGGCGAAGTACGGGTTCAACATCAGCCACCTGCTCGGTGACGCCGCGACCGCCTCGAAGAAGGGCGACGCGTTCCTGCAGCCCGGGCTGAAGTACGGGGCGACCGACGGGTGGTCGAAGCTCGACCTGATCAGCCTCGGCGTCGCCCTGGTGCTGGGCACGGCGGCCCTGCCGCACGTCCTGGTGCGCTTCTACACCGTTCCGACCGGGCGCGACGCGCGCAAGTCGGTGAACTGGGCGATCGGCATCATCGGGGTCTTCTACCTGATGACGCTCGTCCTCGGCTTCGGCGCGGCCGCACTGGTCGGCACGGCGACGATCAAGGAGAAGGACCCGTCCGGCAACACCGCCGCCACGCTGCTCGCCCAGCACCTCGGCGGCGGCGCCGGCAGCACCGGCGGCTCGCTGATGCTCGCCTTCGTGGCGGCGGTGGCCTTCGCCACCATCCTGGCGGTGGTCGCCGGGCTCACCCTGACCTCCTCGTCCTCGTTCGCGCATGACCTGTACGCGAACGTGATCAGGAAGGGCCGGGCAACGGAGCGACAGGAGCTGACCACCGCGAAGATCGCCGCCGTGGTCATCGGCGCCGTGGCGGTCGCCCTGTCGATCTTCGCCAGGGATCTCAACGTGGCGTTCCTGGTCGCGCTCGCCTTCGCCATCGCGGCGTCGGCCAACCTGCCCGCGATCCTGCTCACCCTCTTCTGGCGGCGCTTCACCACCTTCGGCGCCAAGTGCGGCATCTACGCGGGCCTGGTCAGCGCGATCGGCCTGGTGCTGCTCTCGCCGATCTGCTGGGGCGGGGCCAGCAGCACCGTTCCCGCGGTGAAGCTGACGGCCGCTCAGGCGAAGGACTGCGGGGTCGCGGCGACGAACAAGCACGTGGGCAGCGCCACCGCGCTGATCTCCTGCACGGCCACGGCGCCGGTCCCGCTGCAGAACCCCGGCATCGTTTCGATCCCGATCGGGTTCGCCGCCGCGATCATCGGCTCGCTCGTCGGCGGACGCCGTCGGCGGGCGGAGGCAGCGGCCGATGAGCAGCGGTTCGCGGAGCTGGAGGTGCGGGCGCTGACGGGGGTCGGGGCCGGGTAGACGACTGCCGGCAGGCCGTCAGAAGAAACCATCAGGGGGGGTGCGCCCATGCGGGGGCGCACCCCCCTGAGGCATGCCGGGAGCCGGCCGGGGGCCGTCTATCCGACGGTGATCATCCGTCGATCCCCGGATCGCAGCATGGTGCCATGCAGAACAGCACCGAACGCGGTTCCAATCTCGACGAGTTCCTCTCCGATCTCCAGCGCTACGCCGCGGCCGGCGTCCTGACCCCGCAGCTCACCGCCGACACCCTGCGCAAGTACCTCCGCGCCGGCCTGATCGTCCCGGCGGACCTCTGCGCGGGCGACACCGACGGCTACGCGCAGCGGGTGCTGCACACGGCACGGACGTACTCCGTGGTGGCCCTGACCTGGCTGCCCGGCCAGTCCACCCCGATCCACGACCACATCGCCTGGTGCGTGTCGGGTGTGCTGGAGGGCGCCGAGGTGGACGAGGCGTTCCGGTTGTGGCGCCTGCCGCACTCCGGCCGCAAGGTGCTGGTGCCGACCGGCCGCACGACGTGCACGGCCGGCCGCGTGCAGCTGCTGGTGCCGCCGGACGAGGACATCCACCGGGTGTCGAACGGCGGCACGGGGCGTGCGGTCTCCCTGCACGTGTACGGGGCGGACATCACGCTGAGCGGCAACAGCTCGATCAACCGGGTCTTCGGGCACGAGGTGGTGGCCGGCCCGCCGCCGGGGGCGAGCCTGGTCAGCTGGCGGCTGGGGAGCGGGGTGGTGGGGTGAGCGGTTCCGCCGGCTGCTTCCTCTCGCCAATTACAAGATCATTTAGGGTTTCGAACATGAATCGCACAGCTGTCCAACCGGCCGCGACGCTGCCGGTCCTGGAGACCGCCCTCGTCCGCCTGCGGGACCACCGCGCCGACGACCTCGATGCCATGCGCCTGGTCTGGGGCGACCAGGCCGGGATGCGCCACCTCTCGACCGGCGTCATGGACGACACCCGGATCCGACGCAGGCTCGACGAGGCCGTGGCGACCGCCGCCGCGGCACCGCGCCGCCACTACCAGCTGGCCGCGTGCCTCCAGGGCGACGACCGCCCCGTCGGCGGCATCCGCCTCGACGTCGAGGACGCCACCACCGGCTACTCCGGCGTCTTCACCATGGCCCGGCACCTCCGCGGCTCCGGGTGCGCGCCCGACATCGGCTGGCTCATGCTCAAGCTCGCCTTCGCCGAGCTCGGCCTCACCCGGGTGTGGAGCATGGCCTCCCTGGAGAACACCGACGCGGTCCGCGCGATCACCCGCTTCGGCTTCACCCCCACCGGCGAGACCGAGCGCTACTTCGCCGAGGCCGACACCACCATGCGCCTGGTGACCATGGAGATCCTCGCGGACACCTGGCGCGCCATGCCGGTCCCGGCCGGCCCCGGCCCCGCATGACTCCAGCCCGCTGCGTCAGTCGACGGTGAGCACCAACTTCCCGGTGGTCCTCCCGGTTTCACCGAGCTCGTGGGCCTTGGCGGCGTCCGCCAGCGGGAAGACGGCGCCGACGTGCACCGTCAGCTTGCCGGTCTCGACCAGCTCCGTAACGGCCAGCAGCGCCCGCCGGTCGGGCTCGACCAGCATGAAGCCCGAGCGGATGGAGCGCGCGGCCGCGGCCGAGGCGAGCGCCTCGGTCTCGCGGGCCGGGAGGGTGACCAACGTGCCACCGCTGCGCAACACCGACAGTGAGCGCTCCTGGTAGTCCCCGGCGAGCGGGTCGATCACCACGTCCACGTCGGAGACCACCGAGGTGAAGTCGACCGCCGTGTAGTCGATCACCTCGTCCGCGCCCAGCCGCCGCACGAACGCGTGCTTGCCCGCGCTGGCCGTGCCGATGACGTACGCGCCGTACGCCTTGGCGATCTGCACCGCCAGATGGCCCACGCCACCCGCCGCGGCGTGCACCAGGACCCGCTGCCCCTCCCGCAGGGCCGCCATGTCCACCAGGGCCTGCCAGGCCGTGAGCGCGGCGAGCGGCAGGGCTGCCGCCTGCACGTGGTCGAGTCCGGCCGGCTTGGGGGCGAAGTGGCGTGCCGGAGCAGCCACGTACTGCGCGTAGCCGCCCACCATCCGCGGAAAGCCCGGCATGCCGTACACCTCGTCACCCGGCCGGAAGAGCGTCACGCCGAGGCCGACGGCCGCCACCACACCCGAGACGTCCCACCCCACGATGCCGTCGCCGGGGACGAACAGGGCACCCATCGCCCGGGTCTTCCAGTCCACCGGGTTGACGCCGGCCGCGTGCACCCGGACCAGGATCTCCGCCGGACCGGGTACCGGCCGCTCCCGTTCCACCACCTTCAGGACCTCCGGCCCACCGGGCGCTGCGAAGGCCACGGCCGTCATCTTCTCCGTCATCCGGATCCACTCCCCATGTCTCGTTCGCGGTTGATCAACAGCCTGACGCCACCCAGCCGTTGAAAAGAGTGGCCAGATAGCCAACAAGTGAGAGGATCCGGCCATGCAGCGAGCCAGGCACCGCGTCGTCGTCCTCGCCCTCCCCGGCGTCTTCCCCTTCGAACTCGGCATCCCCGCCAAGGCCTTCGGCCTCGCCCGCGGCCCGGGCGGCGACCGGCTCTACGAGGTGCTCACCTGCACCCCGGACGGTCGGCCGGTGCGCACCAGCGAGGACTTCTCGATCGCCGTCGAGCACGACGCGAGCGTGATCGCCACCGCCGACACCCTGATCGTGGCGGCCATCGACGACCCGATCGGCGGCAGCGACCCGCTCCCCGAGCCGGTCGCGGCCGCGCTGGGCCGGCTCCGGCCCGGTAGCCGGCTGGTGTCGATCTGCACGGCCGCCTTCGTCCTCGCCGCCGCCGGGCTGCTCGACGGCCGGCCCGCCACCACGCACTGGGTGCACGCCGAGCGCTTCCGCGAGCGCTACCCGCGGACCCCGCTCGATCCCGACGTGCTCTACGTGGACGACGAGGACGTGCTCACCTCGGCCGGCGCCGCCGCCGGGATGGACCTCTGCCTGCACCTGATCCGCAGCGACCACGGCAGCGAGATCGCCAACCGGGTCGCCCGCCTGTGCGTCGTGCCGCCATGGCGCGACGGCGGACAGGCCCAGTACATCGCCCGACCCGTCCCCGACGCGAGCGGCAGCGACACCGCCGGTGCCCGCGAGTGGGCCCTCCGGCAGCTCCACCAGCCCATCAAACTCGCCCAGTTGGCCACCCAGGCGGGCATGAGCGTGCGCACCTTCAGCCGTCGTTTCCTCGCCGAGACCGGCCAGACCCCCGGCCAGTGGCTCACCACCCAGCGGCTCGAACTCGCCCGCAGACTACTGGAATCCAGCGACCTGCCGGTGGACCGGGTCGCCGAGCACGCCGGGTTCGGCAGCGCCTCCTCGCTGCGCCAGCACCTGGCCGCCGCGATCGGCGTCTCACCCGCCGCGTACCGCCGCACCTTCCAGGGCCGGGACCGCGATCTGCCCGGCCGGCAGCCGGTCAACGCCGTCGCTGCCGGCTGACCCTGGCCTTGCCGGTGTCAGCTGCCGATGCCGGGAGCCTGCGGGAGGACGTTGATGTCGTACAGCCACGCCGCGCCGGCAGTGCCCGAGGCTTGGCGCGGATCCGGGCCGATCCACGCGTTCCCCACCGCCTCGCCCGACCCGTTCTCCGCCACCACGAGATGGTGACCGGCCGTGTCGACCCCGTCGGGGAGGAACCGCGCGGTACCCCGACGGGCCCGCTCCCGCGCCGGCTCCTCGGGCATGAACGTGCCGAGCTCTCGGGCCGTCTCGGCTTCTCGATGCTCGGTCGCCATGTCGTACTCCGACGGTGTCATCTTCCGTAAAGTCACCTTCTGCGCGGCCATGCCCCCATTCTCGTGAGCCCCTCCCGCTGTGCACATCCCTGGGCGGAGTGGCAGCGTGGAGGGGAGTTGAGGGACGGCCTGGATGGATGCAGCGGACGGTGACGGCGCTCGGGGCGCGGCGGTCGGCGGACCAGGGGAACACCGGTCCGCCGGGGGCCGGCTGCGCTCGCGGCTGGGGGTGCGCAGCGTCGCCGGGCAGGTGTTCGTCTGGCTGCTGGCCGTCGTGGTGCTGCTGGTCGGCGCGGCGCTGACGGCGCTCGTGCTGCAGGCCCGGAACAACGCCATGAACGATGCGGAGCATCGCACGCGCGCCGCGGCCGTCACCCTGGCGCAGGTCCCCGCGGTGGCGATCGCGCTGGACGGCCCCAATCCGACCGCGATGCTGCAGCCGCTGGCGAACGAGGTCATGACGAAGGGCAAGTTCGACTACGTGGTGTTCGCCAGCCCGCAGGGGATCCGCTACACGTCCGACAACCCCTCGCTGGTCGGGAAGCACGTCGTCGGCCCGTACCAGGAAGCCTTCAAGGGGCCGATCACGATCAGCTTCACCGCGCCCATCGGGAAGGTCGTGGAGAGCACCGCTCCGGTCACCAGGCCGGACGGTTCGATCGCGGGCGTGGTCCAGGTCGGCTACACGGTCGCGCACACGTCCAGCGCGGTGGGCCGGCAGCTCCCGGTCCTGATCGGCGGCGCGGCGGTCGCGCTCGTGGTGGGCACCGGTGGGGCGTTGCTGGTGCGGCGGCGGCTGCGCCGTCAGACGCGCGGCTTCGACCCGTCCGAGATGACGCGGATGTTCGAGCACCACGACGCGGTGCTGCACGCGGTCCGCGAGGGCGTGCTGATCGTCGGCGGGGACGGGCGGGTGCTGCTGGCGAACGACGAGGCCCGGCGGTTGCTCGAACTGTCGCCCGACGTGGAGGGGCAGCCGGTCGCCGGGCTCGGGCTCGACCCCGGGCTGGCCGAGCTGCTGGCATCCGGGCGGGTTGCCACCGACGAGGTGCACCAGGCCGAGGACCGGCTGCTCGCCGTCAACAACCGCCCCACCGCACCGTTCGGCGGCGGGCCCGGCAGCGTCGCGACCATCCGGGACACCACCGAGCTACGAGCGCTCGCCGGGCAGGCCGAGGAGGCCCGGGCCCGGCTGCAGCTGCTCTACGACGCGGGGGTGCGGGTCGGCACCACCTTGGACGTGGTGCGGACCGCTCAGGAGCTGGCCGATGTCGCGGTTCCCCGGTTCGCCGACTTCGCCACCGTCGACCTGGCCGATCCGGTGCTGCGCGGCGAGGAGCCGCTCCCGGACCCGGGCACCGCGGAGCGCCCGCGGATCCGCCGCACCGCCGCCAGCGGCATCAGCGACGACCAGCCGTTCCATCCGGTGGGCTCGCCGATCGAAGCGCTCCCGGGCACTCCGGGGGAGACCGCCCTGGAGACCGGGCGCGCCGCACTCGCCGCCGATCTGCACCAGGCACACGCCTGGCGGGCGTGCGACCCGGAGGCCACCGACCGGGTGCTCGACTACGGGATCCACTCGCTGATCTCCGCACCCCTGCGTGCCCGCGGCCTGACCCTGGGCACGGTCAACTTCTGGCGGGCGGGGGACTCCGCGCCGTTCGGGGAGGAGGACGTCTCGTTCGCCGAGGAACTGGTCGCCCGCGCGGCGGTCTGCGTCGAGAACGCCCGCCGGTACACCCGTGAGCACCGGATGGCCGAGACACTGCAGCGCAGTCTGCTGCCCCGGGGGCTGCCCGAGCAGAGCGGCCTGGACGCGGCCTACCGCTATCTGCCGGCGCTGCACGGGGTCGGCGGGGACTGGTTCGACGTCATCCCGCTGCCCGGGTTCCGCGTGGCGCTCGTCGTCGGTGACGTCGTCGGCCACGGGCTGCACGCCGCCGCCACCATGGGCCGCCTGCGCACGGCCGTGCTCAACTTCTCCACCCTCGACCTGCCGCCGGACGAACTGCTCGGCCGCCTCGACGAACTGGTCACCCGCCTCGACCAGGTGGAGGCGGCCGTGGGAGAGCAGGACATCACGGGCGATGGTGAACGAGCGCCCGTCACGGGCGCCACCTGCCTGTATGCGATCTACGATCCGGTCTCCGGGGACTGCACCATGGCGCGGGCCGGTCATCCACCGCCCGTGCTGGTGGACCCGGACGGCGGTGCGCAGTTCGTCGAGCTGCCGGCCGGGCCGCCACTCGGCGTGGGCGGTCTGCCCTTCGAGACGATCGAACTGCGGCTGGCGCCCGGAAGCGCCCTGGTGCTCTACACCGACGGGCTCGTCGAGAACCGGGACCGCGACCTGGAGACCGGCCTTTCCGCGCTGCGCCGCTCCCTGGTGGGCTCCGACGCCCGCCGCTCCCCGGACGACATCTGCCAGGCCGTGTTCGACGCGATGGTCCCGCCGCGTCGGAGCGACGACATCGCGCTCCTCGTCGCGCGCACCCGGCTGCTCGACCCCGGGCAAGTGGCCACCTGGGACGTGCCGTTCGACTTCGCCGCCGTGTCACGCGTCCGGAACGAGTGCGTCGAGCAGCTGGCGGCCTGGGGACTGGATGACCTGACCTTCACCGCCGAGCTGATCCTCAGCGAGCTGATCACCAACGCCATCCGCTACGGTGCCGCGCCGGTCCGGGTCCGCATGCTGCGGGACCGCAGCCTGGTCTGCGAAGTCTCCGACGGCAGCAGCACCGCCCCGCACCTGCGCTACGCCGCCACCACGGACGAGGGCGGCCGGGGCCTGTTCCTGGTGGCGCAGCTGGCCGAGCGGTGGGGCACCAGGTACCCGGCCCGGGGCAAGGTCATCTGGGCTGAACAGCCGCTGACCGCGCCGGAGTTCCAGTTCGAGGCGCTGCTCCTGTGAGCCGCCCCCCGCGCACCAGGCGCACGCGACGGCCCCGGCCCGGCGATCCCGTGTGCGAAGCGTGGGCGGACGGGCCGTGAGGTGCTACCACTGCTCGGTGGGCCCATGCCCGCGGGTTCGCCGCGTGAGCCCACCGAGCCGAGGTGCGGCATCCGGGTCTTAGATCCAGAACCAGTTACGGGCCGGCTTCCGGTTGAGGACGCGGCGCAGTGCAGCAGCCATGGTGAGTCACCCCCCTTCAGTCATCGATCACGTGAGCCATCGCTGGTCACACCCAGAACCAGTTCCGGGCCGGCTTCCGGTTGAGGACGCGGCGCAGTGCAGCAGCCATGGTGAGTCACCTCCTGGCGGTTTCGTGGGCCTGCCTGAGAGTGCGATGGACGGTGAAGGGCCGAGGGGTGGCGCCCTCGACCATGACCGGGTGCGTGCCGCTGCCAGTGACGGTGATTCGGGCGTCGCTGGTGAGGGCGCTCAGTGCTTCGGTCATCAACACCTGGGCCACCGCCGCGCCGGCGCAGGTGAAAGGGCCTGCGCCGAACGGTATGTAGGGACCGCTCGGGTGCGGCTCCGCCCAGCGTTCGGGGCGGAACACGTCGTGGTCGGTCCAGCCTCCGTCGTCGTGCTGCAGGAGGTAAGGGCTGACCGAGAGGATGTCGCCCGCTGGGATCGGAATGCCGCCGAATTCAGTGGCGTGCGGGCAGGCGCGACCGATCATCCATACCATCGGACGGTGCCGAAGTGATTCGCGTACTATCCAGTCTTCCGGCCATGGCAGCGGGGAATCCGAAGTGTGGTGTGAAAAGGCCAGCAGAACCGACCATGCCAGCGAGGCACCGACGGGTGCCACGACCGATCGGTACATCGTCAGGAATACCTCGGCCACGGTCCGGTCCGCCAGATCACTCGGACACGCGCCGAGTACGGCGTCCAGCACATCACGGGGCTCACCCGGGCCGCTTTTACGGCGATATCCGACCTGCTCGGTGATCGCCGCGATGAACTTCGCGCGCAGTACCTCCGCGCGTGCCCGCCGCCACACGCCCGGCGCTTGGAACACCACGCCGCCGTGGACGGCCCTGTCCATCAGGCGCCGGGCGTGGGGTGGACTGTCCGGATGCAGCAGTAGATCCGCAAGCGCCCGGTACACGAGGTCGGTCGCGGTGTCCGGCCACCGGCTGGTGGTCGGTAGTCGGACCACCTCCGCCAGGAGCGCCTCGCGGTACTCCGATGTGTGGGCTCGCAGCAGGTTTCGCACCGCGTGGCCGACATCGACCTGCGCGGAACGGGTCGGCAGCAGGTCCCCGAAGAAGAGCGACCTATCGCCGTTGAACTCCGGGCTGCGCAGCAATGCGTGGGCGAGATCGGCGTCGCTCACACACCATCCGCCCCAAGGTAGCCGGAGCATGCCGTTCGAACCGCGGCGACGCAGTTCTCTGAGGTACGCGAAAGGATCGCGCCGAAGCTGGCGCTGGTAGCCCACCCCCACCGAACAACCCCCCGTTGAGTGTCCGCCATGCCCGACTCATTGAACCCGGACCTGGTAAGGCCGGCCCGGTTTCTGGTGCGTCAGGCGAAGCCACTGTAGTCGAGCCTTCGTCGAGTGGGAACAGTCGTGCCGGTCATGCATCGGATTCACGTTCGGTGGTGCCGCGGTCATTATTCGTGCACCTTAATCCGGTGTGTCGAGCTGGTGATGATGAGATTCACGATGTGGTCGTTTGTCGGGTCGAGGGCTGGGTAGGATCGAAATTCGTTGCGATCGCCTCGCCGCAGGCCGTGCCGGAAATGCGCGATGTGAACCGGGCAACCGATCAAGGCCGTCATCGGCGCCGACCCGCCCACCCCGATCGCGTTGGCCGGGTCGGCGCAGCAGGATGGAAGCACGGGCCCGAACCGGCAAGGAGGGCCCGGGAGATGCGCGGACAGCCAGCTTCGCGCACGCGACGTGAGGGGGCGCTGCCGGTGACCGGGCAGCAGCGCTCAGCCAGCGGCCACCGAACCCTGGCGCACACGGCCGACCTGCGGGTGGAGGCGTGGTCGCCGACCGTGGCGGGCTGCATCACGCAGGCGGTGCGCGCGGTGGTCGACGGCTTCGCCGACACCTCGGCGGCCCGGCCCGTCGGCGAGCGGGCGTGCGAGGTCACTGCGGCGGCGGACGAGGACCTGCTGGTGGCCGTCCTGGAGGAGGTCGTCTACCGGATGGACGCCGACGGCGAGATACCGCTCGACACGGAGGTGCTCGCGATCCGGGACACGGCGGCCGGCCGGGTGCTGTCGGTGCGCTTCCGGATGGCGGACGCCGACACCGCCGAGCCGGTCGGCGCGGTGCCGAAGGCCGTCTCGCTGCACGGCCTCCGGCTGCGCGGCGGCCCCGACGGCTGGACCTGCCGGGTGACCGTCGACGTCTGACCGGCGCGGGCGGGAGCGGCGGCCTGGCACGAGTACGGAGCGGCGGCCCGGCGCGAGAGGGAGCGGAGGTATGGCGCTCACGGTGGCACTGGCAGGCGACACCATGCTCGGGCGCGGCGTCGCCGAGGAGCTGCGGCGCTCGCCGACACCGCAGACCCTGCTGGCCGCCGAGGTACGGCAGGCACTGGCGGCGGCCGACCTCGTGGTGCTCAACCTGGAGTGCTGCGTCTCCGACCGGGGCCGCCGCTGGCGGGACCCGCTCAAGCCGTTCTTCTTCCGCGCCCCGCCGGCCGCCGCGACCGTGCTCGCCGAGCTCGGGGTGGACTGCGTGACCCTGGCCAACAACCACGCCCTGGACTACGGATTCGACGCCCTGGCCGACACCCGGACCCTGCTGGAGCACGCCGGCGTCCGCGTGGTGGGCGCCGGGCGGGACGTCCGGGCGGCCCGGGAGTTCGCGGTCCTGGAGGCGGGCGGTGTGCGCCTGGCCGTGGTCGGCGCCACCGACCACCCGGAGGAGTTCGCGGCCGGCGAGCAGCGCCCCGGCGTCGCCTGGGCCGATCTGTACCGGGGCGTGCCGGACTGGCTCGGCCACTTGGTGGAGCGGGCCGCGCGGCAGGCCGACGCCGTGCTGGTCACGCCGCACTGGGGCCCCAACATGACCTCCCGCCCGCCGCGGCACGTGCGCGCGGCGGCGGCCGACCTGCTGGCCGCCGGAGCGACCCTGGTCGCCGGGCACTCCGCCCACGTGTTCCACGGCGTCGCCGACCGGATCCTCTACGACATGGGCGACTTCGTCGACGACTACGCCATCGACCCGGTCCTGCGCAACGACTTGAGCCTGCTGTTCCTGGTGACCCTGGGCGGGCCCGATCCCGCGCGCCCGGCCCCCGTCCGGCTGGAGGCGCTGCCCCTGTTCCTCGACTACTGCCACACCCGCCCGGCCCGGGGCGAGGAATGGGTGTGGATCCGCGAGCGGTTCACCACCGCCTGCGCCGAGTTCGGCACCCCGGTGGGTGAGCGTGCCGGACGGCTGACCATCGATTGGAGATGAGTGACGTGGAGATCAGGCTCGCCGAGGAGAGCGCGTACCGCTTCCGCATCGAGCGGCAGGACCTGATGCGAGTGCCGGGGGTGGTGTACGCGTCCAAGGAGCTGCTGCCGCAGGGGGAGGGGGACAAGGCACTGGAGCAGGTGGCCAATGTGGCGACCCTGCCCGGGATCGTGCGCGCCTCCTACGCCATGCCCGACGTGCACTGGGGCTACGGCTTCCCGATCGGCGGAGTGGCCGCCACCGACATCGGCCACGGCGGCGTCATCTCACCGGGCGGCGTCGGCTTCGACATCTCCTGCGGGGTGCGGCTGCTGGCCGCCGGCATCGACCGCGAGGAACTCGATCCCCGGCGGATGCACCGCCTGATGGACATCCTGGACGACACCACCCCGCGCGGCATGGGGCGCGGCGGCCTGTGGGAGCTGTCCGGCACCGAGGAGATGGACGAGCTGCTGGTCGGCGGGGCCCGGTACGCGGTGGAGCACGGCCACGGCGTGCCGCGCGACCTGGACCGCTGCGAGGACCTCGGCGTCCTGGAGGGCGCCGCCCCCGGGCAGGTCAGCAGCCGGGCCGTGGCACGGGGCCTGTACCAGGTCGGCAGCCTGGGCAGCGGCAACCACTTCCTTCGAGGTCCAAGCCGTCGACCAGCTCTTCGCCCCCGACACCGCGGCCGCCTTCGGGCTGCACGAAGGCCAGGTCTGCGTCATGATCCACTGCGGCTCGCGGGGCCTCGGCCACCAGGTCTGCACCGACCACGTCCGCACCATGGAGCGTGACCTGCACCGCTACAAGATCTCCCTCCCGGACCGCCAACTCGCCTGCGTACCCGTCGACTCCGCACCCGGCCGTGCCTACCTCGGCGCCATGGCGGCCGCCGCCAACTACGGCCGCGCCAACCGGCAGTTGCTCTCCGAGGCCGCCCGCCGCGCCTTCGCCACCGCGGCCGGGGCGGGTCTGGAGCTGGTCTACGACATCTCCCACAACATGGCCAAGATCGAGACCCACCGGGTCGGCGGTGCCGAGCGGCAGCTCTGCGTCCACCGCAAGGGCGCCACCCGGGCCCTGCCGCCCGGCGATCCGAGCCTGCCGCCCGACCTCGCCGACGCCGGGCAGCCGGTGCTGGTCCCCGGCACCATGGGCACGGCCTCGTACGTGATGGTCGGCCTACCGGGCAACGACGCGTTCCACTCCGCCTGCCACGGCGCCGGCCGGGTCTGGAGCCGCCACCACGCGTTGCGCATGGTGCGCGGTGAGCGGCTCCGCGACCAGCTGGAGGCGGGCGGCATCGCGGTGCGCCCGGCTTCCTGGCGCGGTCTCGCGGAGGAGGCACCCGAGGCGTACAAGGACGTCGACGCGGTCGCCGCCGCCACCGAGGGTGCCGGGCTCGCACGGCTGGTCGCCCGCCTGGTACCACTGGGGGTCGTCAAGGGCTGACGCACCGCTGACCTGCCGCCCGGTCGTACGGCGCTCGCTGTCAGTCGCGGGGGTCGTGGGGGATGACGGCGACCGGGCAGACGGAGTGGTGGATGGCGGCGTGGGCCACCGAGCCGATCCGGGGCGCCGGGCCACTGCGGTATCCGCCGCGGCCGACGACCAGGAGCCGGGCCCCGACCGCGATGTCCACGACGGCGCGGGCCGGGCTCTCCTGGCTGAGGTGCTCCACGACGTGGACGTCCGGGTACTTCGCCCGCCACGGCAGCAGCGCGGCGCTCAGCGCCTGCCGGTCCACCTCGGGCGAGGACTCCGCCGGCGGGTGCTCCCGGGCGATCACCGGCCGGCGGCGGCTGGTGGCGTGCACGGCGAGCAGCGCGGCGTCGCGCCGCCGGGCGGCGTCGAAGGCGAAGTCCAAGGTGTTGTCGTACCCGGCCCGGAGACTGACGCCGACCGCGACGCCGCCGGGCGGTGCGGCCGGGATCCGGGTGCCGGACGGCTCCACATCCGTCCGGACCAGCACCACCGGGCGGTCGGCGTGGGCGACGGCGTACAGCGCTACGGAGCCGAGCAGGTAGCCGCTGACGGTCCCGAGCCCCTGCGAGCCGAGGACCACCAGCTCGGCGTCCTGGGCGGCCGACAGCAGGGCGTCGGGGGAATGGGCGGGCAGCACCTGGTTGATGAGCTGCAGGCCGGGATACTGCTGCCGCATGGCGTGCCTGGCCTCATGGAGCAGGCGCTCGGAGGCGGCGGCCTGCTGGTCCTCGCGGACGATCTGCTGGCCCGTCATCGGCGGCAGGATCCACAGGTGCAGCAGCCGCAGCGCCAGGGCCCGCCGCTGGGCCTCACGGGCGGCCCAGTGGGCGGCGGACAGGCTTTCGGGTGAGCCGTCGAGACCGACGACGATCTCGGGTCGCATGCTGGTTGCCCCACCTTCCTGGCGTGGGTTCGGACCGCTCATTTGCGGGTCGGCACGACGACGACCGGCAGATGGGCGTGGTGGACGACCTCGGTGCTGGTCGAGCCGAGCGCGAGGCGGCCCCAGGCACCGGTACCACGGGAACCCACCACCAGCAGGCTCGCATCCTGGCTCTCGTCCAGCAGGACCTGTGCGGGACGGCCGCGGTCGCAGCGGACCTCGACCTCCACGAACGGCTCGCCGACCTGCCGGCGCAGTTCCTCGACCGAGTCGGTCGTCTCGCGCGTCACGATGTCGTGTTGGTGCGCGGGCAGGTTTCCGGTAGCGCTGGGCCACGCGATCCGCTCCATGCCGTGCTGGGCGGTGCGGCTGGTGCCGTGGGTGCGGCCGGAACCGTAGGCGCAGACCGCGCGCACGCTGGTGCCGCGCAGCTGCGCCTCGCGCAGGGCGAAGAGCACGGCTTGGCGGGCCGACTCCGAGCCGTCCGTGCCGACCACGATCGGACCGGTGGATGCCTGCGGGTGAGTGTCGCTCATGGGGACCTCCAGCGACGTGCTGCCGGTGGGCGAGGCGGGCTCGGCACACCCGAGCCGGTCCGGCGGGTGCGGCCGCCGGACCGTGCTCTGCTGTTCATGGTCCTCTCCTACCGGCCGGTTCGCGCGTGCCCACGGTACGGGGAGCATGGCCGGCTTGCCGCGATCAGCGGCTCAGCCGCTCAGTCCCCGCACCTCCATCGTGGCGAGGTCCTGCACCTTCGGCATCCCGCCCTGGTGGCTGTCGCCGGTGACGAACAGCACCCGGTCGCCGACCCGGACGATGATCGACTCCATCCGCTGCACGATCGCGTTCGGCCCCGGCGTGCACTTGAGGTCGATGGCCTCATCGCCGAGCCCGGACAGCGGGTCGGCGGTCACCGTCATGGTGGTCTGGCTGCCCGCGTACACGTCGAAGGAGGAGCAGCGGTCCGCGAAGTCCCGGATATCGCCGAGGAGCTTCTTGGCGTCGCCGGGCTGGTAGGCGGCGATGAAGTCGTCGACCACGGGGTGGAAGACGCTGTCGCTGGGGGCGTCGTCGCTCTCCCTGGCCCAGGCGGTCCGGAAGTCGGTGGACAGGTTGAAGCCCTTGGCGTCCACCAGGAACGAGCAGTCCTTGCCGGGCAGTTCGGCCGCGGCGGGGGCCGACGCGGGCCCGCCGTCCTCCAGGCTCTTGAGCTCCGGCGTCCAGTCGGCCGGCCGGTTCTGGTACTGGCAGACCGGCAGCAGGGCCCGCAGGTCATGGCCGTTCACCGTGCCGCCGGGCGCCGGTGAACCCGACGGGCAGTCAGGCGGGGTGTAGGACGGGAGGGCGTCGGTCGGCGAGGCCGACGGGGTGGGCACGACGGCGACCGCCGTGGTCGGCATCCCGCTGCCGTCCACCACCGGTCTGCCCTCGTCGGACGAGCAGCCGCTCGCCCCCAAGACCACCATGAGCACTACCCCGACCGCACCCGGCATCCATCCCGCTCGCACTGGAACCCTCCCTGAAAATGGCGGAGTTGGCATTCTGCCATGCGGGTCGGACGATTCTGGCGGACCTCTTATCGGACGGGGCCGGCCGGACGGGGCGTCTCGGACCGGCGGGGGCGTCAGCTCACCCGGGCGGCGCGCAGCCGCTCACGCGAGGCGAGGAACTCGGCGCGCTGCTCGCTCGCCAGCCACTCCTCGGCCAGCAGCGACCAGACCTCCTTGTTCTGCCGGACGCCGTTGTGGGGGTAGCGGGAGCGGAGCACGCCGTCCAGGCTCATCCCGGCCCGCTCGGCGACCGCCCGGCTGCGGGTGTTCTCCGGGCTGCTCCGCCACTCGACGATCGGCATGCCGCGCTCCACCAGGGCGTACTCGATCAGGTGCCGCACTCCGGCGGAGATCAGCCCGAGCCCCTCGCCGGCCGGCTCCGCCCAGACCCCGATCTCGGCGATCCCGTGCGCGGTGTCGAAGTGCGGGAACATCACCCCGCCCACCAGGGTGCCGTCCAGCCAGATGCCGTAGATCCGCGCGGTGTCCGCGGCGGCGCGGTCGGCGTACCGCTGCAGGGTGGCGCGGGCGGAGTCAAGGTCGGTGCTGTGCGAGGCGAAGCCGATGAACTGGTCCACGCTGACCCGGCCCCGGTCCATGTGCGCGAGGAACTCCTCGGCGTGGTGCGGCTCCAGCGGGCGGAGCTCGGCGGGGAGGGTCTCGGACAGCGGTATGGCGAACACCAGGGCTCCTTGGGGCGCGACTATGCATAACAAACGTTTGGTACGCATGAGGAGCCTAGCGCGCGCCAGGGCTTTCCGGGAGAGCGGGGCGCTCTCAGATGACCGGGGCGTTCACTCCGGGGTGGGCTACTCCCGGGCGGCCGGGTCGTTGCCGGTCGCCTCCGCCGTGCCGGCGCGGAGCAGCTGGTGGCCCAGCTCCACCAGGGCCCGGCCGGCGGCGAACTCGTCGCCGATCTGCGGCACCCGGGCGTCCAGCGGATTGCGGCGCGCGCTGCTGATGGTCTCCAGCACTCCCTCGCCGGTGTCCAGCACGGCGTGCACCGTGGTGAGGTCCCCGTCCTCGGTGAGCTCCAGCCGCAGCTGCCACTCCTTGGTACGAACCATGCCGACCAGCCTCCTAGACGCCCGTCTCCCATCCTGCGCCCGCCCGGGCCGCCCCGCCGAGCGCGCCGTACTCCGGCTGTGGGGGCGTGGCATCATGGGCCGACACTGACGGATGATCATGTAATCGGTGCGGTCTTCTTCGATGTGGACGGCACGCTGGTGCCTGGGACCAGCTCCTCCGTCCATCTCGCGGGATCCCTCGGGCATCGTGCCGAGCCGGCGGCTGCCGAGGACGCCTATGCGGCCGGCACGGTGGACAACCGGCAGGTCTCCGAGCTGGACGCGGCGGGCTGGACCGGTGCGACCGAGGTCCGGGTGCGCGGACTGCTGGACGAATTGCCGCTGGTCACGGGCATGGCGGAGACCGTCGCCTGGTGCCGCGACCGCCGCCTGGTGCCGGTGCTCGCGACCCTCGCCTGGTCACCGGTCGGCGGTTACCCGGCCGAGCGGTTCGGGTTCCAGGCGTTCAGCGGGCCGACCCTGGAGACGGTCGACGGCCGGTACACCGGTCGGGTCGCGACCCATTTCGACGAGTACGACAAGCGGGACTTCGCCCTGGCCCAGGCCCGCGCCCTGGGGCTGGACCGGCGCTCGGTCACTGGGTCGTGCCGAGCGCCAGCGCGGCCGCCCCGATCACCCCCGCGTCGGTGCCCAGCTGCGCGGGGGCCACCACCAGGCCACGGGTGTAGGAGAGCGTGGCGTAGTCGTCGAGGTGGCGCCGCAGCGGGGCGAAGAACAGCTCACCGGCCTGCGCGACGCCGCCGCCGATCACCGCCGCCTCCAGGTCGACCAGCGCGGCGGTGCCGGCGATGCCCACCGCCAGCGCCCGGGCCGCGCGATCGAAGGCGGCCAGGGCCGGCGGATCCCCGGCCCCGGCGGCCTGGGCGACGGCCACCGCGGAGTCGTCGCCGCCACTGGGCCGCCAGCCCGCCGCCCGGGCATGGCGGGCGATGGCGGTGCCGCTGGCCAGCCCTTCGAGGCAGCCGCGCGAACCGCAGGCGCACGGTTCGCCGTCCGGGTCGATGCTGATGTGGCCCAGGTGCCCGGCGTTGCCGCTCGGCCCCGGACGCACCTTGCCGTCCAGCACCAGCCCGGCGCCGACCCCGGTGGAGACCACGATGCAGAGTGCGTTGCGGTACGGCCGCGCGGCGCCGCGCCAGTGCTCGGCGGCCGCCATCGCGACGGCGTCGCCACCCAGCACCACCGGCCGGTCACCGATCGCGGGGTGCTTCAGCACCTGCTCGACCAGCGGGAAGTCGCGCCACCCGGGGATGTTGACGGGGCTGACGGTGCCGGACCGGATGTCCACCGGCCCAGCGCTGCCGACGCCGACGGCGGTGGCCCGGGACCACAGCGGGTGCTCGGCGAGCGCGTCCACGGCCCGGGCCACCGCGGCGAACACCGACTCCGCCGACTCCCGGGCAGGGGTGGGCACTTGGCAGCGGTGCAGCAGGGTGCCGTCCCGGTCGACGAGGCCGGCGGCGATCTTGGTGCCGCCGATGTCGACGGCCGCGGTCACGGCGGCTTCGCTGCGGCTCGGTCGGTGCACGGGGTGGCTGTCCATGATCTGGAGCATACGGGCCGGCGTTCGGCGCAGGGGAGAGGACCGCTCCGGCGAGCACAGGTTGTCAGCCGTCACCGCTAGCGTTCCCACTGCGACGTCCGAGAGTGGGGGAAACGATCGTGAGCTTCCTGGGAATGTGGGTGGTGGTCCCGTTGCCCGACCCGGTGGTGGCGGAGCTCGCGCCGGTGCTGAAGCCGGTCATAGCCGAGCGGCAAAACCTGCCGGAGACACGCGGGTTGTGGGAGCAGTGGGTTCAAGCGCCGGAGCTGGTCCGGGGGTTGTGGCGGCGGCGCCGGTCCGACGAACCGGTGTCGGAGGCCGCGAGTGAGGCGTTCATGGAACTGTCCAACGCCTGCCCGCTGGACGAGCACGTCGAGTTGCTCTACGACGCGATGAACCGGTCACCGAAGGAGTGGCACGACCTGGCGGTCTGCGCCGGATGCCGCAAGGGCTACCCGGCGGCGGCGCTGGCGCACGGCCTGGGCCCGGCCCGCTTCGCCATGCTGCCCGGCTGGTTCGGCGACTTCGTGCTCACCGCCGACGAAGTCCGCTCCGCCTTGCCGGCCGTCACCGCCGCCCTGGCCCTGGCGCCCGAGGAGCGCCGCGCCGCCGAGGAGCGCACCGTCGAGTGGCTCTGCGAGATGGGTGACGGTGACCCCCGCGAAGCGGACCTGATGCTGGACGGGCTGGTGCCGCTGTGGCGCGGGGCGGTGGAACGCGGGGCCGGACTGCTGGGCTGCATGATCATCCCGAGCTGATGCCGAGCCGGATGCGCGGCGACCGGTGGCTGGGCCGCGCTCCCGTGCACCGCGACCGGTGGCCCGGCCGCGCTCCCGGACTGGCGGTGGGTCTGCCCCCGGCCATGCGGCCGGGGGCAGACCCGGATGCCTCAGTAGAGCTTCACGGAGGCGTCGTCGATCAGGAACGCGGTCTTGCCACTGGTCTCATGGGCGACCAGCTTGATGCCGACCGTGGAGCCGAACTCCGGTGACACGAAGGGTGTCAGGTCCAGCTGCTGCAACTGGTAGCCGCTGGTGGTGTTCTGGTTGTTCCAAGTCCGCACGGTGCCGAGGTAGTTGCCGCTCCACTGGTCGTAGAGCTCCAGGGCGAGGGTGTCGACCGGCGGGCCGGCGGCGGCCGTGGTGCCCGGGGTGTTGCCGGTGATGTTCAGCCAGAAGGAGAGGTGCTCCTTGCTGTAGCCCGGGGTGGTCTCGACCCACTGGGTGATGGAGTCGTCGGTCGCGGTGTTCTGGCCCAGCCAGGCGTACTTCATCCCGCTGTGCGGCTGGTGCGCGCTGGACGGCGTGATGATGTTGTAGCCGGAGGCGTTCCAGACACCGTGGTCGCTGGTGCCGTTCTCGAAGCCGGCGTCGTTGAGCTGCTCGATCGCGGTGCAGCCGAGCTGCGGGCCCTTGAAGAAGCCGGCCTTGAAGGTCTGGCTCTGCGAATTGCCCTGGTCGTCCTGGCCGGTGACGGTGATGGACTTCCAACCCGTGCTGGTGGTGGTGCCGGTGATGTGGCCGGTGTCGGCGTTGATCTTCAGGCCGCTGGGCAGGCCCTTGGCGCTGTAGCGGATCGGGCGCCCGGCGGCGTCGGACGCCAGCACCGGGATGTCCACCGGCTTGCCGCTCGTCACGGTCTGCTCGCACGGCTGGGTCACCAGCAGCGGGGAGTTGGTGACCAGCGGGTCGTCGCCCATGCAGAGGTGGTCGTAGTTGGACCAGGTGGTCTGCACCGGGAAGTTGCCGGTGGACAGCTTCAGGTTGAACATCCCGCCGTTGGTGCCGACCGGGATCCAGGAGCACTTGTCGCCGTTCTCCTGGCCGGTGGCGTCCGTCCAGGCGCCGACGGCGTTCTGGTCGGTGATGGTCTCGGCGTACTCATGGCCGCCGATGATCCCGTAGCCGTCCAGGCGGCCGCGCGGACCGGGGTTGATCCAGTTGGTGCCGCACGGGCCGACGTCGGTCAGGTACGGCATCAGGGTGTAGGCCAAGGTGCCGGCCGAGGGGGTCCGCATGAAGGTGTGCCAGGCGCAGTAGCCCAACTCCTTCCACTTGTCGGAGTCCTCGCCCTGCGGGGTGTTGATGATGTACTGCACGTTGCGGTTCTGGTTCGGGTCGCCGTTGCCGAAGTGCTTTGCGGCGGCGAGCACTTCGGCCGCGATCTGCGGCTCGGTGGCGGCCTGCGGGGAGGGTGCCGCGTTGTCGTACCAGACGCCGGCCAGGGTCTGCCCGGCCTGCGGGAAGCCGACGTGGTTGGCGCCCGCCGGGCAGGAGTCGGAGCCGGGGGCGATGCCCTCGCAGTACTGGGTCATCACCTTGGACCAGGTGTCGGTGCTGCTGCCCAGGCCCTTGAAGAACTCCTGCTGGTAGGGCGCGGCCTGGTCGGGGTCACCGGTGAAGGTGGTGTCGCCGGTGGCCGGGTCGGCGCCCTTGGTACCCCACTGGCTGCCCCAGTAGATCAGGTAGACCTTGGGCGATCCGGTGGTGACACCGATGGAGTCCTGGCCGCCGCGGTAGGTCATCTGCAGGTCGTAGTTGTTGTGCGTGATGACCTTGCCGCTGGCGTTCGCCGCAGCCGTCTTGGCGGCCTTCTGCTTGGCGAAGGTGTCGGCGTTGGGCATCGCATTGGGGCGGGTGGCGCCGAGTTGCACCCAGGTGCCGTCGATCTGCTGCCAGCCCTCGGCGGCCGGGTGGGTGTCCGGGCTGGTGGCGGCCGTGGTGCTGCTCGCCGGGGTGGTCGGCTGCGGCTGCGCGCCGGCCGTACCGCTGAGCCCGGCGGTGGCGACACCTAAGGTGAGGCCGGTCAGCAGCAGTCGTTTCAGTGCGCTACCGGCGCGGGAGCGTGCTGTGGGCACAAGGGGGTCCTGACTCTCAGTGAAATGGGACGACGGCAGCCGTCGACGCGCGTTGTGCAGCGCAGCGGTCGACGGTGCCGTGTGCAATAACACATGTCACCCGTCACAGGGTCAAGCCTTCGGCGCGATGTTCTCCCGACGGCTCGGGTGTCCCGGGGCTACCCGACGGCCGGCCCCCGGTCCCGGTGCAGGTCGCGCAGCAGGGCGATCTCGGCGCCGTGGTGCAGCAGTTCCTGGTTCATCCACCAGGCCACCTCGATGAACGGTTCCTCCGCATCGCTGCCGTACGGGTAGGTGCAGTACCCGACCGTGTCGAGCGCCGCGTCGTCCGCCGCGAGCAGCGCGCCGCGCCAGGCCTGGGCGGCCGAGGTCAGGATGGCGACCGCGGAAGCGGCGTCCGTACCGACCGGGCAGTCGTCGAAGGTCAGCGACCGGCCGCCGACCGTGTACTCCGCGCGCAGCGCGAGCATCTCGCTGAGGTGGGTCATCCGCCAGGCGATCGTGGTGAACGGCGGCGGCCACGGGTGCTCCCCGGCCGCACTGTCACGCCCCCAGTCACCGCCGCCGAGCAGCCGCGTCGCCCGGGGGCCTGGCCCGTCCACGCGGGGCCGCACCGACCAGCAGCCGGCCACCGGCTCCCAGAGGTACTCCTCGTCGGTCAGCGGACCGGTCTTGATCGGCGTCCCGTTGCCGCTGTCCATCATCGGTCCGGCCAGCCGGTCCCGCAGTCGCTGGTACGCGAAATCGAACTGCGCCAGCAGGGGGTCGAGCCTTGCGGATGTCGCCACCGTGGAACTCCTCTGTGTGAAGACGGCAATGCGTCGAACACTGCCACGGTGGGTTCCGCAGGCGCACCCCATTTCGAGGGTGACCGATCGTCAAGTCACTGGCCCGGCTTGGACAACCGGCGGGTCCACCGGGCAGGATCAGCGGGCATGGACGATGCAGCGTGGCGGTTCGCCGAAGACTTTGTCGGCTACCTGGAGACGCATTCGGAACTACCGAGGGACCAGCGGGTGCTGGTGCAGGCCCTGAAGCTCCAGGAGGAGAGCGGTGAGGTCGCCTCGGCCGTCATCGGCGCCCTCGGGGCGAACCCGCGCAAGGGGCCGGACCCGCGCGGCTGGGACGGAGTGCGGGCCGAGGCCTGTGACACCGCGATCACCGCGCTGGTGCTGCTGACCCACCTCAGCGACGACCCGGCCGGGTACTTCGCCGCCCACCTGCGCGGGCTGACCGAGCGCCTGGCGGCCCTGGAGTCACCCGGGGCCGCGTAGCACCGGCGGGGAGGGGCCAGTGCGCGGGCCGGGTGCAGGAGCCGTCTAGGACCAGTGCGCGGGCCGGGTGAGGGCGGCCGGCAGGGCGGTGGCGGCATCGCCCTTGGCGGCGTTGAGCTGGGCCTGGGTGACGAAGAGGGCGCCGGTGAGGTCGGCGCCCCGCAGGTCGGCGTCGCGCAGATCGGCGCCGATCAGGTCCGCCGTGCGCAGATCGGCCTTCTTGAGGTCGGCGGCGACCAGCAGCGCCCCGCGCAGGCTGGCGCCGCGCAGGTCCGCACCGGCGAGCTTCGCGCCCATCAGGTCGGCCCCGCGGTGGTTGCGCTTCTTGCCGGGCATCGTGGCACGGGCCAGCTCGCTGGCCCGCAGCAGCAGCTCATTGACCTCGCCGCGCAGCGCCATCACATCGAGCTCGGTGATCGACTCGGCGCTGCCCCGCGTGAGGCCGTCCACCTTGTCGTAGGCGCCGCGCAGCTGCTTGTGCACGGAGCGGGCCTCGGGCAGGGCGAGCGCCTCCGCGACGTACCAGAGCAGCTCCTGCAGGTGCCGCATCACCGGGAAGACCTGGAACATCAGCCGTGAGCTGCCCGGTTCCTCCCGCCAGCTCCGGCCGCCGAAGGTCACCTGGGAGACCTTCTGGCCGGCGCCGAAGCAGTCGAAGACGGTGCAGCCGGCGAAGCCCTTCGGCCGGAGCTCCGAGTGGATGCCGCACTGGAAGTCCTGCTGCAGGTTGCGGCACGGCTGACCGGCGTCCTTGTCGACCGCGAAGTCGGCGGACCGGGCGAACGGCAGCGCGACGCAGCAGAGGCCGAAGCAGTTCGCACAGTCGGCCGTCAGCTCCTGGCGGCCGTCGTGGTGGGCTGGGGCGTGGGGCTGCTCGGACAACGCGCTGATCTCCTGCCGAGTACTCCGGGCCTCCTGCCGAGTGCTCCGGAACCGATCCATTCTCCCAGACGCCGGGGCCCTTCCGAACGCCGAGGCCTCCGTCGCACATCTGCGCCAACCGGGTGGACCCGGCCGTCGCCCCACCCCGGTGCGTCGGTGAAACGGCGGGCGAGTGGTCCGATGGTGCCCCCGATCCCCGCCGAACGGAGGCGTTACCGATGCGCTCGTTCCGCCGCGCGTTGCCCGTGACCACCAAGACCACTGTGAGCACCGTGACCACCACAGCCACCACGGCCACCAGGCCCGCACTGCCCGGGCGGGCGGTCGCGCTGGGGGTGCTGCTCGCTGCCGCGCTGGTCGCGGCCGACGGCTCGACGGCCTCCGCGACGGGCATGCGGTTCGGCTGGCACCCGGGCCGCGCCGCCGCACGGCTGGCGCGGGCGAACGAGGGGCGCGGGGCCGGGACCTGCTCCAGCGTCAACCCGTCCCGGAACGTGCTCGGCGGCAGCGCGTTCGGCGAGAGCTGCACCGGGAACAACGGTGCGCCCGAGTACTGGTGCGCGGACTTCGTCAAGTGGGCCTGGCAGCGCGCGGGCGCCGACGTCACTGGCCTGGACGGCTGGGCGCACAACTTCGTGAGCCATGCGCCCGACAATGGCAGCAAGGTGCACAGCGACCCCGACTACCGCCCGCGGTTGGGCGACGCCGCCGTCTACTCCACCCACCATGTCGGTATCGTGACCGCCGTCCACCGGGACCGCTCCATCGAGATCACCAACGGCGACTGGGGCGGCGAGGACATCCCCGGGGACCCGGTCGCCGCACAGGCGCACTTCGCCAGGACCTCCCGGGTGGTCACCGAGCCGGTGGCCGCCGAGCAGGTCCCGGTCGGCAGCTACCAGACGGCCCAGCACTACGTCATCACCGCGTATGTCACGCCCCGAGGAATCTGATCCCCAGCGGCGCTCCCCCACCCCGCAGTTGATGGACCGTCTGCTCTTGCCAGGAGTTACTCGCAAGACGTAATTTTTACTCATGCCAGTAAGAGATCCGGGCCGCTCGGCCACCGCCGTCGCCCGGCGCGCGCAGATCGTCGCGGCCACCATCGAGACCATCGCCGAACTCGGTTACGCCCAGACGTCGTTCGCGCGAATCGCGGAGCGCGCCGAGCTGAGCAGCACCCGGCTGATCTCCTACCACTTCGCGGGCAAGGACGAGCTGATCCAAGCGGTCGTGGCCGACGTCCATGCGAACATGGCGCGGCGCCTGGGGGAGCGGCTGGCGAACTGCGCGGACTCGCGCGGCGCCCTCGCCGCGTACATCCGGGGCGTGACCGGCTTCATCGCCGAGCACCGGCCGCAGATGCAGGCCCTGATGTCCATCTTCCTGGAACGCCAGGGCAGTGAACGCCGAGGCGCGGAAGGCCAGGGCACTGAACGGCGGGGCGCGGAAGGCCAGGGCGCGGAACGCCAGAGTGCGGGCCCGGCCGCCGGCTACGACGCGGGCACCGAGCGGGAGGTGCTGGGCCATCTGCAGCGCATCCTGGCCGCGGGCCAGCAGGCGGGGGAGTTCCGCCCCTTCGACACCTTCGTCATGGCGGCCGCCGTGCAACGCTCGCTGGACGGCCTGCCGTTCCTGCTCCGCACCGAACCCGGCCTCGATCTCGGCCACTACGCCGAGGAGTTGGTCACCATCTTCGACCTCGCCACCCGGCGGACCCGATGAACCCCGTGCAGCGGCGGCGACTTGGCCGAGTGCTGCGGGTGCTGGCGGACATCGGAGTCCCCACGGCCATCTACTACGGGCTGCGCGCCGCGGGCGTCGGCGTCTACCTCACGCTGGTGATCGTCGCGGTGCTGCCCGCGGCCGTCGCCGTGATCCGGCTGCTCCGCTACGGCAAGGTGGAGGGCCTGGCGCTCTACATGATGGCCGTGATGCTGTTCAGCACCGCCGTCTCGCTGATCGACGGCAGCCCGCGATTCCTGCTCGCCCGCGGCGCCTGGCTGACCGGGATCTCCGGGCTCTGGTTCATCGGCTCGGTCTGGGCGGCCCGCCCGCTCGCGTTCCACTACACCCGGCCGCTACTCGAGCACCGCACCCGGGTGGTCAGCATCCCGGGCGACTGGGACGAACTGTGGGAACGACTGCCGAAGTTCCGCCGCATCTGGCGAGTCGGCAGTGTGCTGTGGGGCATCGCGCTGCTCGCCGATTCGGCGACCCGGGTGGTGATGGCCTACACCCTGCCGCCCGATCTGGTGCCGGGCCTCGGCAACCTGCTGTACGGCGTCACGCTGCTGGTCATGACCGTGATCACCAACGTCTACTACATCGCCACCGGCCTCTACGACCGCCGCTCCAGCCTCTACGCCCCGCTCGCCGAACCGGCGCGACCGGCAAGTGCGGAGACCGCGACCCCTTGACGTCCCCGCGCCGTCGGCCTCTTGCGTGCACCCTCGCATGACCTCTTGCGCCGACGCGAACCCGCGTGGGACGATCTTCCCGCCTTGCAGAATGCAAGCAATTCTCATCGAAGGAATGAAGTCCTATGGCCCCGGCGTCCTTCAGCGGCCGCCGCCGGTACTGAGCAACTGCTCCAGTCTCAACTGGCAGCACTCGCCGTACCGTTCACCCCAGCGGTGGCCCCACGAACGCGCGAGCTGACGCAGCGTCAGCAGTGCCGCATCCGTTGAAGCATCCTGCCTTCATCCGTCTTCTTTTCGTGAGGTCAACACCACCGTGGACACCCTTGTCCAGAACTTTGCCGTTGCCAACCTGCGCCGCCGCCCCGAGGTCGTCGAGACCGGGGGCTTCGTGGTCGGGATCGACCCCGGCACCACCAGCCCGTACATCAACTACGCCACCCCGCTGCCCGGTACCCGGCCCACCGAGGCCGATGTCGCCGCACTGATCGCGGTCTTCCGGGAGCGCGGGCTCAAGCCGCGCCTGGAGTTCGCGCCCAACACCGCGCCCGAGGTGGCGCCGGCGCTGCTCGCCGCCGGCTTCACCGTCGAGGAGACGCACGAGTACCTGGTCTGCACCCCGGATACCCTGATGCTGCCCACGGCGGCCGACGGCCCGACTGTGGAAATCCCGTCCCTGGACGAGGAGTTCGCCGCCATCGACGCGGCGCTCGCCGAGTCGTTCGGTGGCGCCTTCGCCCACTCCCCGGAGGGCATCGCCCGGCTGCGCCGGACCCAGCAGAACGGCGGGGCCGTGCGGTTCGTCCGGGCGCCCGACGGGAGTTGCGCCGGTGGGGCGTCCTGCTCGGCGCCGGCGGTGGGCACCTCGGAGCTCGCCGGGGTCGGCACCCGGCCGGAGTTCCGCCGCCATGGGATCGCGGGCGCCGTCACCGCCGCGCTGACCGAGGCGATGTTCGCGCAGGGCGCCGAGTCGGTCTGGCTGGAGTACTCGGGCGACGGTTCACGCCGGGTCTACGAGGGCGTGGGCTTCCGGTCGGCGGGCACCCGCCTGTACATCTCGCTCGAAGGCTGAGCAGCTCTGGTGGTGGAGGCGGTCCCGACCGCCCCCACCACCACGGATGATCAGTAAGATGACGCCCGATCATGGGGGCGCCCTCGTCGGCGCGGACGAGGAGACATAACGTGTTCGGAATCATCAGACCGTGCCAGCACCGGCTGACGGACAAGCTGAAGACGTCCTGGATGGCGCACCTGTGCGGGCTCTGCCTGGCACTGCGGGACGACCACGGCCAACTGGCCCGGACCGCCACCAACTACGACGGCCTGATCATCTCGGTGCTGGTCGAGGCCCAACGTCCGGCCGCCGCCCGAGCCGACGGACGGCGCACGGCCGGACCGTGCCCGCTGCGCGGCATGCGGTCGGCCGAGGTGGCGAAGGGCGAGGGGGCCAGGCTGGCGGCAGCCGTCTCGCTCGCCCTGGCCTCCGTCAAGGTCCGGGACCATGTGCTGGACGCCGACGGGGTGTTCGCCCGCCGTCCGGTGGCGGCCGGCGCCCGCGTGGTGGCCCGCCGCTGGGACAAGCAGAGCGCGGGGAGCGGATCGGTGGTCGGCTTCGACACCGCCGTGCTGCTGGACGCCGCCTCGCGGCAGGGCGAGTTGGAGCGCACCGCGATACCCGGCAGCTCGGTGCTGCTGGTCACCGAGCCCACCGAGACCGCCACCGCCGCCGCTTTCGCCCACACCGCGGTGCTGGCCGAGCGCCCCGGCAACGCCGCCGCGCTCAGCGAGGCGGGCCGCCTCTTCGGCCGCCTCGCCCACCTGCTGGACGCGGCCGAGGACCAGGAGGCCGACGACAAGGCCGGCGCCTGGAACCCGCTGACCGCCACCGGCACCTCCCGGGCCGAGGTCGAGCGCCTCTGCCGGGACGCGGTGCACGGGATCCGCCTCGCCCTCAAGGACGTTGAGCTCACCGACCGGGCGCTGACCCATCTGCTGCTGGCGCACGAGACCGAGGCGGCCGTGGAGCGGGTCTTCGGGCACCGGCACGGATCCGGCTGCGCCACGAAGTCGCAGGGCGCCACGGGCTCGCACAACCCGCACCAGGGCAACCCGTACCAGGGCAACCCATACCAGGGTGCGCCGAACCAAGGCGGGCCGTACCAGGGCGGGGCGTACCAGCAGAACCCCTACCAGGGTGGGCCGTTCCAGGACGCGCCGCCGCCCGGCAACCCGTACCACTACGGCGGGGGCCAGCCGCCGATGCCGCCCCAGACTCCGGGCAAGCCGCCGCGCGGCCCGCTGGCCGGCTGCGCGATGTGGGTGCTGCTCGCCTGCACCTGCCAACTGCTCTGCTGCGAGCACAATCACCCGTTCACCCGCGAGCCCCGCAAGGGCTTCTGCGAGCGGCACGACTGCGACTGCTGTGACTGCTGCGACCCTTGCGACTGCAGTTGCCAGGGCTGCCAGTGCTGCTGTGACGCCGAAAGCGCCGGCTGCTGCGATGGGTGCGACTGCTGCGATTGCTGCGACTGCAACTGATCCCCACCGGACGGGGCGCGGCTTCCAGAGGGAAGTCGCGCCCCGTCCTCAGCTACTGACTGTTCTCAGCCGCTCACGCTCGCACCACCGGTCTCGATGTGGCCGGTGGCGCGGCGGCTCCAGCCGGCGTCGCCGCTGACGGTGACGGTGAAGTCGTACCAGCCGTTGCAGATCGCGACGTTGTTGAAGTAGTCGGTCACGGTCGCACCCGGGGCGACCTGGTAAGTCCAGGTGCCGGTGCGGTAGTTGGTCGAGGTGATGGTGAAGGTCACGGCGGCGGTGCCGGTGTTGGCCATCTTGAACCAGACGGCCTGCCGGCCGGAGTCCGGCGCCGGGGCGTAGTAGGTCGACGCCTCGGCGGTCTTGCCGGCCGCGGTGGCGTCACCGGTGAAGTGGCGCAGGAAGCGGTTGGGGCCGTACACGCTCAGGTCGTACTGGCCGTTGCCGTAGTTGGCACCGATGTTGAAGAAGTCGCTGGTGCTGCCGTCGGTCCCGGTGGCGGCGTCGTGGGGCGCCACGGTGTACTGCCAGGGGCCGCCGGTGCGGTGGGCGTTCGCGTAGATCGAGTAGTGGGCGTAGGCGGTGGCCTGCGGGCCCTGGTTGGCCATGTCGATCCAGAGCAGGATCTGGTTGTTGGCGTCGTACTCGATCCGGTCGACCCAGGCGTTGGGCTGGTAGGGCAGCGCGCGGGCCGGCTTGGTGCCGGACTCCTGGGTGGGCAGTGAGTTGGTGCCGGGGCTGGGGTTGATCTGCACATTGGCGGTCGCCTGGCTGATGGTGGCGCCGGTGTCCGGCAGGCTGGGCAGGCCGTAGACGGGGTTGGTGAAGTCGAACGCGCCGGTGAGGTCGCCGCAGACCTGACGCCGCCAGGCGCTGATGTTGGGGGAGACGGCGGGGGTGCCCAGCGCAGCGGTCCAGGTCTCCAGGAACCGGATGACGCTGGTGTGGTCGTAGACCTGGGAGTCGACCCAGCCACCGCGGGTCCACGGCGAGGCGATGATCATCGGGACCCGGAAGCCGAGGCCGATGTTGGTGCCGTTGTAGAACTCGCCGGAGGTGTTGGCCGGCGCGACGGGCGGCGGCACGTGGTCGAAGAAGCCGTCGTTCTCGTCGTAGTTGAGGAACAGGACGGTGGAGTTGAAGGTGTCCGGGTTGGCGGCCAGCGCCTGCAGCACCAGGTTGACGAAGTGCGCGCCGTTCTCCGGCGGACCGTCCGGGTGCTCGGAGAAGAGCTGGTTGGAGACCACCCAGGAGACCTGCGGCAGGGTGCCGTTGACGGCATCGGCCTTGATCGCGTTGGCGATGTCGTCCGGAGTGGAGCCACTGCTGGGCACCGAGCCCATGCCGTACTGCGACAGCGGGCTCGAACTCGGCGCGCTGGTGAACTGGTTGAAGTAGGCCAGGCCGTTGTCGCCGAAGTTGTCGGAGGCGTTCTGGTAGACCTTCCAGGTCACCCCGGCGTTCTGCAGCGCCTCCGCATAGGTCTGCCACTTCAGACCGGACTCGGAGCCGCCGTCGTAGGCCGGGCCGCCCGCCGCGCCGGCCGGGTCGATCATGCCGGACCACAGGTAGGTGCGGTTGGGGCCGGTCGCCGACAGGATCGAGCAGTGGTACGCGTCACAGATGGTGTAGGCGTCGGCCAGCGCGTAGTGGAACGGGATGTCCGACCGGTTCATGAAGCCCATGGTCCGGTTGGAACCCTTGGCGGCGATCCAGGAGTCCATCTTGCCGCCGTTCCAGGCCTGGTGCTGGGTGGACCACGAGTGGTCCAGCGACCCGTCGCACTGGGCCAGCAGCTCGCCGCTCGACCCCCACCACCAGGTGCCGGTCGCGCTCAACTGCCACGGGTACTGCCGGCCGCTGCCGTTCGGCTGGTTGAACACACTGTTGCCGTCAGGCAGTTGGACGGCCGTACGGTCGCCGAAGCCGCGCACGCCCTTCAGCGTGCCGAAGTAGTGGTCGAAGCTGCGGTTCTCCTGCATCAGGACCACGACGTGCTTGACGTCCGTGATCGTACCGCTGGTGCCGGCGGCACCGGTTGCGGCGGCGGCGCGCTGGGCGGCACCGGGGAGAGCCTCCAGGCCGACGACCGCGCCAAGCGCGGCGGCAGAGCCCAGGAACGTGCGGCGGGTGACGGGGGACACCATGGCCTCCGGGGAAGAGTAAGCTATACAACTTGGGGGGCCATAGGACTATCTGGCAAGCAGGTTGCGACTCGCCAGTAACTGTATGGCTGTCAGATGAAACCGAGCGGACGGTTCACCGTCAAGCCACCCGACAGTACGGAGTCCGTCGCGGGCGGAGTACAGAGCTTCCCTTGAGGTGCGGGCTGCGTACTGAGTGCCACGCTGGCTGACAGCCGGTTCGGCAAGCTAGGGGGAACCTGATGGACGGTCACGGCGGCGGCGACTTCGGTGGGCACCACGATGGCGGGCACCACCACTACGGCGGGCATCACGACGGTGGAAACCACCACCACGGCGGGCATCACCACGGTGGACAGCGCCACCAGGACGACTGGACCGCGGCTCCCTGGGTGCCGGGCGAAGGGGGGAGCGGGCGGCCGGCGTCGTCGGCGTCCCCGGCCTTGCGGGCCCAACGGCGGAGCTTGATGGTCGTCGTGTCGGTGCTGCTGGGGCTCTTCGGGTTGGTGCTGGTGCTCCTTCCGCTGCTCGGCGGCTGACAGCGGATGCGGCTCGGGGCCACCGCAGCGAAGGCAGCGGTGGCCCCGACGATCACCAGGGTTGGATCAACTGGGCAGCTTCCACTGCTGGTTGGCGCTTCCGGTGCAGTCCCAGATCTGCACCTGGGTGCCCGGGGTGGTGGACCAACCAGTGTCGTCCAGGCACCTGTTGGACTGCGGGTTGTAGAGGGCGCCGTCAGACTGCGGGATCCAGACCTGGGCGGCCGTGTTGTTGCAGGTGTAGAGGTCGACGGTGGTGCCGTTGGCAGTGCCGCCACCGTTGATGTCCAGGCACTTGCCGAGCGCGTGCAGGGTGGTGCCGGCCTGGACGAAGGTCCACTGCTGGGCGGGTGTGCCGTTGCAGGTGTAGACCTGGACGGGGTTGTAGTCGGCGGTGCTGCCGTTGCGGTCGTCCAGGCAGAGCCCGCCGTAGCCCACCACCGGTCCGCCGCCCGAACCACCGCCGCCCGAGCCACCGTTGGTGGTGTACGCCGCGACATAGCCGACGCTCATCGTGCCGCCCGAGGTGGTGGCGGAGGTCGGTGTGGTGCAGCCGCAGACGCCGTTGGGGAACCCGCCGCCGATCGCCAGGTCGAAGATGATGGACAGGTTGTGGTCGAAGGCCTGCTGCCAGACGGCGGCGCCGACCTGGCTCTCGTTGACGCTGAAGTAAGCGGCCCCATCCAGGTACCAAGTGATGCTCTCGGCCGCGGTGTTGGTGCGGTCGAGGATCATCGAGTAGGTGTGGAAGCCGCTTTGGCAGCCCGAACAGGCCCGCAGCCCGCTGCCGATGCCGTTGCCCTCGTTGCAGACGCCACCGGGGTAGGTGCCGCAGTGGATGGTCCCGGCAACCTCGGAGAGGGAGTTGACGTCCTCCATGATGTCGATCTCACCGTTCTCGGGCCACTGGCCGGGACCCAGCATCCAGAACGCGGGCCAGTAGCCGGGGCCGCCGGTGGGTTGCTGGATGCCGGCGGTCACCTCCAGCTTGCCGCCGGCCGGTGCGCCGACCAGCGCGCTGGGGGTGTGGATCCGGCCGGAGGTCCAACTACCGCCGCTGCCCAGGGCGGTGATGTCGAGATGGCCGTTCCCGTCCAGGTACACATTGCTGGTCGAGTTGGTCATGGTCTCGATCTCGCCGGTGCCGAAGTTCGAGCCCGGCCCGGTGTCGTAGGTCCAGTTGGCAGCTGAGGGCGCGCTGCCGGCCGGCCCGGAGAAGTCGTCACTGAACACGGTCGTCCAGTCGGCCGGGGGCGGGGGCACCGCGGCGGCTGCGGCCCGGGTGGCCGGGGTGACCAGGACGGCGAGCGCGGCCACCAGCGCGGCGACCGTGGAAGCGGCCGCCCAGCGACGGAACAGGCGGCGGAGCAGCCGGCGAGGGTGGTGGGGGACAGGGTGGGGGATGGTTCGGGAAGGCATGAGTGGCTCCCTGAATCGACTGACGCGGATTCAACTCCTGTAGTAAGGGACACGTCAATACGCTGAACAGCCTTGGCCTGCCAGGAGAGTTGATTCAACTAATGGACGATCACCGCGACGGCCGGCCCGATGATTGATCAGGTTCGGAAGTGGAACCAGGGGCGCACGAACGAGCGTCAACGGGCGGAGGGGCGGCGGCGACCGCCCGGGGGATGAACATGGAGCACAGGACATGACCGGCACGGCAAGCCGCTACCTCTACCTGGTCCGGCACGGCGAGGCGCTGCCCGACGAGACCGGCCTGTCGGCGAACGGGCGGCGGCAGGCCGTGCTCGTCGGGCGGCGACTGGCGGGGCGGCCGATCTCGACGGTGCACCACGGTCCGCTCTGCCGGGCAGCGCAGAGCGCCCGGCTGATCGCTGAGCAGTTGCCGGGCGCCGAGCTGCGCGAGGCGGAGTGCGCCGGCGACTACGTCCCATCCTTCCCGCAGCGCTCGGAGCTCCCACCGGAGGCCGCGGACCACCTGATGCGGTTCCTCGCCCAAGCGACGGACGAGGAGCGGGAACACGGGCCGGGGCTGGCGCGACAGGCGGTGGAGCGGTTCACCGGCCCGGTCGTCGGTGACCGCGAGCGCCATGAACTGCTGGTGACGCACAGCTTCCTGGTCGGCTGGCTGGTCCGGCACGCGCTCGGCGCGCCCGAGTGGCGCTGGCTCGGGCTCAACCAGGGCAATGCCGCGTTGACGGTGATCCGGTACGCGCCCGGGCGGTTGCCGTCGGTGCTGGTGCACAACGACGTGGACCACCTGCCCGCCGAGCTCCGCTGGACCGGGTTCCCGCCCGAGCTACGGGTCTGACGCACCGTACGGGTGTCATGCGTCGTCGCGGCGCGGGGGTTTCCCGCCGCACCACGACGCGATGCTGACCGCTCAGCCGCAGTCCTCGTACATCGAGCCGACCGTCAGCGAGGGTTCGCCCGGCTTGGCGAGGTTGGTCATCGGGCCCGCGATCCAGGTCGCGTCGCCGCCGAGGCCGTGGTCGGGGTACAGGCCGATGGCGCAGTCGCCGTCCGGCGGCAGCGGCGTGCGCGCCGACCTGGCCTCGACCTTGGGGTCGACGTTGGTGATGTCGCCCTTCTCGATGGCCTCCAGCGTGTTCCGGTAGACGATGACACCGTGGCCGTCCTCCTGCGAGTAGAGGCAGACCTCCTTCTTCCCGCACGGGCGGGTGCCCGCGTCATCGTCGGCCTGGGCAGCGGGCGCCAGCACGAGCGGGCCGGCCAGCAGGGCGGCGGCGAGGCAGATTCCAAGAGCGCGCATGGCGGTCGGTCACTCCTTGTGAGCGGTGGGCCTTTGCGCCTTATCCAGCCATGAGCGCGGGCCGGCGTCCATTGTCCGCGCCGGGACTTAGCTCGTTCGTGTCAGTACCAGCTGGCCGTCGGTGTCCGCCGACCCCGAGCGGAATTTCAGTGGTGTAGACCACTCTGCCTCGCTAGGTTGCGTGGTCATGACTGGTCAACGGCCGCACCCTCCAATCGCCGACCGGGCAGTACCACTGACGGAGAATCAGCAACAACTCCCGGGCCTGTTCTCCCGCCGGTACGCCGCCGCGACGGTCAGCTTCACGGCGGTGATGTTCCTCACGGGGTTCGCCGCGCTCGCCGTGCTGCCGACGCTGCCGCTGGCGGCGCGCGAGCTGCACGGCCTGTCGCTCTACCCGCTGGCGGCCGGGTGCTTCGTGGCGGCCGGCCTGCTCGGTGGGGTGATCGGGGGCGGCTGGGCCGACCGCCGGGGCGCGCGCCGGCCGCTGGCGGCGGGCGTGCTGCTCTCCGTGGTCACCCTGCTGGTCTCGGCCACCAGCACCTCGATCTGGCAGCTGGCGGCCGGCCGGTTCCTGGACGGGATCGCGGCGGGTCTGGTGGCGGTGTCGGTCAACACCGCGATCGGGCAGTCGTTTCCGGACCGGCTCCGGGCCCGGGCGTTGTCGCTGATGAGCTCCGCGTGGATCGTCCCGTCGCTCACCGGGCCGCCGCTGGCCGGACTGGTCGCCTCCTGGTGGTCATGGCGGGCGGTGTTCTTCGCGCTGGCCGCGCTGACTGTGCTGCCGTCCGTGGCCGTCGTGCTGATGCTGCGCCGCCGCGGACCCGAGCCGTCGCCTTCCCAACTGTCCACCGCAAGGCCTGGGTTGGGTGCGGCAGCCGCCGTCAGTGTCGGGGCCGCGCTGGGGCAGTACGCCGTCGCCGGCTCCGACCTCGGCCATCTGCTCTGCGGCGCCGCGGGCGTGCTGCTGCTGGTGCTCTTCGCCTCCCGCCTGCTGCCGCACGGCACTTGGCGGGCGGCGCGCGGACTGCCCGCCTCGGTGCTGCTGCGCGGCCTGAGTTCGGGTGTGTACTTCACCGTCGAGGCGTTCGTGCCGCTGCTGCTGGACACCGTGCGACGCGTTCCAACGGCCGTCCCCGCGTTGGCCTTTACGGGTGCGGCGCTGGCTTGGGCAGCGGCCTCCTGGGCGCAGAGCCACTGGCTGGAACGGGTGCCGCGCCACCGGCTGGCGGCCGGCGGCGCGGTGGTGCTGGCGGGTGCGGCGGCGCTGGCGGGGCTCGCCACGGTGCGCGCGCTGCCGGCAGCGCCGGCCGCCGCGGCGTTGGTGCTCGCCGCCGTGGGCATGGGCGCGTTGGCCCCCTCGCTGACGCTGCTCTCCCTGTCCCACGCACCGGCGGACCGCCAGGGGTTCGCCAGCAGCGCCATGCAGACCGCCCAGAACCTCGGGCAGATCGTGGTGCTGGGCGCCGCGTCGGGGCTGTTCAACGGGCTCGGCGGCGTCGCGGCCGGCGTGGGGGGCTTCCGCTGGGCGTTCGTGGTGCTGCTGCTGCCGTGCGCGGCGGTGGTACTGCTGGCGGGACGGGCCAGGGCAGCCTCCGCACCCGCCTGACCGCTCAGCGCGGCACGGTCACCACGATCTTGCCGATCTGCGCATTGGACTCCAAGTGGCGGTGCGCGTCCACGATGTGGTCCAGCTCGAAGGTCCGGTCCACCACCGAGCGGAACGCGCCGGACCGCAGCCCGGCGATGATGAAGGCCTCGGCCCGGCGCAGCCGTTCGGGGTGCCGGCTGACCTCGTGCATGGTGTACGAGCGGATGGCGAGGGCGGGCAGGCCGAGTTCGATGCCGGGGTAGGGGGTGGGCTCGCCGCTCAGCGCGCCGTAGACGATGTGGGTGCCCTCCGGGGCGACCAGCCGGGCCAGTTCGGTGATACCGGGGCCGGCGACGGCGTCGAAGACGAACTCCGCGCCCCGCCCGTCGGTGGCCGCGTGCACCCGCGCGGCGACGTCCTCCTGCTCGGTGGCGATCACCTCCGCCGCGCCCTCCTTCAGCAGCGCCTCCTTCTTGGCCTCGGTGCGGGTCAGCGCGATCGCGCGGGCGCCGATCCGGTTGGCGAGGTGGATGGCCGCCAGGCCGGTGCTGCTGGACGCCGCGTTCACCAGCACGGTGTCGCCGGGCCGCATGCTGCCGGTCTCCATCAAGGCGCCGTAGGCGGTGAGGTAGGGCATCCAGACCGAGGCGCCCGCCACCGGGTCGAGCTCCTCGGGGCGGTGCAGCAGCGCGCCGGCGGGGACCAGCGCCTGCTCGGCGTAGACGCCGTAGTCGTTCTGCGAGAAGCCGGGCACGGTGCTGACCGGCTGGCCGGGCCGGAAGTCGGTGACACCCTCGCCGACCGCCTCGACCACGCCGGCGGCCTCGGTGCCCAGCCGCGCCGGGAACTGCCTGACGTCCTCGATGTAGTAGCCGGTACGGAACAGCACCTCCGCCCGGTTGAGGCCGATCGCGTCCACCCGGATCCGCACCTCGCCGGGGCCCGGCTCGCCGACCGTCACCTCCTGAAGCCGCATCACCTCAGGTCCGCCGAGCTCGTGGAACAGCACTGCCTTGGTCATCGCGTCGTCCTCCCCTGCCCTTGTGCGGGTCGCCCCGGAGGCCTCTCCGAGGCGGTTCCTACTCAAACGGAAAGTATGATCACTGTCAAACTTTGATGATGGTCGTACTATGGGGGAATGGACGCCGATCGCACCCCGCACCACCCCGACCCGCGGACCGTCAGCCTGCAACAGGTCCTCGAAGCCCTGGTGGACCCGGTCCGGCGAAGCATCGTCACGCAACTCGACGGTGCCCGCGCCGACGTCAAGTGCGGTGAGTTCGACCTCCCGGTCGGCAAGTCCACGGCCACCCACCACTTCCGGATCCTGCGCGAGGCAGGCCTGATCCGGCAGTGCTACGCGGGCACCGCGCGGATGAACGAGCTGCGCGGTGCGGAGGTCGAGGCGGCCTTCCCCGGCCTGCTGGCCGCGGTGATCGAGGCGGAGCGGGCGGCGCAGGGGGCGGACCCGGACGGCGCGTAGGGGAGGCCCCGGCGGCGCGCTGACGGTGTGTCGCCAAGCGAACGATCAGACCTGCCCAGTGGTCAGACTTGCTCCAGGTCGGCGGTGAGCGCTGCCATGTCGATGCCGTTGACGGTCCCCGCCTCCTTGTACTCCTGGGCCAGCACGGCCCATGCCTCGTCGGAGTAGGTGGACCACCAGTCCCAAGCGATCCGCTGCACCCCACCCCAGGTGATCGCATAGATGTAGTCCGCGTCATAGCCGAGCAGCGGGATCGCGTGCCCGCCCTCGATCGGCTGCTGCTGCCAGTCGGGCACCAGGGACCACGGCTGCCCCTGCTGGAACTGCGTCTGTGCGTTGGCCGGCACCTGAATGCCCGCGTACACGGCACCGAAGAGCCACATGGTCTGCTGGAGTGCGGTCAGGTCGTGCACGTTGACCGGTGCGTAGCCGAGTGCGGTGTTGCCCCACAGGCCGCTGCGCTGCCAGTTCTTGAGCACATCGGCCTCCACCAGGCCGGTGTCCTGGCCGCCGGTGAGCTGGAGGTACTCGGCCACGACGTCCTTGGGCGTCGGGACGGCGTCCACCTCCTTGGTCTCGGCGTTCCAGGACTGGATCATGTGCGCGGCGGCGGCCATGGTGCAGTCGCCGTACTGGTCGTTGCCGTCCATGGGCCACTCGGGGACGTTGTTGGCCCAGTCCACCGCCGCCGGGGGCACGGGGAGCGGGGTCTTGGCATAGGCCGTGAAGTCCCGGAGCACGGTGGGGAACTGGGGGGCGAGCTTGCCGAACTTGCCGGCGACGTGGTTCATGGTCCATCTCCCATGCGCGGCTACGCGTTGGATGTACGTATATGCCGGATATGTACCTTGTATACTTACAAGCCTGCGCCCCCTTGGAGGACGAGTCAACAAGGACGAGGCAAGCCACCGCAAGAGCCCAGGAGGCGGCCGTGAGCAGGGACGGGACCGGCAGCTCCGCCGCACATGACGGGGATCGTGCACCCCCGGCGCGGCGGGCCCGACTGACCCGCCCTCGGGTGCTCGCCACAGCCGTCGCCCTGGTCGACCGCGACGGCCTGGCCGCACTGACCATGCGCAGCCTCGCCACCGAGCTGGGCGTCGAACCGATGGCCCTCTACCGCTACGCCTCCGGCAAGCAGGCGCTGCTGGACGGCATGGTGGAGGCGTTCTGTGCCGAGGTGAACGAGCGGCTCGGGCTGGCCGCCGACTCCGGCCCGGCAGACGCTACCGTCAGTGCGGACTGGCGTGCCGAGCTGCACCGGGTCGTCAACGTCTTCCAAGCAGTCGCCGAAGCCCACCCCCGGGTGTTTCCGCTGGTGGTCACCCGCCCGCTCGACGTGCCGCTGACCCGCCGCTCGACGGCGGCGCTCCGCCTCAATGAACACGTCCTGGCGCTGCTGACTCAGGCCGGACTCGACGACCGCGCCACACTGCGCCTCTACCGCGCCGTCGTCGGCTGGACGACCGGCTACCTGCTGGTGGACCGGCGGCAGGTGGTCGACAACCCCGACGAGCCGGAACCGCTGCTCAGGCTGGGGCTGCACCGGCTGCCCGTCACGGAGTACCCGCGGCTGCGCGCGCTGGCCGGACTGCTGGCGGACCATGATCCGGAAGTGGAGCTGGCGGCCGGCCTGGACATCCTGCTCGACGAGCTGGGGAAGCCCCCGCAGCGGTGACGGGCGGGGGCCTGCCCAACTCGGCTACCGTCCGGTAATTTTGTCGCCACCCCGGCCGGCGGCCGGCCGAGGTGGCGAGAGAGGCAGGCCGATGGCGATTCCGTTCCAGGTCCGACTGCAGGCGGCAGCGCTGCGGGCGGTGTACGGGCTGCCCGCGCCGCTGCGCCGGGCGATCGCCGGACCGCAGGTGCGCCGCGACGGACAACTGCTGGCCCTCGACGCCCAGCTGCTGCTGCGGTTGCAGCAGCTCTCCGGCGAGGGCCTGGTGCACCCCAGCGGCCAGGTAGAGCCGTCCCGGACCGGAGTGGAGCACTCGCGGCACACCCTCGGCGGCGCGCGCATCGAACCGATGACGGTCCGCGAGATCCCGATGCCGGCCGAGCACGGCGAGCTCCCGGCCACCCTCTACACCCCGGCGGGCCTCGGTGACGAACCGTCCGGGCTGCTGGTCTTCTACCACGGCGGCGGCTGGGTGCTCGGCTCCCGGGCCAGCCACGACGGCGCCGCCCGGTTCCTGGCCCGGCACGCGGGCGTCCGGGTGCTCTCGGTGGAGTACCGGCGAGCACCCGAGCACATCTTCCCGGCCGCCGTGGACGACGCACTCGCCGCCTTCGACCAGGCCCACGCCAAGGCCGCCGACCTCGGCGTGGACCCGGACCGGATCGCGGTCGGCGGCGACAGCGCCGGCGGCAACCTCGCCGCCGTCGTCGCCCAGCTCGCCGTTGCCCGGGGCGGTCCGGCACCGGCCTTCCAACTGCTCTGCTACCCGGCCACCGACGCCTCCCGGCGCCGCCGCTCCCGCGAGCTGTTCGCCGATGGCTTCCTGCTGACCAGCGACCAGATGGACTGGTTCGGCGACCACTACGCGCCGGCCGGCGTTGACCGCGCCGACCCGCGGATCTCCCCGCTGCTCACCGCCGACCTCACCGGCCTGCCGCCGGCCTACATTGCCACGGCGGGCTTCGACCCGCTGCGCGACGAGGGCGAGGCCTACGCGGAGCGGCTGCGCGAGGCCGGCGTCCCGGTGGCACTCAGCCGGCAGCCCGACCTGATCCACGGCTACCTCAGCTACCTGGGCGTCGGCCGCCGCTTCCGCGAGGCCGCCGCCGAAGCGGCGGGCGCGCTGCGGATGGCGCTCAGCCGCTGAGCGGCGTCGCGGACCGGGGTGGCCGGGCCGGCGGCCTGGCTGCGCGTGGCGGCTGGCGCCGGGCGGCTCGCGGGTCACTTGGTGCGGCGGGTGGCCGGGCCGCGCTCGGCGGCTGGCGTTGAGTGGTCCGCTGTACAACTTGCTGGCCGGCGGCCCGGCCACATTTGGCGCCCGGCTCTGAGTGACTCCCGGAGCACTTCGCTCACCGGCGGTCCAGCCACGCCTGGCCCCCGCCGTTGAGCAGCCAGGCGTCACTTCAGCGGGCGGTGTCCCGGCCGCACCTGGCGGCCGGCGCGGAGCTGCTGAGGCGGCGGGACCCACCGCATCACGCAGCCGCTGACGCTGACCCGCCTGCGCGTCACTTCACCGGACGCCGCCCCAGCCACACCTGGCGGCCGGCGCGGACGGTCAGGTCGTCACGCCGCAGCACACTGTGCGGGCCGTCGTCGTCGGTGAGCTGGTCGAGCACCGCCAGGTCGTCGGCGGCCGCCGCCTCGGCGATCCGGTCCCGCAGCCCGCGCAGCACCAGCTGGGCGTAACGGGCGACCACCTTCGACCCGGTCGGCGCCAGCTCGGCCGCGAACCGCCGCTCGGCTGCGATCTCGAACCCGGCGCCCGTCAGCAGCGGCCCCCAGTCCGCGCCCAAGTACGGCAGCTCCACGGCCCGTTGGGGCTCCAGCAACGCGCGGCAGCGGAGCTCGAGACCGGGCCGGCCGATGCCGAGCTCCTCCGGCAGGAACCGGGGCTGCGAGTCGATCTCGACCAGGGCGAACAGCCCGCCGGGCCGGAGCCCGGCGAACACCTCGCGCATCGCCCGGGCCGGGTCCGCCATGTGGTGCATCGCGGTCGCGGACCAGGCCAGGTCCAGCCCGCCGCCGAAGTCCGGCCAGTCGTCGTCCAGGTCCGCTTCGACGGCGCGCACTCGGTCCGCCGTCCCATTGGCCTTCGCCTTGCGGAGCAAGTGCTCAGTCATCATCGGCGATCCATCGACGGCGACCGCCTCGGCCGCGGGGAACCGCGACAGCAGCGCGAAGATGCCGGCCCCGGTGCCGCTGCCCAGGTCGACGAACCGCCGCACGTCCCCCGCGTCCCCGGCGTGCGCGGCGACCAGGTCGACCACGTCGTCGTGCAGCGAGCGCAGTACCTCGGCGTCCAGGTCGAGCATCTCGGCCAGTGCGGCTTCCCGCTCGGTGCTCTCCGGTCCGCCGTGGCCGCTGCCGTGGTGGTGATGATGGTGGTGGGTGTGATCAGCCATGCTTCGACGATACGAACACCTTGCGCCAATGGCATAGCCTTTTGCCCATGGCGCAAGAATTCAGCGAGTTGGACGCCCTGGTGCGCAAGCGGATCCGCGGACTGCGGCTGGCGATGGGCTGGTCACTCGACGAACTCGCCGCCCGCTGCTACCTCAGCGCGTCGACGCTGAGCCGCATCGAGACCGGGGCCCGCCGGATCAGCCTCGACCAGTTGGCCTCGCTGGCGCGCGCCCTGGACACTTCGCTGGACCAACTGGTCCAGGCCGGCACCGACGAGGACGTGATCCTGCGGCCCCGCCCCGACTCCGGACCCGGCGTGACCAGCTGGGCCCTGGGCCGCGACCCGGCCGTCACCGTGGCCCGGATGCGGATCACCCGCCCCGCGCCGACCGGCCCCGCCGACCTGAAGGCCCACCCTGGCCGCGAATGGTTCACCGTGCTCTCCGGCACCATCGTGCTGCTGCTCGGCGACCGCCGGATCCTGGTCGACGCCGGCCAGGCCGCCGAGTTCTACACCATGACCCCGCACGCGATCGGCGCCCAGTCCGGTGCTGCCGAGATCCTCGGCATCTTCGACCGCGATGCCCAGCGCACCCACCTGCGGCCGGAGAGCTAGCGCACCCACCTGCCCAGCGCACCCACCTGCGGCCGGAGAGCTGACGCACGCCGTCAGGTGACCGGCAGCCGGGCCTCGACCTGGTCGCCGTCCGGCGCGGGGCTGAGTGCGGCACCGTTGCGGCGCAGGGCGCCCAGCGCTGCGGCGTTGTGGGAGCGGGTGTCGGCGACCACGTGGTCGGCGCCCAGGCGCGCGGCCTCGGCGCGGATCAGCCGCAGGGCGGCGGTGCCGGTGCCGCGTCCGCGCCGGGAGCGGGCGAGCCAGAGGCCGGTCTCCAACACCCCTGGGGTGGACGGGTCGCGGCGCGCCAGGCGGGCCGAGCCCACGATGCTCCCGTCGTCCACCACGGCGAAGGTGACCTCGCCGAGCGGGCCGGCGAGGCCTGGTCGGTGGGCGCGGTGCCAAGCGCGGAAGGCCTCCTGACGGGTCTGCGTCCACCCGGGCGGGCCGGCGACGGGCGGCATCACCTCCTCGGGTGCCGCGTCGGCGACCGCCACGGCCAGCAGCCCGGCCAGCACCTGCTCGTCCATTGCCTGCAACTCCACCTGTCCGGCCATCTGTTGGGAAGTCCTCTCTGGTCGCGTCGGCTGCCGACCGCTGATCCGGTCGGCCGGCCAAGGGAATTCGCTGGCAGGCCGGCCAGGACGGGTGTTAGGTGTAGGGCATGCTACGAGGTGTCAGGACACTGCTCAGGGCCCAGCATCAGGACGACGTTCCGGTGCTGCAGGCCGAGTTGTACGACGATGTCCCGGTCCGGGTGCAGGGCGACAGCCAGCCCTGGCGCCCCGTCCCGGCCGGCAGCGAAGCCGCCCCCTTCGCCGTGCGGGCCCCGGCACCCGAGGTCGCGCACTTCTCCGTGGTCGAGCTGGCCACGGGGGAGTTGGCGGGAGCGGCGCTGCTCTGGGGGATCGACCAGCACAACCGCGGTGCTCACCTGGGCCTCGCGCTGCGACCGGCCTGGCGCGGCCGGGGGCTGGGGAGCGACGCGGTCGAGGTGCTCTGCCACTACGGGTTCACGGTGCTCGGTCTGCGGCGCCTGCAACTTGAGACGCTGGCCGAGAACACCGCCATGATCCAGGCCGGCACCCGGTCCGGCTTCGCCGTGGAGGGCCGGCTGCGCCGAGCGGCCTGGGTGTACGGCGAGTTCCGCGATGAGGTGATCATGGGTCTGCTCGCCGAGGAGTGGCAGGACGGTCGGCTCGGCGAGCCGGCGTGATCCGCTGGGCGGCCGTGGTGACGGGGGTGGCGCAGCTCACCCGGCCCTGACGCCAAGTCGACTACCGGGGACGCTGGTCCCAGACCCATGCCGCGATGCCGACGCGGTTGCGGGCGCCCAACTTGCGCTGGACCGTGGCGAGATGGTTCTTCACCGTGCCGGCGGCGAGGAACAGCTCCGCCGCGATCTCGGCGTTGGTGGCGCCGTCCGCGACCAGCTCGGCGATCTCCTTCTCCCGAGGGCTGAGTGGCTCCAACGGCGGTGCGCCGACGGGCGGCTGGGCGCCATCACGCCGGGACAGCTCGCGCAGCAGCCGTACCGTCACCTGCGGGCTGAGCAAGGTGTCCCCGGCCGCCGCCGCGCGGACCGCCTCCGCCAGCAGCGCCGGGCTGGACCGCTTGAGCAGGAACCCGGCGGCGCCGTGCCGCAGCGCGGTGTGCACATACTCGTCCAGGTCGAAGGTGGTGACCACGACCACCCGCAGCGGGTCGGCCACGCCGGGGCCGGCGAGTTGCCGGGTGACCTCCAGTCCGTCCAGCTGGGGCATCCGGATGTCGGCGAGCACCACGTCCGGGCGCAGCGCCCGGGCCTGCTCGATGGCGCTGCGGCCGTCGGCGGCCTCACCGACCACCGTCATGTCCGGTTGGGCTTCCAGGATGATCCGGTAGGCGCTGCGGATGTCGTCATGATCGTCGGCCAGCAGGATCCGAATGGTCACAACGCCTCCCCGGCGAGCGGCAGCAGCGCCTGAACCTGCCAGCCATCTTCCGTGCGACCGGAGTTGAACGTGCCGCCGAGTGCCTCGACCCGGGCGCCGAGCGCCGCCAGCCCGTGGCCGCCGTCCCGCCGGGTCCGCCGATCGCCGGGCCTGCCGTCGTCGGTGATCCGCACCTCCAACTGCCCGCCGGTACTGCGCACGCTGACCTCGACTCGGGTGGCGGTGGCTGCGTGCCGCCGCACATTGGTCAGCGCCTCCACCACGATCCGGTAGGCGGTGGCGCCGACTTCGCGGCTGACCTGCCGCGCGGAGCTCCGCAGCCGCACCTCGACGGACCCGGCGGCGATGAACCGGTCGGTCAGCGCGGGCAGTTCGTCCAACCCGTGCTGTGGCTCGCGCTCGCCGGCCTGCTGCTCGGTCCGGAGCAGCCGCACGGTCCGGTCCAGGGCGGTCAGTGCCTGCTGCCCGGCCTGCTCGATCCGTTGGAAGACGGCGGCCGCCTGCTCCGGGTGCTGCTGGGCCAGGATCGCCCCGGCCTGCGCCTGGGCGACCATGCCGCTGACATCATGTGCCACGAAGTCATGGAGGTCGTGGGCGAGTTCGAGGCGCTGGGCGCGGCGGGTGGCCGCCACCTCCCGGTGCCGCCGCTGGTCCAGGGCGCCGAGGTACCGGCCGACCAGGGCCGCGACCGCCAGGCCGCCGGTGCCGAAGCCGAGCAGCTGCACCTGCTCCGTCCAGGTCGGCGGGTGCATGAAGCGCAGCGGCCACAGCAGCGCGGCCAAGCCGGCCGGGGCCAGCGCGAGTTGCTGCCGTCCGGCCCGCACGGCCAGCGCCACGAGCAGGAGCAGCGCCAGCAGTTCGAGCACCCCGGCCAGCCCGGAGAGCCGGTCGCCCTCCTGGTACGGGCGGGCCCACCAGCCGGCCGCCGTCAGGGCCGTGGACCCCCCGCCCACGCAGCCGGCCGCCAACGCCGGCCGCACCCGTCCACCCCAACCGGCCAGCACCGCGCCCAGTAACGCCCCCGCGGACATCAGAACTGCCAACACTTCGTACATGGTGATCAGCTTAGGGAGTCCCACCGGTCCCGCGCCCGTGCCGAAGGGCACCTGAGCGGGCGTCAGTAGTGCCGATCGGCATCTGCCGCCGAGCCCGGCGACTCGCGGAAGCTGGCGTCATCCCGAAGACGTCTCCCCGAGGAGCTCACCATGATCGACACCGCACCGCGCTGGGCCGACCGCGCCGCCCGCCTCACCGTGCTCACCACCGTGCCGTCCGGACTCTGGCGGCTGGCCCTGGGGGTGGGCATCCCGGTCGGCTTCTCCGGCGACCTCAAGCGCGTGTTCGACTCCCACATGCCCGGCTGGGGGACCGCCTATGTGATCGCCCTGAGCGCCCTCGCCGAGGCGCTCGCCTTCCTCACCGTCGGTCTGGTCCGCCCCTGGGGTCGGGTGGCGCCCCGCTGGCTGCCGTGGTTCGGCGGGCGCCGGATCCATCCGCTGGCCGCCGTCACCCCCGCCGCGCTCGGTGCCGCAGCCGTCACGCTGATCACTTGGTCGGCCGCGCTCGGCGGCTGGGAGCACAACATGAGCAACCCGGACTCCCCGCACGGGACGGCCGGCGTGATCATGACGCTCTGCTACGCGCCACTGCTGCTCTGGGGGCCGCTGCTGGGCGCCGTGACAGTGGACTTCCTGCGCCGGTCCCGGGCGTGACGCGCGGAGCGGGCCTGATCTGACGATACGTCATATATGGAGCGTATGGTCTGACGGAAAGCCACCCGGGAGGTCACTGTGGGTACCGAACCCGCCCCCGCGCCCGTCGCCCAGCTGCCGAACACCGTCCAGGACGTGATCCAGCGGATGAAGCAGATCGACGCCGAACTCGATGCCCGCGACGGGGTCGCCTGCTTCAACCGGATGTACCTGAGGGTCACCGAGCTGGTCGCGGCCAGCCTCACCGAGAACTACTTCGCGGACGGCGCCTTCATCGAGCGGATGGATGTGATCTTCGCCGGCCTGTACCTGCGCAACGTCGACGCCGCCAAGGCCGGCAAGCCGGTCAACGCGGCCTGGCAGCCCCTCTTCGACCTGCGCGACGACCGGCGGATCCTCTCGATCCAGTACGCCCTGGCCGGAATGAACGCGCACATCAACCACGACCTCGCGCTCTCCGTGATCCTCACCTGCAAGGAGCGCCGCACCACGCCCGACACCGCGCCGGTCCACGCCGACTACCTCAAGGTCAACGAGCTGCTGGCCAGGGTGGAGGCCGAGGTGCGGGCCGAATTCGAGCCCGAACTCGTCAAGCTGACGACCGCGGACGCCGAGTCGATCAAGCACATCCTGAGCAGCTTCAGCATCGAGGCCGCGCGGGATGCCTCCTGGGTCTCGGTCCAGCTGCTCTGGCCGCAGCGGGACATTCCGTTCACCTATGACAGGGCCTGCGCCGGAATCGCGGCGAGTACGGGCACGGTGGGGCGCCTGCTGCTCACTCCGGTGCTGTCAGCGCCGAGCTGACGGGTACTCGGAAGTCGGGGCGGGCGACCGGGTGGGGATGATGCTGGTCCTGATGACCGAGAGTTCGGCCGGCATGCTCGCCGTCGGCGAGATCTGCGACCGCCCGGTGGACCGCGCCGTCATCACCCGCGGACTGCGCACCGACGGCGTCGCCACCCTGGTCGGTTCGCTCTTCGGCTCCTGCGCCACCAGCGCGTTCGCTCAGAACGTCGGGGTGGTCTCGCTGCCCAGGGTGCGCAGCCGGTTCGTGGTCGCGGTGGCCGGCGCGGTGCTGGTGGTGCTGGGTGTTCCCCAAGCTCGGCGCGGCCGTCTCGCTGGTGCCGATGCCGATGCCGATGCCGATGCCGATGCCGATGCCGGTGCTCGGGGGCGCCGGGATCGTGCTGTTCGGCACCATCGCGGTGGGCGGTATCCGCTCGCTCGCCAAGATCAACCTGGATGATGCGCGGAACATCGTGATCATCTCGGTCTCGCCGGCGATCGGCGCCATCCCGCTGGCCGCGCCCGATGTCCGGGACCCGCGCGGCCAGTTGGTCACCCCGGGCATCTACCACGACTTCCCGTCCTGGGCGCAGACCATCCTCGGCAGCGGCATCAGCGCGGGCGCTATCACCGCGGTCGTGCTCAACCTGCTCTTCCACCACCTGGGTGCGCGCCGGCGGCGGGAGCGGGTGGCGCCGGCGCCGTAGCCCGACTGCTTCTTCGTGCCTGTGCGGCAAGACACTTGGCGCTTCCGGCCGTACTTGACTCCGGGCTGATGATCCCGCAGGCTGCAGAGTGAGTGAGTATTCACCCACCTCTGCTCCCCGCCTATCGAGAGCCTGATCGAGGAGGACACCAGTGATCGTCGTCACCGGCGCCACCGGCGGCATCGGCCGCCGCCTGGTCGACCAACTGCTGGCCGAGGGCGCCCCGGTTCGCGCCCTGACCAGGAACCCCGCGACCGCCGGCCTGCCGACCGCCGCGCAGACCGTGCGGGCCGACTTCACCGCCGGGCAGCCCCTGGAGCCGCTGCTGGAGGGCGCCGAGGCGCTCTACCTCAACCTCGCGGCCACCGGCGAGCAGGGCACCCAAGCGCTGATCCGGGCCGCCGGGAGCGCCGGGGTCCGCCGGATCGTCTTCAACTCCTCGATGGCCGTCACCGGGCTGGCCGGCCGGCCCAGCCTGATCGGCCAGCTGCACGCGCCGGTCGAGGAGGCGATCCGGGCGACCGGTCTCGAATGGTGCTTCATCCGCGGCGGGATGTACGCGACCAACAGCCTGAACTGGGCGCCCGCCATCCGCGCAACCGGCACCGTGCACGCCCCCTACGGCCAGGCGGTGGTGGCCCCGGTGCACGAGGCTGACGTCGCTGACGTCACCGCCCGCGCCCTGCTCGACCGGGACGGCACCCACAACGGCACGGTGCACACCCTGACCGGCACCCAGCCGCTGACGGTCGCCCAGCAGGTGGAGCAGATCGGGCAGGCCATCGGGCGCGAGCTCGGCTTCGTCGAGGTCGGCGAGGAAGACGCCCTGGAGGCCCAGGTGGCCCATGGGGTGCCGCGCCCCCTCGCCGCCGAGCTGCTGCGGTTCCTGGCTGCCTCGGTCGGCGCGGTGCCCGAGATGACGGACACCATCGAGCAGGTGACGGGCCGGCGGGCGCGCGGCTACGCCGACTGGGCGCGCGACCACGCGGCCGACTTCCGCTGATGCGGCCCCGTGGTCCGATGGCGGTCGCCGAACTCCCGGCCGCCGACGGACCACGGGCTTCCGGCAGCCGTTGGCGCCGGTAGCGCGGCGGCACGGGGACGTCGGCGAAGATGTCCGGTGACGACCACGGCCCAGGTGAGGACGGCACATTGATGGAGATCGAGATCCGGGACGTCGAGGCGAACAGCCGGTTCGAGGCATGGGTGGGCAGCGAGCTCGCGGGCTTCGCCGAGTACGAGCGCGACGAGCGGCTCGTGGTCTACCCGCACACCGTGGTCGACCCCCGCTTCGAGGGCAAGGGCGTCGGCTCCGCGCTGGCGCGGGCGGCCCTGGACGACGCCCGCAGCCGGGGGCTGGCGGTGCGGGCCACCTGCGTGTTCATCCACGGCTGGATGGCGCGCCACCCCGAGTACGCGGATCTCGCCCGCCAGGACGGCAGCCAGGCGTCCGGCTGAGGACCGCCCTGGGCGGCCACCCGGGTGCCCGTTCGGCCCCGAAGCGCCCGGTCCACCGAAGGGCCCAGTCTGACGCGCCCTCATCCGCGCCGCGGGCGAGGATGGCGGCGTTGTCGGCCGCGCGGTGGGCGCGGCGGGATCGGGGCACCCAGGAAGAAGCAGACGCATGACGATCGATCGACGGCGGCTCCTGACCGCGTTGGGCGCCACCGGCGCCATGGTGATGACGGGGGCGCGCGGCACGCCGGCCCAGGCCGCTACCGGGACTCGCACTGGCACCGACCTGCCGCCGGGCATCGACGCCTGGCCGGTCCGGCCCCGGGGGACCGCCGCCGCACCACCCGACTGGAAGGCGCTCAAGGCCCGACTGGGCAGCCGGCTGGTGATGCCCAGCGACCCGTCCTACAGCTACGAGCGGCTCGGCTTCAACGAGTTGAACGACCAGCAGATGCCCGCCGCCGTCGCCCGGTGCGTATCGCCCGGCGATGTCCAGGCCTGCCTCGACGTGGCCCGTGGCCACGGGATCCCGATCGCGGCCCGCAGCGGCGGCCACAGCTACCTCGGCTACAGCGTCCCGAACGGCGGCCTGGTGATCGACCTGCGCTACCTGTGCCAGGTGCGGGTGCGCTCCGACGGCACCGCGCTGGTCGGGGCCGGAGCCCGGCTGATCGAGGTCTACGCGGGGCTCGCCCAGGCCGGCCGGCTGCTCCCGGCCGGCTCCTGCCCCACCGTCGGGGTCGCCGGGCTCACCCAGGGCGGCGGGATCGGCGTGCTGACCCGCAAGTACGGGCTGACCTGCGACCGCCTGACCGCCGCCCAACTGGTCACCGCAGACTCGAAGTTGCTCCTGGCTTCGGCCGAGTCCGAGCCCGACCTGCACTGGGCGCTGCGCGGCGGTGGCGGCGGCAACTTCGGCGTGGTCACCCAGTTCGCCTTCCGCACGGAGCCGGCGCCCCCGCTGACCGTCTTCATCCTGACCTTCCCGGCCGGCTCCGCCGCTGCCGCCATCGGTGCCTGGCAGAGCTGGGCGTCGGCGGCGCCCCCCGAGTTGTGGTCCAGCTGCCAGATCGCCAGCGGCACGCCGCCGACCGTGCGGATCGTCGGCTGCTACGTGGGCGACCAGAGCACCTTGACGCCGCTGATCGACCAACTGGCCAGAGCCGCCGGGGTGCAGCCCACCCGCCTCGTCGAGCCCAAGGACTACCTGGACGCCATGAAGTTCATGGCGGGCTGCGCCAACGACACCATCGAGCAGTGCCACCTGTGGTGGGAGGGCGGCATCCTGCAACGAGCGTCCTTCATCGCCGAATCCCGGATGCTGCCCGCCACTCCGGTGGACGGCGGTAAGGTGGCGGACCTGATGGTCGGGCCGAACGGAATCTCCCTGCTGCTGGACGTACTTGGCGGCGCCGTCGCCGAACTCGCCCCCGACGCAACGGCATTCCCGCACCGCCACTCCCTGGCGAGCGCCCAGATCTACGCGGGCGCCACCCGAGCCGGTTACGCCGCCACCAAGAAGGCGGTCGACGCCGTCCGCGACGGGCTCGCCGCCCTGGGCGCGACGGGCGCCTACGTCAACTACATCGACGACACCCTGCCGCACTGGGGGCAGGCGTACTACGGCAGGAACCTGCCCAAGCTGAAGAGGGTGGCGCGACACTACGACCCGGACCGGGTGTTCGCCTTCCCGCAGTCGGTGGTGAACGGCACCTGACGGTGGTCCCGCTCGTCACGGGTGGCTGAAATGCGTGCGGCAGTGGCTCGAAGTGGCCGCTGCCGTGTCGCACTGCGTGCTTCTGCCGCTACGGTCGGCCCAACGTGAGAGCCGAAGGAGCCACCGTGTACGTTCCCCTCACCGTCCGGGACTTCCTCGACCGGGCGGAGCAGGTCTACCCCGACCGCGTCGCCATCGTCGACGAACCCGAGCAACCGGCGCAACCGCTGGGCGAGCTGACCTACCGTCGGATGGCCGAGCTGGCCCGGGCCCAGGCCGCGCGGCTGGACGAACTGGGCGTGCCCGTCGGCGGACGGGTCGCGGTGATCTCGCAGAACTCGGCCCGGCTGCTCACCGCGTTCTTCGGGATCTCGGGGTGGGGCCGGGTGCTGGTGCCCGTCAACTTCCGGCTGAGCGCCCCCGAGATCGAGTACATCGTGCGGCACAGCGGCGCCGACGTGGTCTACGCCGACCCGTCCTGCGCCCACCTGCTGGACGGGCTGGATGCCGAGCACCGATTCGTGCTCGGCGACGACGCGCAGCTCTACCGCGAGGGGGTGGCACCGCGGCCGTGGGCGCAACCGGACGAGGGCGCCACCGCCACCATCAACTACACCTCCGGAACCACTGCCCGTCCCAAGGGCGTTGAGCTCACCCACCGCAACCTCTGGCTCAACGCGACAGTACTCGGGCTGCACGCGGGGCTCTCGGAGAGGGAAACGTACCTGCACGTTCTCCCTCAGTTCCATGTGAACGGCTGGGGCATGCCTTTCGGCGTGACCGGTCTGGGCGGCCGGCACATCATCCTGCGGCAGGTCGACGGCGCGGAGATCCTGCGCCGGGTCGAGCAGCACGGGGTGACGCTGCTGTGCTGCGCGCCCGCCGTGATCAACACCGTGCTGGACGCCGCCGCCGACTGGGCGGGCGAGATCCCGGGGCGCGACCGGGTGCGGGTGATCTGCGCCGGGGCGCCGCCGCCGACCCGCACCATCGAGCGGGTCGGCGAGGAGCTCGGCTGGGAGTTCCAGCAGTTGTACGGCCTCACCGAGACCGCACCGCTGCTGACCTTCAACCGCACCCGGGCCGAGTGGGACGAGCTGCCGCCCGCCGAGCGGGCCGCCCGGCTCGGCCGTGCCGGGGCGCCGGCGCTCGGGGTCCGGCTCGCGCTGGACGGCGACGGGGAGGTGCTGGCCGCCACCAACCACGCCCTCCAGGGCTACTGGCAGCAACCGGAGGAGACCGCCAAGGCGCAGGAGGGCGGCTGGTTCCACACCGGCGATGGCGGCCGGCTGGACGAGGACGGCTATCTGGTGATCTCGGACCGCAAGAAGGACGTGATCATCTCCGGTGGTGAGAACGTCTCCTCCATCGAGGTCGAGGACGCCCTCTGCGCCCACCCGGCGGTCCGGGAGGCCGCGGTGATCGGCACGCCCGACGAGAAGTGGGGCGAGCTGGTGACCGCCCTGGTGGTGGTGGCCGATGGCGCGCCGCTGACCGAGGCCGAGCTGATCGCCCACTGCCGCACCCGGCTGGCCGGGTACAAGTGCCCCAAGCGGGTCGAGTTCACCGACTCGCTGCCGCGCACGGCCACCGGCAAGCTGCAGAAGTTCAAGATCCGCGAGCCCTACTGGGTCGGCCAGGAGCGGCAGGTGCACTGACCGGGCGGGCCGCCCGGGCCGGGACGGGCCCGGGCGGCGGGCCGCCGGGGCTGGGACCGGTCGGGGCGGCCGGTCAGGACGCCGTCCCCTGGCGGCTGGGACGGCGGACGGGGGAGCGTGGCGGGTGAGCACACGATAGGTGAGCAGGATGCCTCGGATCCAGATCACCCGGCGGCCCACTCAGCCGCGCCCGCGCCCGCCACTCGACCTGCGCACGCCGTCGGGGCGCCCGCTGCCGTACTGAGGCCGGTGTTCGCCCGAACGCGTGAATCCTTGCCGTCTCCGGCTGCTGACGTGTCGTCAGGTATCTGGGCCGGCCCGCCGGGCGCGTACGGTCGACGACGGTCCGCCCCGGTTCAGCGAGCACCCCAGGAGTGAGCATGACACCCCGACCCCGCCCCAGGTCTGCATGACGCTGTCCGCGCTGGCCGCCACCGCCGCGACGCCGCGACCGTCGGGGGAGACCCTGGCACAGCAGACCTGGCGCGTCATCGGCGGCATCTCGCAGCAGCTGCGCGACACCGCGCTGGCGACCCAGGGTGCCTGGCAGGTGGCGTGGCTCGCGCTGAGCCCGGACAACGCGAACATGGCGTACATCGCCAGGACCACCGACGGCTCCAACCAGTTCGCCGTGGTCTCGCGCGGGACGATCGGCAACATCACCGACATCCTGGAGGACCTCGACGTCGGAACCGTGGTCCCGTTCACCGCGAGTGGTTCGCCGACGGCCGTCGCCGTCTCCAAGGGAGCCATGACGGCGTTCACCGAGGTCGCGACCATGGTCTCGATCCCGCCGCCGACCGCGGCCGTGCTGGGCGTGACGCTGCCGGAGAGCGCGTTCGCCTACCAGGGCACCACGCTGGCGCAGGCACTGGCCAACCTGGTCCAGGCGGCGCCCAGCACGCCGAAGCCGACGGTGTACGTGACCGGTCACAGCCTGGGCGGCTGCATCGCCACCATGCTCGCCCCCTACCTGTACACGCAGGCGCAGAGCTGGAAGAACGCACCGCAGTTCGCCGTGGAGACGTTCGCGGCCCCCACCGCCGGCCTGCAGAGCTTCGCGACCTACGTCAACGCGCTGCCGTGGCTCAGCAACACCCACCACTTCAACGCCTGGGACGTGGTGCCGCGGGCCTGGAACGACCTCAAGGAAGTGAACCAGGACAAGTGGTACCCGTCGCCCGGCCCAGCGGGCAACGCCGAGGTGCACGGCCTGTTCGACGTGCTCAACGGACTTCCGAAGGGCAGGCTCTACGTGCAGCCCGGCGTGCAGCAGCAGTGGCCCCAGGACGGGCAGTACTCGCCGCCCGACCAGGCGCCGACCAACAGCACCCTCGCGGACTTCATGTACCAGGTCGACTACCAACACGCCAACAACACCTACCTCAAGCTGCTCCAGGCCCAGTGCATCCCCGCCGGGCCGATCGTGACCGACGTGGTCCCCAACGCCGACGGGACCATGCTCGTCATCAACGGCAGCGGATTCGCCCCGGGCATCGTCGTCGACTTCGGTCCCATCCCGTGCCCCAAGTACACGATGAACCCGGCGGGCACCCAGATCGCCGCCAACGTGCCGGCCGGGGTCGGCATCGTGGACGTCCGGGTCACCAACGTCCTCGGCACCTCGCCCGTCGTGCCGCTCGGTCAGTTCGCCTACGGCGGGCCGGCACCGATGGTGGTCACCGGCATCAGCCCGAACAGCGGTCCGGCGAAGAAGACCACGGTCACCATCACCGGCTCGGGCTTCCCCAAGGACGCCGGCGTGAACTTCAAGGACCGGGCGTCGACGTCGGTCACCTGGGTCTCGGACACCCAGCTCACCGCCACCGCGCCCCTGCAGGTCGACGACAGCCAGACGGTGGACATCACCGTGACGATCGGCGACATCGCCACCCCCACCAGCCCGGCCGACGAGTTCACCTACACGGGCCTTTGAGCCGGATGCACGGGCCTTTGAGCCGACGAACCGGGCCGCCGGCGCTGCGAGCGCACCTGGCAGGCGTCTGTGCCCACCTGCCCGAGCGGTACGTCACCATGGCCGAGCGCGAGGCACAGATCGCGGCCGCCGGACCGTACGCCCCACCAGCGGGCCTGCTGACCCAGCTCACCGGCGTACGGGGCGTCCACCTGCTCGACGACGACCAGCAGGCCTCCGACCTCGCCGTGGCCGCCGCCCGCAAGCTGCTGGCCGAGCAGGGCACCGCCGCCGCCGACATCGACCTCATGATCTTCGCCGCGGCCTCCCAGGACCTGGCCGAGCCGGCCACCGCCCACCTGGTGGCCGCCAAGCTCGGCCTGTCCTGCCCGGTCTTCGACGTGAAGAACGCCTGCAACAGCGTCCTCAACGCGATGCAGACCGCCGAAGCCCTGATCGCCACCGGCCAGTACCGCAGGGTCCTCGTCGCCTGCGGCGAGGCGCTCTCGCTCGCCACTCGGCTGCACCTGCCCGATGCGCAGGCCTTCGCCCGGGCACTGCCGTCCTACGGCTTCTCGGACGCCGGCTGTGCGCTGCTCCTCACCGCCCGGGAAGCCGACCACGACGACCCGCTGCTGGCGACCGGGGTGGTCGCCAGCCGGTTCGCCGCCGACTCCACGGTCTGGTCCTCGGCCACCATTCGCGGCGGCGGAACCATCGAGGCCCGGCAGGCGCCCGATCCGCAGGCCGGCTGGTTCCAGATGGAGAGCAGCCGGATGCGCGAGACCCTGCGTGAGCTGACGTGCCGTCAGGTCCTCCCGCTGCTGGACGAACTCGGCCTGACACTGGACGACTTCGCCTTCGTCGGGGTACACCAGGTAGCCGTCGCCGACCTCGACTACATCTGCGGCCCGGAGGTCGGAGCGCCGCGCGACCGGCTGGTGGTCACCGTCGAGCAGCACGGCAACGTCGCCTCGGCCTCGCTGCCCCTCCAACTCGCCCGTGCCCTGGAAAGCGGGCTGGCCGGCCCGGGCGACCTCATCGCCCTGGTCGGCCTGGCCGCCGGCAGCAGCGCCGGCATCGTGATCATCAGACTCTGACGCCCACTGGCTCACTGGCCCACTGGTAGGGAGAACCGCATGACCGCGCTCTACGAGCCCATCAAGAGCAAGCTCGCCCAGCACTTCAACATCCCCGAAGACACCATCACCCCGGACGCCACCTTCGACGAGCTGGGCCTGGACTCCCTCGGCAAGGTGGAACTGCTCTGCGTGCTGCAGGACGAACTCGGCCTGCGGATCCCCGCCACCGACGCGCTGAGCGCCGGCGACACCACGTTCGGCCAGGCCGTCGCCGCCGTCGAAGCGGCCCAGGCCGACGGGTCCGCGGGCGATACCGCGCAACGTGGCACCACCGCACCCGTGGCCGGAGCATGACCGCCCACGACATCGCCGTCACCGGCCTCGGCCTGGTCACCCCCGGCGGGCCGGACGTCGCGACGACCTGGGAGGCGGTGTGCGAGGGCCGGGCGAGCGCGGCGCTCGATCCGGACCTGGGTGACGTACCCGTGCCGATCAGCTGCCGGGTCCCCGACTTCGAGCCCCGTGCGCTGCTCGGCCGCGAGGCGTGGCGGATGGACCGCTTCGTCCAGCTGGCCCTGGTGGCCGCCCACCAGGCCGTCGCCGACGCCGGGTTGGAGCCGGCCTCGTGGGACGGCGCCCGGGTCGCGGTGGTCGTCGGTGTCGGCGCCGAGAACCGGGAGACCGTCTTCACCGCCTCCCGCAAGATCCTCGAACACGACTACGCGACCATCTCGCCGCTGACCATCCCGAGGGCGACCACCAACGCGGCCGCCGCGGAGATCGGCATCACGCTCGGCGCACACGGCCCGAGCATGGCGGTCACCACCGCATGCGCCTCCGGTGCCACCGCGATCGGCGTCGCCAAGGACCTGCTGGCCGCCGGCCGTTGCGACATCGCGCTGGCCGGCGGAGCCGAAGCCCCGTGCCATCCGCTCGGCTCGCTCGGCTTCTCCCGGATGGGCGCCCTGTCCACCCGCCTGCACGACCCGTCCGCCGCCAGCCGCCCCTTCGACGCCGACCGCGACGGCTTCGTCCTCGCCGAGGGAGCCGGCATCCTCGTCCTGGAGCGCGCCGCCGACGCCCGAGCCCGCCGAGCCCCCGCGCAGGCCTACCTCGCCGGCTACGGCGCCTCGACCGACGGCCACCACTACGCCGCCCCGCACCCCACCGGCCTGGGCATCGAACGGGCCGTCACCGCCGCACTCTCCGACGCCGGCCTGCACCCCACGGACATCCACCACGTCAACGCCCACGGCACCGGCACGCCGATGAACGACCGCATCGAAGCAGCCACCCTCCGGCGGATCTTCCGCGGCCGTCCGCCCGCCGTCACTTCCGCCAAGGGCGCCCTCGGCCACACCCTCGGCGCCGCCGGAGCGATCGAGGCCGCGCTCGCCGTGCTGACCCTGCGGCACCAGACCATCCCACCTACCGCCAACCTGCACCGGCTCGACCCCGCCATCGACCTCGACGTCGTCGCCAAGGAAGCCCGCCACACCCGGGTCGACGCCCTGCTGAGCAACTCCTACGGCTTCGGCGGCCACAACGCCATCCTGGTCCTGAAGCGGGCCTGAAGCGGTCCTGAAGCGGCGGCGGGCCGACGGTGAGCACGGGTGTCGATGGCGCCTGGCTCAGGCGCCTGCCTCAGGACCACGACGGCGAACTGGCCGAGATCCTGCTGTAGACAGACCAGTGCTTGCCGTGATCTGCGACGACATGGACTCGCCCTCTGGGGCGACAGCGCCGGCCGGGGCCGCAATCGGACGCGGCGGCTCCTTGGACTCGTCCCCTCCGAACTGCATGCGCGGCGAGCCGGGCTTTCGGGGCTGTGACCGGACCAGGCGAGTAACTCTCGATATCCCCAGCAGTATCAAGCGCTCTGGGGCTTCAGCCGACGGGGTGCGCGGGATTCGTTCAGAGAGGCCCGAAAGCCATGCCGGATGGTGGCCTACTCGCGGTCGATTGGATCACTCGGGCTGAGCGTCGCAGGGTCAGCTTCGCGAAATGCGGATGCGGGTACGCGGGTCAGTTCCCCATACTTGCCGGGACCGAAGAGGGTGGAGGTGGAAGCGATGAAGCTGGCCGAAGCGCTGACGCAGCGCGCGGACGCGACGCGACGGGTGGAACAGCTGCGGGCGCGGATTGTCGGGAGCGCGCGGTACCAGGAGGGTGAGGTTCCGCCGGAGGACGCGGCGCGGTTGCTGGTGGAGACCGGCGAGGTACTGGACAGCCTGGAGTCGCTGATCCGCCGGATCAACCGGACCAACGCCACGGTGGGGATGCGTGGTGGTGGCTCGCTCACGGACGCGCTGGCCCGCCGGGACGTGCTGCGGCTGCGGCACGCGGTCGTGACCGCGGCAGCGGACGCCTCCGCCGGACGGGGCGGCGGGCGGCAGCTGCGGTCCGAGCTGAAGATGCTCTCCGCCCTGCCGGTCGCCGAGCTTCGCGCGCAGGCGGATCTGCTTGCGCGTGAGATCCGCGAGGTCGACGTCGAGATCCAGCGCACCAACTGGGAGGCGGACCTTCTGGACTGACCGACCGGAGGATGTGGAGCAGGTAGTCGTCACGGAGGCGTGCGCACACCGAGGGTCGGCGGTCAATCCGATCCCTTTCTTGGCGCGCGGAGAGCAGCGCGGGGTTCGACTCCCCGAATGACAGTGCAGCTCTGCACGGCGTACAGGTAACGGTGCACACCGAACAGCACACCACCACGCGCAGATCCGCAACGACGAGGGCGGGAACGGGGCATCCACATCAACCACGAACCGACGGCAGCCGAGGAACCCCATGCCGAGGAGCTTCTCGCATGGCCTGGCGGAACCGGCAGGATGGTGCGATCATCCACCGATCGTTCTCGGTAGCCGACGACGACCCAACCCGGACCGGACAGGGGAGTTGGAGTGCCTAGCACCGAACTGAGCCACAGCTACGACATCGCGGCGACGCCCGCCGCTGTGCTTGCCCATCTGGCGGACCCCGCGAACTACATCGGGCTCTCCCCGCTGCTCGTGGATGTGCGGGACGTGCGGCGCGAGGGCGGGGTCACGCACTATGCGGCCGTCGAACGCTTCCGGTTCTTCGGACTGGTCCGGCACGACAACGTCATCCAGGTCAGCCTGCGCACCGAGGACGCCCGGCTGCCGGATGAGGCGACGGTCAGCGGCGAGGTGGTCAGTCCCGGCGGCGTGCGGATGGACTACCTCTTCGCCGTCACGACCCGGGGCGACGGCGGCTCCCTGGTGGTCGATCGACTGCGCCTGCACGCGCCCTTCGGCCTGCTCCACTATGCGGCCGGGAAGGCCGGAGCAGTGCAAGCCGAGCGCGGCCGAGTACTGGCCCGGCGCCTGGACGGTGGCAACTGAGGCGGGCGGGCCTATGAACCTCGCCAAGCAGGTGCGTGGCCTCATTCGGCCGGTGGCCAAGAGCGTCGAGTAGAACGGCCCGATGGCCGACCAAAGGGCCGGCTGAGACTGTGGTTGAGACTACGAGCGACGTCGGCCCCGACCGCAGCACGGTCTGGGCCGACGTGTGCCCAGGTGGGCAGCGGCGGAGGATACGAGGTTCGAGTAGTCCTGGTTGCCGTCCCGAGTCGTCCAGGTGCATCAGGACGCCGTGGCAGCAGAGCGCGTCGAACACGCCGAGGTCCGTGGGCAGAGTCGCGATGTCCGCCTGCAGGAGACGGACCCGGCCGGCGGTTTCAGGACGCGTCCCGAGTCGCTCGGCGGCGGATGCGAGCATGCCGGCCGACGGGTCGACCCCGGTGACGCGGTGCCCTGCGGAGGCCAGACGGAGCGTCATCTCGCCATCCCCGCAGCCGAGATCCAGGACGCCGGCCGGGGTCCGAGGCAGGTCGGCCCGGAGGCGGCGAGTGACGAGATCGTGCCGCAGCCGACCGCGTCCGGAGGTGTTGTAGTGCGCGTAGGAGCCGCCTACCGCCCCGAAGTCCGTAGTCGGTGACGTCATTCGGGAACCGTACAGAGCAGCGGGAAGCGTTGCAACTGCATATGTGACATTTTATATGCACGGCGTGGTGCGGGCGTTGCGGATTTCGTCGATGATCCGTGCCGCCCAGTCCGCGGGGCGTTCGTGTCCGATGAGGCCGGCGAGGCGGTCCATGCGGGTGCGGCGCTCGGCGGGGGAGAGGTCGAGGGCTCGGGACAGGATGGTGGTGAGGTCCTCAGGGCAGTTCGGGTCGGTGAGCAGGGCCGCGTCGCCCAGTTGGGCTGCGGCTCCCGCGTGGCGGGAGAGCACCAGGGCGCCGGGCGGGTGCGCGCGGTGGCGGAGGAGGGCGGCCTGGGCTGCGATGAACTCCTTTGCCGTGAGGTTCATTCCGTCCTGGAGGGAGGCCACCCAGAGCACGTCGGCTGCGAGGTACTCGTCGATGACCGCCGTGACGGGCAGGTTGCGGGGAACGTACTCCACCGGCTTCCAAGTGGCTTGCTGCCAGGTGCTGTTGACCTGGTTGATGCGCTGTTCGAGGAGGTCGCGGGTGGCGTCGTAGGCGGTGATGCCCGGCTCGGGCGGCGGGCAGACCAGGCGGAAGGTGAGCCGCCCCCGCAGTTCGGGCCGGCAGGCGAGCAACCGGGCGACGGCGTCGACCTTCTGGACAGGGGCCTTGGCGTAGTCGAGGCGTTCGACGGAGAGCACCCGCAGGCCGATCGCCGGCGGTGCCAGCGGCGCGCGGTCGCGGGCCAGCGCCTCGATGGCGGGCCGGTCGATGCCGAGCGGATGGACCGCGGTGTGCGGTCGGCCCGGCTGGTCGGCCAGGGTGTGCCGGAACCGGTCGGCGAAGGCGGCGGTGTGGAACCCCGCCCAGTCCAGGCAGGCCAGTGAGGCCCGTATCTCGGTGGCGGCGGGCAGGGTGGCGAAGACCTCCGGGGGCGGGAACGGTGTGTGGTGGAACAGCCCGGTCCGCAGGTCCGGCCGGGTGGCGCGCAGCAGGCCGGGCACCAGCCAGAGGTTGTAGTCGTGGAGCCAGACGGTGGCGCCGGGGGCCGCGTGGGCGCTGATCCGCTCGGCGAAGCGCGCGTTGACCGCACGGTAGTGGGCCCAGGTGCGTTCGTCATGGACCGAGCGGTCGGGCGCGGACATCAGTACCGGCCACAGCGTCTCCTTGCAGGCCCGGTGGAAGTAGCCGGTCCACTCGGCGGAGGTGAACGGCACGAGGGACAGGGGGAGCCCGGCGGGCGGCGGCGTGTGGGTGGAGCCGGCGTGGCTGCCTGCCAGGGCGGCGACCCAGACACCCGGCAGCCCGTCGGTGAAGGCGCTGGTCAGGGTGGGCAGGATGCCGTTGGGACTGGCGGGCGGACGCCAGTGCGTCCCGGTCCAGCGCAGTGGTGGGCGGTGGTAGCCCACCACGAGCGAGTGCCGCTGCCGGGCGGTGGCGCCGCCGGTGGCGGGCGGCGGCAGCCAACCCATGGCGCGAAGGGCGGTGAGGATACCGGCCGCGCCGTACCCCTCCGGTCGGTGGACGTGCGGGCTGTCCGCAAGGGCGGTGAGCAGGGCGGATTCGGCGCCCTTGACGACGACCGCGTGGGTGCCGAGGCGGAACAGCGACAGGTCGTTCAGGGAGTCCCCGGCGACCAGGACCTCCTCCGCCGCCCAGCCCAGCTTGCGCGCGAGCAGCCGCAGGGCGTTGCCCTTGGAGGCACCCGGGGGCAGGACGTCGAAGTAGCGGGCGGCGGAATACTCCCAGGTGCAGCCCAGCGCCCGGACGGCGTCGGTGAGTTCGGGGGTGAGCGCGGACGGGGTGAGGTGGTAGGAGCACCGGCCGTCCTGGACCACGCCCTCCTGGTAGCGGAGTGCGGGGAAGCGGCGCAGGGCCGCGCGTACCTGCGCCGCGCCCGGCCAGCCGGTGCGCAGCTGTTCCTGCAGGGGGTCCACGGGCGTGAAGTCGGTGCCGTCGATCACGGTTGCGCCCACGTCCGCGATGATCCACCGCGGTCTCGGGACCAGTGGGTCCCGGAGCAGTTCCCGGACGGAGTCCAGGGCGCGGCCGGTGGCGAAGACCACCGTCACTTCGGGATGCCGTTCCAGGGCGTCCCGTAACCGGCGCCGGCTGTCCGGGGAACCGCCGAGTAACGTGCCGTCCAGATCGGTGACCAGAATCCTCGACATCCGATTGACGGTAGCATGACCATCTGCGGTGGCGGGGCGTTAGTGTGACGGTTGGTCAGACATGGGAAGCGTCCCGGGTAGCTCGGTGGAGCGCCCGAGCCGGCGGTCGAGGTCGTCGGCCCGCAGGGCGGCGCTGGAGCCCGGGCCGGTGGTCGCCGCGGCCCCGCAGACCACCGCGGCAGTGAGGCAGTCCGGCAGGCTCCAGCCCGCGAGGAGGCCGTGCACGAATCCGGCGTTGAAGCAGTCGCCCGCCCCGGTGGTATCCACGACCCGGGAGGGAACGGCGGGAACGTCATGGCGCTTGCCGCCCTGGACGGCGGTCGCGCCGTTCGCACCGCGCTTGACGACGAGGACGGGAACCAGCGCGGCGAGCTCCGTGACGGCGTCCTCCACGTCCCCGGCGCCCGTCAGACGAACGGCCTCGGCCGCGTTCGGCGTGAAGACGTCCACCTCGGCCAGGGTCCGGCGGACCGCCGGGTCGCTCAGGGCCGCGGCGGTGTCGTGGCAGTCCATCACCACCACCGTGCCCAGCTCCCGGGCCACCCGCAGCGCCCCGAGTACCGCATCGTCGCACCGGAGTTGGGGCAGTACCAGGAACCGGGGCCGATGCCGGCGCAGCAGCAGCGCGAGCTGCTCGGGAGCGACCGGATCCTGGAAGCTGACCATGGACCGCTCGCCGTCCGCCGCCAGGGCGACCGTCAGACTGCGCACCGGGAAGGGGTGATGACGGAAAGCCGCCTCGTCCAACCCCTCGTGCCTGGCGGCGGCCAGCACCTGCGCGCTGAACGCGTCCGTACCGAAATCGGTGCTCCACACCACGTCACGCCCCAGCCGGCGCAGCGCCATCGCGGGCGAGTACGCCCCGCCGGGCACCAGCGCGAAGCCCTCGGCGAACACCTCGCCCCCCGGGCGCAGCGCATCCGTCAGGCCGTGGAACACCAGGTCGGCGAAGTATGCTCCCACCACGAGCACATCCGGGCGTCGCAGCGCATCGTTGGTCTCCATCCGCTGAGCATCGGCCGCTCGACGGCGGTCAAAACCTCTCCCGGGCGTCCAGGCGAGGCCGGGGGCTGCCGCGGTCGCGCGAGATCCGCTAACTGGCATCCACCGCGGCGCGCGCCTGGGCCAGGTCGACCACCTCGCCGTCGGGCCCGGCCTGATGCAGGTCGCCGCCGGGCGACTCGATGCGGCCGGCGGCGGCCAGGCCGCCGGCCTTGACGGGGTCGAACCCGGCCACGCGGATCAGCCGCTCGGCCGTCGCCGCGGCACTGCCGTCGTCGGTGGCGTAGAAGAGCGCCGCCCGCCGCGGCGCGCGGTTCGCGCTCGCCGCCAGCACGCCCGCGCCGAGGGTGCCGAACGCCTTGACGTAGTGGGCGCCTTCCGGCAGCAGCGCGGCGGCCACCGACCCGGCCGACTGCCCCTCGGGCAGCGACCGCACGATCCGGCCCTTCTCGTCGAACGCGACCGGGTTCGACGGGTCGATCACGACCTTGCCCGCGAGCAGCGGTCGGACCTGCGGGATCAGCTCCCGCATGGCGTCCAGCCAGATGGCGAACACGACCGTGTCCGCGCCCGTGATCGAGTCCGCCACGGTGGCGGCGCGTGCGAGCGGCCCGAGCTCGGCTGCCAGCTCCTCGGCGCGCGACGCGCCCTTCCCCGCCAGGACGACGCTCTCGCCCCCGGCCACCAGCTGCCGGGCGAGCACACCTCCGATGTTGCCGACGCCCACGATTGCGGTGGTCATCTCCAGCCTTCCTCATCCGTTGTCTCAGAGCCTGTGACCAGGCGATTCCCCGGGGGCTACCTTGGTGCTGGAGCAGGTGTGCCGGCTACAGCGGGGTGGCGGCCAGGATGTCGACGTGATCGATGCGCGGCGGGGCGGCGAGCAGGGTGGCGGCGGCCTCGCCCAGGGCTGCGGCGATGCGGCCTCTCAGGTGGTCGTCTCGGCCCTGCTCGTCGGCGAAGGTGTCGAAGATGCCGAAAGCCGTAGGACCGAGTCTGAAAGCGAACCAGGTCACGGTGCCGCTCTCCTGACGTGCCGGCTCCACGGCGTCGGTGAGCATCCGCTCGACCGCTTCGGCGTGTTCGGGGCGTGCTTCGATGCGGGCCAACAGGCCCAGCCGCGAGGTCATGTGCGCTCCAGGACGTCTGAACTGCCCGGTTCGGTACGGCCGGGCCGGTCACGGACGCTACGCCGCCGGACAGGCCTCGGACGGTGCGCCGCGCGCTGCGGGTCGACCGGGTCCGCTGATTCGGACCAACGACGGACCGCCCGCCGCCTGCGCCGCCCGGAGGCGGAGTGGAGCGCCTCCGGACGGGTCCGAGCGTCTGCTCATGGCGCTCCGGGACGGCACCCCGCCTCGCGTAGCGATCTAGTATGAAGAGCAAGCCTTCATCTCCAGGCCCGCGCCGCAGCGGCGGGGAGGCCGACATGGTGTTCGACATGAGTGGTTTCGAGCAGGCGGACAGCAGCCGCTACACACCGATCTCCGAGCACGGCCTGATCGGCGATCTTCGTACGACCGCCCTGGTCGGCACGAACGGCACCATCGACTGGTACTGCTGCCCGCGCTTCGATGCGCCCAGTGTGTTCGGATCCATCCTCGACGCCGATCGGGGCGGGTCGTTCGAGCTGGCCGCCGAGGTCCCGACCCGCACCCGGCAGTTCTACTTCCCCGACACGAACGTGCTGATCACACGGTTCTTCGCGGCGGACGGCGTGGCGGAGATCCAGGACTTCATGCCCGTGACCGACGAGTCGAGCGAGGTGGCCCGGCACCGGCTGATCCGGCGGGTGATCTGCGTGCGGGGAGTCCTCCCGTTCAAGGCACGGATCGCCCCGCGCTTCGGCTACGGCGCCGAAACGCACACCGTGCACCTCGAAGGCCACCAGGCGGTGTTCCGCTCCCCGTCACTGACGCTCGGGCTGACCACCACCGCACCGCTGGAGTGCGACGGCCTGGACGTGTGGTCGCACTTCAAGCTCCTTGAGGGCGAGTCCCACGTGTTCGCCCTCGACCACATCACCGACGAGGTCCCGACCCGGTCGTGTCCGCGTGCCGAGGCGCAGGAGCAGGCTGAGGCGACCATCCGGTTCTGGCGCCGCTGGCTGGCCGGTTCGCGCTACCACGGGCGGTGGCGGGAGATGGTGAACCGCTCCGCGCTGGTGCTGAAGCTGCTCACCTACGCGCCGACCGGTGCGATCGTCGCCGCACCGACCACCAGCCTGCCCGAGCGGGTCGGCGGCGAGCGCAACTGGGACTACCGGTACGTGTGGGTCCGCGACGCCGCGTTCTGCGTCTACGCCTTGCTGCGCCTGGGGTTCACCTCGGAGGCCGAGGCGTTCATGCGGTTTCTCGGCGACCGCATGCGCGGCACCGATGCGACCGGCCCGCTGCAGATCATGTACGGCATCGATGGGCGCAGCGAGCTGCCCGAATACGAGTTGCCGCACCTGGAGGGCCACCTCGGCTCCGCACCGGTCCGGGTCGGCAACGCCGCCACCGGCCAGCTCCAGCTGGACATCTACGGAGCCGTGATCGACTGCGTCTACCTGTACGACAAGTGGGGGCAGCCGATCAGCAGCGCCACCTGGGAGGAGGTCGGCGCGGTGGCGGACTGGCTCTGCGAGCACTGGGACCAGCCCGACGAGGGAATCTGGGAGACCCGCGCGGGCCGCAGGAACTTCGTGTACTCGCGGCTGATGTGCTGGGTGGCGCTGGAGCGGGCGATGCGGATGGCGACCCGCCGCGGCCTGCCGGCGGACCTGCCCCGCTGGCGGGAGTCCCGCGATGCGATCTACCGGCAGATCATGCAGCGCGGCTGGTCGACCGAGCGGGGGGCGTTCGTCCAGTCCCTGGATGACGGTGAGCTGGACGCCTCGCTGCTGATGATGCCGATGGCCAAGTTCATCTCGCCCACCGACCCCAAGTGGCTCTCCACCCTGGACGCGCTCACCACGGACCTGGTCTCCGACTCGCTGGTCTACCGCTACAACCCGACGGCCAGCCCGGACGGCCTGAGCGGCCCGGAGGGCACCTTCTCGATCTGCTCCTTCTGGTACGTGGAGGCACTGGCCCGCGCGGGCCGGCTGGAGGAGGCCCGGCTCGCCTTCGAGAAGATGCTCACCTACGCCAACCACCTCGGCCTGTTCGCCGAAGAGATCGGTCCGACCGGCGAACAACTCGGCAACTTCCCGCAGGCCTTCACCCACCTCTCGTTGATCAGCGCCGCCTTCAACCTCGACCGCGCGCTGGGCTGACGTCCCGCCGGCAGGCATGGCACCGGTCAGGACGGCGGGGGGACCTCGGCGACGATGGTGTAGAGCTCGACGATGACGCCGTCCTTGCAGTGGGCGATGTCCATACCGCTCACGACCGGCGGTCGGCCCGAGGGCCCGTACCGGAAGCCGAGGTGGCCGAGGTCGTCATTGACCGAGACGGGGCCGTCCGGTTGATAGACCCAGCCCGGGTTCTGCTCCTGCAGCTCCTCGGCGCGGCGCGCGAGAGCCTCGCGCCCGCGGACGATGCGGTCGGGCTCGTGCCAGACGACGTCCTGGGCGTAGGTCTCAGCGATCGCCCTGGCCCGGCGGCCGGGGTCGGGTTCGTTGAAGACGTCGAGGAGGTTGCGGCGCATCAGGTCGGCGACGGTGTTGCTCATGAGTGGTCCTCCAGGTCGTGCCGTGGCGGGGGCGGGCGTTCAGGCTCGCCGGTTCGGCGGTGGGAACTCCCGGGCCAGTTCCTTGCGTGACGCCTCGTCGAGCCGCACCGACGCGGTGCCGAGGTTCTCGGCCAGGTGTGTGCGGGTGCGGGTGCCGGGGATGAGCAGGATGTTGGGCGCGAGGTCGAGCAGCCAGGCGAGGGTGAGCTGCGCCGGGGTGGCCCCCAGGCGTCGACCGAGGTCGGCGAGGACGGGGCTGGAGAGGATCCGGTTCTGGACGCCGCGCGGCCACCCGAGCGGGCAGAACGGGACGAACGCGATCCCTCTGCTCGTGCACTCCTGGAGCACGTCGAGGGAGCCGTGGTCCGCGAGGTTGAAGAGGTTCTGGACGCAGGCGATCTCGGTCTGGCCGACGGCCCGCAGCAGGTGCTCCCGCGAGATGTTGCTGAGGCCGATGCCGTCGATCAGGCCCTCCTCGCGGGCCCGGACCAGCTCCGCCAGCTGGGCGTCGAAGCGCGGGCCTGGAGCGGCCGTTCCGTCGACCATGCGCAGGTTCACCGCGGCCAGGCGGTCGGTGCCGAGGGTGGCGAGGTTCTCCTCGATGCCCTCGCGCAGCTGGTGCGGCTCGTCGTAGGGCAGGACGGCGCCCGTCTCGTCACGACGGGCGGCGACCTTGCTGACGATGGCCAGGCCGTCCGGGTAGGGGTGCAGCGCCTCGCGGATCAACTCGTTGACGACGCCGGGGCCGTAGTACTGGGCGGTGTCGATGTGGTTGACGCCGCCGGCGACCGCGGCGCGCAGCACGCGCAGTGCCTCGTCGCGGTCGCGGGGCGGGCCGAAGACGTTGTCGCCGGCCAGTTGCATCGCGCCGTAGCCGATCCGACGCACCCGCCAGGGGCCGAGGGCGTACGAACCTGCGGATGCGGGAGGGGGGTTCTGCTCTGGCATGGCGTCTCCAGCCACTCAGTCGCGCAGCGTCTTCATCGCAGTCGACCAGGCCTCGAGCTCGTCGAACAGCTTGGTGGCCCCGGCGTCGTGGTGCTCGCTGGGCTTGAAGAGCGAGAGGTTCTCGAAGTCGGTGAACAGTGAGAAGGCCAACTGCTGGTGGATGTGCGCGAGTTGGACCGCACTCGCGATGGTGCGCAGGTGCTCGGCGGCGCGGATGCCGCCGACGGTGCCGTACGAGACGAAGGCGGCGGCCTTGTTGTTCCACTCGGCGTAGGCGAAGTCGATCGCGTCCTTCAGCGCGCCGGGGATGGAGTGGTTGTACTCGGGGGTGACGAAGACGTAGCCGTCGAACTCGGCGACCTTGGCCGCCCAGGCCTTGGTGTGCTCGCCCTGGTACCGGCCCATGGACGGTGGCAGCGGCTCGTCCAGGTGGGGCAGCGACCAGTCGGCGAGGTCGACCAGCTCGTACTCGGCGGCGGTGCGGGCGCCCGCGCGGTCGATGACCCAGTCGGCGACCGCCTTGCCGTTGCGGCCGGGGCGGGTGCTGCCGAGGATCACTGCGATCTTGAGAGTGCTCATGGTGTCCACTCCTTCCGCGACTCCGCTAGACGGGGACGTCGCCGGTGCGGCGGGCGCGGATGCTCGCGGTCAGCCGCAGGCGGCGTCCGGCCACGCCCTTGAGCCTGGTCACGCCGTGGGCGTAGCGGTCGACGGTCGCGGTGGCCTCGACGTCGATCTCGTCGCCGTCGACCCCAGCCCTCGCCACGGTGAAGGTGACGGGTGCGCGGACACCGTGGGCGGTAAGCAGCCCCTGCAGGGCCCAGGCGCCGGCCTCGGTCAGCTCGGCCCCGGTCGAGCTGAACGCGATGTCGGGGTAGCCGGCGGTGTCCAGCAGCGCCTTGGACAGGACCTTGCGGTCCCGGTTGCTGTTGCCGGTGTCGAAGCTGGCCGCGTCGGCAACGGCGTCCACCCGGCTGCCGGTGAGCGGCTCGGTGACGGAGACCGTGCCGCCGCGCAGCCGGAAGCTGCCGCGCACGGTACCGAGCCCGAACATGTGCTTGGTGACGAAGGTGATCTCGGAACGGGGGACGTCGATGGCGTAGCATCCCGGCGCCGGCGTTGCGGTGGTCATGATGACCTCCTGTATAACTTGAGCCTTCAAGTCACACTCTAGCCCTTTCGACTTGAAGGCTCAAGTCATCACTCAGCCTTTCAGGCGAGGCCGAGCTGCGCGGCGATGACCGTGCCGGAGGGGTAGCAGTCAAACCGCTTGATCTTGCCGTCGACCAGCTCGAACACGTCGCAGCACGGGGCGTCCATGCGCTTGCCGGTGGGCGGGACGGTGCCGGCGGGCAGCTCCAGCGGGCCGAGGTGGGTGCCCTGCAGGCGCAGCTGCACGACCACCATGTTGTCGGTGACGTAGACCCGCTCCAGCTCGCGGTGCATGTCGGGGAAGGCCTTGGCGTAGACCTCGACCGTCTTCCCGAGCTCCTCGGGACCGCGGTAGGTGAGCGGGATCGACATGTCGGTGAAGGTCCCGTCCTCGGTGAACGCCGCGACCCAGCCGGCGACGTCCTGCTCCTCGGCGACCTGGTAGGCGGCGCGGACGCTCTTCTCGTTGTCCAGTGACATTTCGGTTCTCCTCCACTCGGTGGGGTACCTTGTGAGTTGACTTTAGCATTCAAGTCACTGTCCGGCGCAAGCCCTTGGAGGGGAATGGTTTCGCCGGAGTTGGCTCTAGAAGATCGCTTGATGCATCAAGTCAGCGTGCGGGCGAGTCGATGCGCTGCAGGATCCGCTCGGCGTCCTGGCCGAGCCGGCGCAGGCGCTCACCGGAGAGGTTGTCGACGACCAGGCGGCGGACGTAGGCCACGTGCGCGGGGGCGGCCGATTCGAGCTTGCTCATGCCGGCGGGCAGGAGGATGGCGTTGGTGAACCGTCCGTCGGCCGGATCGGGCTCGCGGCGGACGTATCCGCGGCTCTCCAGCCGCTTGATCATGTGCGAGAGGCGGGACAGCGACGTGCTGGTGTTCTCGGCCAGCACGCTCATGCGCAGGGACCGCTCGGGGGCCTCGGACAGCATCGCCAGGGCCATGTACTCGACCATGCTCAGGTCGGCGTCGCGCTGCAGCTGCGCGTCGATGGCCCATGGCAGCCGGGTCATCAGGCGGACCACCGACAGCCAGGAGGCCAGCTCGCCGGGGTCGAGCCACAGGTCCGCCTGCTCGTCTATCCGCGCCTGGGGCGGCTCGTTCTGGCCGGTCATCCTGAAAGCTTATCAGCCACGCCGTGCGGATGACATGAGTCGGGCTTGCGGCTCCCCAGCTGGCTTTGTCACTTGAATCTTCATGCAGTGTGGGGAGGGCGATGGCGCGGCTCCGGGGATGGAGTCGCCGGAGCCGCGGGGTCGGGTGTCTAGAAGAAGCCGAGCTTCTTGGCGGAGTAGCTGACCAGGAGGTTCTTGGTCTGCTGGTAGTGGTCGAGCATCATCTTGTGGGTCTCGCGGCCGAAGCCGGACTTCTTGTAGCCGCCGAAGGCTGCTGCTGCGGGGTAGGCGTGGTAGCAGTTGGTCCAGACGCGGCCGGCCTTGATTTCGCGGCCCATGCGGTAGGCGGTGTTGCCGTCGCGGGTCCAGACGCCGGCGCCGAGGCCGAAGGGCGTGTCATTGGCGATCTTGAGGGCCTCGTCGACGGAGTCGAACGTGGCGACGGAGACGACCGGGCCGAAGATCTCCTCCTGGAAGATGCGCATCTCGTTGCTGCCGCGGAAGATGGTCGGCTCGATGTAGTAGCCGCCCGGCAGGCCGTCCACGGTGCGGGCGTTGCCGCCGGTCAGGAGCTCGGCGCCCTCGCGCTTGCCGATGTCGATGTACGAGAGGATCTTGCGGAACTGCTCGTCGCTGGCCTGTGCGCCGATCATGGTGGCCGGGTCCAGCGGGCTGCCGGCGGTGATGGCCTTGGTGCGCTCGACGCAGCGGGCCATGAACTCGTCGTAGATCGAGGAGTGGATCAGGGCCCGGGAGGGGCAGGTGCAGACCTCGCCCTGGTTGAGGGCGAACATCACGAAGCCCTCGACGGCCTTGTCCAGGAAGTCGTCGTCGGCGGCGGTGACGTCGGGCAGGAAGATGTTGGGGCTCTTGCCACCCAGTTCCAGCGTGACGGGGATGATGTTCTCGCTGGCGTACTGCATGATGAGGCGTCCGGTGCCGGTCTCGCCGGTGAAGGCGATCTTGGCGATCCGCGGGCTGGAGGCGAGCGGCTTGCCGGCCTCGATGCCGAAGCCGTTGACGACGTTGAGCACACCGGGTGGCAGCAGGTCGGCGATCAGCTCGATGAACACCAGCACGCTGACGGGGGTCTGCTCAGCGGGCTTGATGATCACGCAGTTGCCGGCCGCCAGCGCCGGGGCGAGCTTCCAGGCGGCCATCAGCAGCGGGAAGTTCCACGGGATGATCTGGCCGACCACGCCCAGCGGCTCATGGAAGTGGTACGCCACGGTGTCCTGGTCGATCTCGGCGATGCTGCCCTCCTGGCCGCGGACCACGCCGGCGAAGTACCGGAAGTGGTCGACGGCGAGCGGCAGATCGGCGGCCAGCGATTCACGGATCGGCTTGCCGTTGTCGAAGGTCTCGATGACCGCCAGGCGTTCGAGGTTGGCCTCGATCCGGTCGGCGATCCGGTTCAGCAGGTTGGCCCGCTCGGTGATCGGGGTGCGGCCCCAGGCGTCGGCGGCGCGGTGGGCGGCGTCGAGGGCGAGCTCGATGTCGGCCGCCTGCGAGCGCGCCACCTGGCAGTAGACCTGGCCGTCGACGGGGGAGGTGTTGTCGAAGTACCGGCCGTCGACCGGAGCGACCCAGTCGCCGCCGATGAAGTTGTCGTACGTGGACTTGAGGGAGACCGGGCTGCCTTCGGCGCCGGGCTTTGCGTAGACCATCGCGGCTCTCCTGCACGGGGAGTGACGGGGGATCGACGGCTCGGGCCGTCGCGGGGCGGCGGTCAGTGTGGCGCACGGAGGTTGGTGAAACGTTGGTGCGGAGGGGCGGACAAATCGGCCTTTTCGAACTCCAGTCCGGGCGGCTGCGACCAAAGGGCAGCGGTGACCCGTAAGAGAGAGGGGGGCGGCGGCGCCTGCCGGGATGGTATGAAGCGCAGTACGAACACGCACGGTACGGGGGCTGACGGTTGACGGGGGGTGGCATCGGCGTGGATGAACTGCGCTTTTGCGTGCTGGGGCGGATGCTGGGGGAGCGGGGCGGCGTTCCCGTGGTGCTGGGCAGTCCGCAGCAGCGGGCCGTCCTCGCGGTGCTGCTGCTCACGCCGGGGCACACGGCCAGCACGTCCGACCTGATCGACGCGCTGTGGCCCGACGACCCGCCGAGTCACGCCCGGACCACCGTGCGCACCTACGTGTGGCGGTTGCGCCGGAGCCTGGCCGTCGGAGCGGAACCGGTGGACCAGACGGAGGGGCGGCTGAGCTCCGTCCCCGGCGGCTACCACCTGGACGTGCCCACGGGCTGCGTGGACGCGCTCCGGGCGGAGCGGCTGGTGGCCGAGGCGGGCGGCGCCTCGGCGGGCGGCGCGCCGGAGCGGGCCCGAGCGCTGCTCGGGGAGGCGCTCGCGCTCTGGCAGGGCGAGCCACTGGTCGGCATTCCGGGGCCGTTCGCGGCGCGCCAGCGCAGCCGGCTCGGCGACCTGCGCCTGACGCTGCTGGAGGAGCGCGTCGCGCTCGACATCGCATTGGGTCGCGCCGCCCTGTGCGTCTCGGAACTGACCGCGCTCACCCAGGAGTTCCCGCTGCGGGAGCGGTTCCACGAGCTGCTGATGCGCGCGCTCTGCCAGGCCGGGCGCCAGACCGAGGCCCTGGAGGTGTTCCGGAGCGCGCGCCGGCTGCTGGTCCGGGAACTGGGCGTGGAACCCGGGCGCGACCTGGCCGCCCTGCACGGCCGGATCCTGGACGGCGATCCGGAGCTGACCGGGCGGGCGCCCGCGGTCCGGCCGGGCGGCGGCTCGGGTGCACCGACCGGCCCCGGCGAACCCGAGCCCACCCCGGATCCGGAACGCCCCGATGCGCTCCCCAGACCCGCGCAACTCCCGCCGGACGATGCGGACTTCACCGGACGTGAGGCGGCCGTCGAGGCGCTGTGCGCGGCGCTGACCGCGGCGGCCCCCGGGCGGGACGCGCTGCGGATCGGCGCGGTGGCCGGCATGGGCGGCGTGGGCAAGACCGCCCTGGCGGTGCACGTCGCCCACCGGGTGAAGGAGCACTTCCCCGCCGGGCAGCTCTACGCGGACCTGCGCGGCGACGGCGGGCCGGTCACCCCGGAGGCCGTGCTCACCGCGTTCCTGCGGGCGCTGGGTACCGCGCCCGAGGCGCTGCCCGACGGCCTGGCCGCCAAGTCCGCCCTGTTCCGCTCGCTCACCGATGGCCGGCGGCTCCTGGTGGTGCTGGACAACGCGGTGGACAGCGCGCAGATCCGGCCGCTGCTGCCGGGCGCCGCGGGCTGCGCGGTCCTGGTCACCAGCCGGGCCTGGCTGGCCGGGCTGCCCGGAGCCCGGCAGATCGGGCTGACCGTCTTCGCACCGCAGGAGGCACAGGACCTGCTGGAGCGGATGATCGGCGCCGAGCGGCTGGCCGGCGAGTCCGCCGCCGCCCTGGAACTGGTCACGGCCTGCGGATTCCTGCCGCTCGCCGTCAGGATCGTCGCGGCCCGGCTGGCGGCCCGGCCCAGCTGGACGGTCCGGGTGATGGTCGACCGGCTCAGCGACGAACGGCGCCGGCTCGACGAGTTGCGGGTCGGGGACCTCGCGGTGCAGGCGACCTTCGAGCTGGGCTACCGCCAGCTGACGCCGTACCAGGTGCGGGCGTTCCGGCTGGTCGCCGCGGTGGACTGCAAAGACCTGGGGACCGCCGCCGCGGCCGCGCTGCTCGGCCTGGACGAGCACATCGCCGACGAGCTGCTGGAGTCGCTGGCGGACGTCGCGATGCTGGAGTCGCCGGCCGCCGGGCGGTACCGGTCGCACGAGCTGCTCCGGGCCTTCGCCCGCCGCAAGTCCGAGGCCGGCCACCCGGCGGACACGGTCGCCGGGCGGACCCGGCTGCTGGAGTTCCAACTGGCCACGGCCTGCGCGGCGTTCGAGCAGGTGGTCCCGGGCGACCCGATCCGCGACGCGCTGGACCTGCGCGCCCCCGGGCCGGCCTTCGCTGGTCCGGAGGCCGCCCGGAGCTGGGCGGCACAGGAGACGGACTCGCTCCTGAGCCTGGCCACCCAGGTGGCGACGGCCGTCGCGGGCCGGCCGCCGGGCGAGCAGCAGGCGACCGAGGAACTGCACGCGGCGGTCGGTCTGCTCATCGCGCTGACACCGTTCAACCGCGGTGCCTGGCAGGGCCAGTGGGCGGCGGCCCGGGCCCTGCTGCAGGCGGCCGAACGGCGGGCGGACCGCTGGGCCGAGGGCCGGGCCCGGTTCCTGTGCGGCAACGCCGCCCTGGCAGCCGCCCGGTTGGACGAGGCCGAGCAGCTGACCCGGTCGGCGGCGCAGGCCTGCCGGGAGACCGGCGACACCGTGATCCTGCGTCAGTCCCTCAACGACCTCGGCATGATGGCCCAGTACCGGGGCCACTACGACGAGGCGGCCCGCTGCTACGACGAGGCGATCCTGCTGGCCCGCGCGCTCGGCCACGAGACGGGGGAGAGCGCGACCGTGTTCAACGCCGCCGTCGCCTGGGTGCGCAGCGGGCAGCCCGACCGGGCGGTGCGCGCCTGTCTGGGCGAGCTGGACAAACCGCGGCTGCGCACGGCGGGCGCCGGCCGGGCCCAAGCGCTCTACGTGCTCGGGTTCAGCCTGCACGCCTCGCAGCGGTACGACGAGGCGGCCGAGCGGCTGAGCGAGGCGTTGGCGCTCTGGACCGGGCTGGACCAGACCGGCTGGGTGGCGGCCACCCGCTACCGGTTGGCGGACACCCTGCGCGCGCTGGGCCGCGCCGAGGAGGCACTGCCGCTGGCGCGCGCGGCCGTCGAGGCCTGCCAGGAGGGCCGCAGCGAACGGGAGTCGGGCCAGGCGCTGATGGTGCTGGGGCGGGTGCTGTCGGCGCTCGGCCGGCGTGCCGAGGCGCTGGACTGCGTCGAGCGCGCCCATGGCCTGTTCGCCCGTCTGGGGCTGCCGGAGGAGCGGACCGCTGCGGCCCAACTGGCCGCTGGCGAGCCGGACTTGTCGGCTTACTGAGCCGGCTCGGCGCGCCGGCGTCGAGCGGCCTCAGCCCGCCCCGCGAGGCGGGCCGTCGGACGTTCCGCGCTGCCCGTCCCAGCCGCTCGGTCCCGCAGGGTCGTCACGGCCTAGGAGCTCACCCCGTGGTGCCGCTGTTCCATTCGTCCGTCGGCTGCGGCGACCTGCCGCCGGGGCCCTGCACCATGGCCGTCGCGTGCCCGCTGGGGGCGTGCGCCGAGGCCGCCGCGAGGCTGCCGCCACCGATCAGGACGGCGCCCGCCAGGGCGAAGCCGGCCAGCAGCCGTATGACGCGGGCGGACCTGCGAGGGGTGGTCGACGGCATCGAGAACTCCTTCTCGTTCGGGGGTGCCTGTCGCCGGACCCGTGGGCCCCGGTCGACGTTCCGGAGTCTGGCAGCCCACCCGTCAACGCGCTGTCAACGACAGGCGGCCGGCGCAACCGGGCCGCGTAGACGTGGCACTGACGACCAGCGGCGACTCTTGGTCCAGGCGAGACCGGACTGAAGGAGTGTGAGCACGTGCTGAGTCACGAGCTGGGCCACGCGACCGATGGTGAACAGGCGATGTCCCCGCTGCGGGCGGGCACCAGCGCGAGCAGGGGATCGAGCGTGCTCGTCGAGATCCAGGCGGCCGACCCGATCTCACGGGCCGGCCTGGTGCACCAGCTGCTCCAGCACCCCGCCATCCGCCTCGCCGCGGAGCACACCCCGCCGCCGGCGCGGGCCGCGGCGGTGGCGGTGGTGCTCGTCGACGTCGTCGACGGCCCCGCCGTGGAGGCGATGCGGCGGCTGAGCCAGGAGCGGGCGGGCCGGGTGGTGCTGGTGGCCGGCCGGCTCGGCGAGGTGGGGGCACTGGACGTGGTCGAGTGCGGGGTCGCCGTGGTGCTGTGGCGGCGGCAGGCCGACGCGGAGCAGCTGGCTCGCGGCGTGCTCGCCGCCGCCCGGGGCAACCGGGAGCTGCCCAGCGACCTGCTGAACCAGGTGATCGCCGAGGTCGGTCGGGTGCGGCGCGGCGGTGTTGCCGACTGCCCGGCGACGGACGCCCCGGAGCAGCTGACCGAGCGTGAGGCGGACATCCTGCGGATGGTCGCGGACGGCCTCGACACCGCGCAGATCGCCGCGCGGATGGCCTACTCGGAGCGGACCATCAAGAACATCCTGGCCGGCCTGACCAGCCGGTTCCAGCTGCGCAACCGCGCCCACGCGGTGGCCTACGCGCTGCGCGCCGGCCACATCTGAGCGCGGCCGGCACAGCGGGACCGCGTCCGCGGTGAACCGACCCTGCTCTCGCGCAGCTTCCGCCCCTGCCCGCTTCGCGGGACGAAGGTGAGGGCCTGGCCGTGAGCAGCACCGAACGCGGTCACGAGTACTTCAAAGCCGGCGCAGTGGGAGCGGGCGGCCGGACGGGCCGTGAGGACTCTGGAGTGCAAGAAGGGACAACCGATGGACAGCGCGACGAGCCGGCCCGGCAGCGGGTTGCGGGAGTCGCTCGGCGAGTGGCACCGGTGACCGGCGCGGCGGCGTCGGCGCGGCGGCAGGTGCGGCTCTGGAGCGAGCGGCACCGGGACCGGATCGCCGAGGCGATCGGCACGCTGGTCCGGGTGCCCACCGTGGCACCGGATGAGCCGCTGGCCGCCGGCCTGCTGACGGGCTACCTGCAAGGTGCCCGGTTCACCGTGCGCAGCGAGCCACCGCATTCCGGCCTGCTCGGCCACCCCGACCACACCCCGTCCGCCCTGCCGGAGCCGGCCCCGGCCCGCCCCAACCTGCGCGCTGCGCTGCCGCGGGTGCCCGGGCTGCCCACGGTGCTCTTCTCGGCCCACACCGACGTGCTGCCCGCGCAGCGCCACCCGGAGCCGTGGAGCGGGCGGTTCGACGGCGTGCGGGTGCACGGCCGGGGGAGCGCCGACACCAAGGGCAACATCGTGATGCTGGTGGAGGCCGTGCGCTGCCTGCACGAACTCGGCCTGCCGATGCGGGCCAACGTCGAACTGGACCTGGTGAGCGACGAGCAGGCCGGCGGCAACGGAGCGCTCTCCACCCTGCTGCACGGTGTGCACGCACAGGAGGTGGTGGTCCTCAAACCCACCGGGCTGACGGTGCACCACGGCCACCCCGGCTGCCTGGGCTTCGAGGTCGAGGCCCAGGCGGCCGCCGACGGGCAGGCTCACCGGGTGGACGCGGTGGACGCCTGCCTGGCCGCCCTGGACCGGCTGCGCGCGCTGGAGCGCCGCTGGCTGGAGCAGGCGGCCGGCTGCCCCGGCTTCGAGCGGGCGGCCCGCCCCCTCGAACTCGACGTCAGCGCGCTGGCAGCCGACGCCTCCCACTGGTCCACCCCCGACCGCTGCGGCTTCCGGGCAACCCTGGGCTTCCTGCCCGACCGCACCCGGGCCGAGGCCGCAGCCGAGATCGAGCGGACCGTGCTGACCGGCGCCGACGCCGAGCGGCTGCGGCTCTCCTGGCGCGGCATCCGCCACGACGCCTACCTCGGCGCGAGCGACGGGCCCGCCGCCGAGCAGCTGCGCGCCGCCGTTCGCTGGGCCGGCGGGGCCCCGGGTAACGCGGCCGCCTGGCAGGCGAGTTGTGATGCACGGCTCTACCACCGCTGGTCCCCGGCCGAGACGCTGGTCTTCGGCTGCGGAGACCAGCGGGACGCGCACAGCGACCATGAGTCGATCGATGTCGGCCAGGTCCTCGACGGCCTGGCCACCCTGGTCGGCCACCTGTCCGGAGCGGCGCAGCTGAGCCGCAGCAGCCGCGCCGGCACCTGAACCGGGTTCGGCGGCGCGGCGGCGACCAGCGGCGCCGGCAACTGCCGGTGACCTCACGAGAGAGCAGCGGCCCCGCCGGCCCCCAGGGGTCGGCGGGGCCCGTCGTGCAGCGGACCGAGGACGGGCCGGCTATTCGCCCGACTTCCAGGGGCGGGCGAACTCGTGCAGCGCCGCGACGGCGGCCGGGGCGAGCATCCGGTCGTTCACCGGTGTGCCGGCCGGGTGCAGGAAGTGGTCCAGGCCGTCCAGGGTGCGCAGGCCCGGGCCGGTGGCGTGGGCGCGGGCGAGTGCGGTGAGCAGCGGCGCCGTGGTCGCGCAGGGCACGTTGGCGTCGGCGGTGCCGCAGGTGACGGTGACCCGGGTGCCGGGGCGGATCGCCCGGGCGGCGTCCGGCGGGGAGACGGCGTCGTCGCTGCGGACGAAGCGGGCATTGTTCGGGCCGAAGAGCGCGTTCAGCAGCGAGGCGAGCGGCGGCAGCAGAGCACTCGTGTCGGTGGGGCGCCCGGCCCGGAAGTCGGCGATGGCGGTGGCAATGCCCGCCCTGTTCGCCTGGGCCACCGGCTCGGTCAACTGCCCGGCCGTCACGGCCTCGTCGAGTTGGCCGTCGAGCTGGGCGGCCAGCAGGTCCAGCAGGCGCTCGTCCTGCGGGGCCAGCAGTGCGAGGCCGGCCGGTGCGGGCCGCACCGTCCGGGCGAGGAGCAGTGCCTGCAGTCCGCCCTCGCTGTGGCCGACGACCAGCAGGGCGTGCGGGTCGGCCTCCGGCTGGTCGCGCAGGGTGGTGTAGGCGGCCGTGGCCTGGCGGGTGAAGGCGGCCAGGTCCAGCCGGCCGGGGTCGCCCTGGTAGGCGCCGGCTCCGGTGCGGCCGGTGAAGTACTTGTCGAAGCGCAGCGTCATCACGCCGTCGGCGCCGAGGGTGTCGGCGATCAGCGCCAGGGTGCCGGGGGTGAGGGCGGGCGGCTCGTTGCCGTCGCGGTCCGTCGGGCCGCTGCCGGGCAGCAGCAGGGCGGCGGCCAGGTGGTGTCCGGCCCGGTGGGCGGGCACGTGCAGGGTGCCGTAGGCGGTGGTGCCGTCCACCGTGAACTGCACGTCGCGGTCGGCGGCGGGGACGAGCGCGGCCGGTGCGGCCGCGTTCGCGGTGGGTGCGCCCAGCCCTGTCGCGGTGACCGCGGCCAGCAGGGCAGCGGTCGCTAAGGTGCGCCAACGCATGTGTTTCTCCTGTGAGTTGGGACTGATTTCGGGTTCTGGTAGCTCAGCGGCCGATCAATTGCAGGGTGACGATGAAGACTGCCAGCCCCGCGACCAGTAGCAGGCACCGCGGGTTGCCGAAGTTGATGGTCCAGCCGATGCCGAACCGCTTGGCGACGAAGAGGGACGGGTCCTGCCGGTTGACGTAGAACAGCCCGCCGGCGCGCCAGTAGCGGTCGTCGTCCGGGGCCACCACCCGCGGGTCGGCGGGTTCGCCCGCCGCGCCGTCCCGGGCACCTGTCGCCAGGCGGCTGCCGCCCTGCCCGGTGCGCGCCGCGATCGCGACGACGATGAGCAGGCCGGCCATGATCGGCGCCAGCACGGGGAACGGGGAGAACGAGAGGTCGCCGTGCCAGCTCTGCCAGGCCGCGGCCAGTATGCCCAGGTTGACGCAGGCCCCCAGCACCATGACCGACCCCGCGGTCCGGACGACGAACCGCCGGTGCCGCGCGGCGCTCGCCGCCGGCCGCGCCGGGTCGAGCTCGGCCCGGGAGCGGAGGACCAGCCAGGTCACCAGCAGGAGCAGCCCGGTGAGCGCGAGTTGGATGAAGACCGGCGCGAAGGCGGTGCCGATCGACTTCTCCGCCAACCGGTCGGCGTTCCCGCGGGTGGCGTAGTGCATCGGCAGCCGGTCCGGCATCGACGGGTACTCCACTGCGGCCAGCACCGCGGTGACCGCGGTGACCAGCAGCGCGGGCACGGCCCACCGCCAGGGGTAGCGCACCGGCTCGGTCCGCAGCGAGGTGTCCACGGCGACCACCTGGCGCAGGCCCCCGTACCAGTCCTCGCCGCGCTTGACCGCCCGGATCGCGCGACGAGCACGCAGGTACCCGACCGTGGACACCGCCGCGATCGCCGTCGACGCGCCGGCGAACAGCGGCTTGCTCGGGAACGCGAGGCAGCAGACGAGGTCGGCCACGAGCACCGCCCCGCCGACGCCGCCCACCCACCAGCGGTACGCGCGCCGCTGCTCGGCGACCACCGGGGCGTCGGCGTGCGCGGGCGGGGTCCGCACCCCGAAGGGCAGGGTCGGCCCGGTGAGGGCGGGCATCAGCCACGCCGTCAGCAGGATGACGAAGGGTATGACCACCTGAACGACAGCTGTTCCGGACATCATGCCGGCTCTCCTAGGCCTCTCTGTTCCATGCCGAGCTCTCCACCGCGCCGCTCGCCGACCTGCCCGCCGGGCTGGGCCCCGAAGGAGCCGACCACCCGACCGCACATCGTCAGCACGGCCGCCGCGTCCACCCCTTGCGCCGCCGCCTCGGCGAGCAGCGTCCGCAGCCTGGCCGACCACTCGTCGGCGAAGCCGGGAGGCGGCGGCCCGGAGTGCGGGTCCCGCTGCACCACCGCGCCGCTCTTGCGGTTCAGCCGTAGCAGGCCCTCCTGGCGCAGCAGGTCGTAGGCCTTGTTGACGGTGTGGAAGTTGATGCCGAGGTCGCCGGCCAGCTGCCGGGTCGACGGCAGGGCACTTCCCTCCACCAACTCGCCCACCGCGATGGCCTCGACGACCTGGTCCCGGATCTGCTGGTAGATCGGGACGGCGCTGCTCAGGTCGATGCTCAGGATCACGCCTGACTCCCTGGGGTGTATCTGCTCTATTACTTATAGAACAGACCGTCAGGTGCCTGCAAGGAGGGGAGCGTCAGTGAAGCGTCAAGACGGCCAGGACGGCGGGCGGGCTCCGGCGTTCCGGAACCGTAAGGTCCCGGCACCCGAGTTCCGTTCTGCCCGGCTTCTACAGTGACCTGGATATTCGCCGAGGATGGAGAGGGGCAGAGACGATGGCCGATCAGGATGCGGCACCGCGGGCCGAGCTCGGGGTGATCGGCGGTTCGGGGCTGTACGCGCTGCTGGACGACATGGCCGAGGTGCGGGTGGACACTCCCTACGGGCCGCCGAGCGATGCGCTGTTCGTGGGAGAGGTGGCCGGGCGGCGAGTGGCGTTCCTGCCGCGCCACGGGCGCGGGCACGGCCTGCCGCCGCACCGGATCAACTACCGCGCCAACCTGTGGGCGCTGCACTCCCTAGGGGTGCGCCAGGTGCTCGGCCCGTGCGCGGTGGGCGGCTTGCGGCCGGAGTACGGACCGGGCACGCTGCTGGTGCCCGACCAGTTCGTGGACCGCACCTCGGGGCGGGTGCAGACCTACTACGACGGGCTGCCGCTGCCGGACGGCTCGGTGCCCGAGGTGGTGCACGTGTCGATGGCGGATCCCTACTGTCCGCAGGGGCGCGCGGCGGTCCTGGCGGCTGCCGGCGAGGAGGCCTGGGCGCCGGTGGACGGCGGGACGCTGGTGGTCATCGAGGGCCCGCGGTTCTCCACTCGCGCCGAATCCCGCTGGTTCACCGCCAACGGCTGGTCGGTGGTCGGCATGACCGGCCACCCGGAGGCCGTACTCGCCCGCGAACTCGGCCTCTGCTACACCTCGTTGGCCCTGGTCACCGACCACGACGCGGGCGTGGAGAGCGGCCAGGGCGTCACCCACGCCGAGGTCCTGGAGGTCTTCGCCCGCAACGTCGACCGGCTGCGCACCGTGCTCTTCAAGGCGATCGAGCTGCTGCCGGCGGACCGCGACTGCCCGTGCGGGCATGCGCTGGACGGCCTCACCACCGGCCTGCCCGGGGTGGCGGGTCACTGACCGGTCCGCGCCCGCGCCGCCGCCACCACTGGGCCGCCGCTCCCAGCAGGCCCAGGGCGGCGCAGGCGGCCAGGGCCAGCAGCCAGTTCCGCAGGTAGGGCAGCGGCAGCAGTGACCGGTTGGCGCGCTGAACTCCGGAGCGCAGCACGGCGGGCAGCCCGACCGCGGTGACGGCGGCCGCGACGATCAGCCAGCCGCGCAGCAGCGGCCGCCGCGCCAGCGGGGCGCCCAGGGCGGTGAGCGCCGGCACCCACAGGCCGTCGTGCAGCACCAGCGCACCCACCGCCCAGATCAGGACGTCCAACGGGTCGGTGATGTAAGGGTCGTTGAGCAGGCCGTGCAAGCCGAAACCGATCAGCGCGAGGCCGGCGGTCAGCAGCGTGCCGCGCAGCACGCGCGCCGCAGGCATCCGATGCTTGGACTGATGGAACGTCAAAAAGCGTGCCATCAGAGCACCTCGATCCGGGCGACCCACTTGGTCTGCAGCACACCGGGCCGGTCCGGAGCGATGATCCGGGCCGGGAAGCCATGGTCGGCCGACAGCACCTCACCGTCAACTCCCAGAGCCAGCAAGGTCAGTGGATCATCGGCGTACTGGGCGGGCATCTCCATCACCCGGTACGGTCCGTCGGCCTCCAGTGAGCTGACCCGGATCGCCGAGCCGGGCGGCGCACCGGTCAGCGCGAGCAGGTCGGCCACCCGGACCCCGTGCCAGCGGGCGCTCACGCTCCAGCCCTCCACACAGGCGATCGGCAGGACCGCTTCGTGCTGGGGCAGTTGGCGGAGGTCGGCGAGGGTGAGGCGCAACGGCCGTGGGCCGTCGACCTGGAGGCGCCAGTCGGCGGGAACGGTGACCGTGCCGGCCTGCGCGGCCGTCCGGTTGACCGGCAGGCCGCGCAGGCCGGCACCCGGGCGGCGCGGGGCCAGCAGGTCCAGCGGGCGCAGCCAGGGCACGCTCTGCCCGGCCGTGGTGACGGTCACCGCGCCGACCGCCGTGCCGACGGCGACCAGGAACGCCCGGCGCCCCGGCACCACGGCACGGGCCCGCCGCCAGTGCTCGCCGATCACCGGGGCCTTGACGGCGACGTGCACCAGCAGGCCGCCGGTCGCCAGCCAGCCCAGCCAGAAGTGGGTCTGCCGGAACGGGAACGGCCACGGGTACCACTGCAGCGTGTTGAGCAGACCGGTGAACAGTTCGAGCAGGGTCGCCGCGACCAGGACCGCGATGCCCAGCCGCTCCAGCGCGTGCAACACGCCGCGCACCGGAGGCCACTCGAACAGTCGCGGGTAGACGGTCCAGAGCTTCGCCCCGGCCAGCGGGATCGCGGCGATGCCGCTGGCCACGTGCAGCCCCTGGGTGACCCGGTAGCCGTCCACCGGGCGGGTGGGCAGCAAGTGGGCCAGCCCGTGCGGCGGTTGCTGCAGCACATGGCTGACCAGACCGGTCAGGAAGCAGGTCAGCAGCGCCGCGCCCAGCCAGCGGCCGAGCACCACCGCCGTGCGCGGCTCGTGCAGGGACGAGCGGAACGCCCCGGCGCGGAACGGGCCGCGGCGCGCGGCGGCGGGCCAGGACAGCCGTCGCGGGAGGGACCAGGACAGCCGGCGCGGAACGGACCACGGCGGACGTCGGAGGGCAGGGCGGCGCGGGGCACCGGAAGGCTTGGAATCCACGCTCTCATCGAAGCGCTCCCGGGGCGCCCAAGGGCACTTCGGCGTGCTTACGGATTGCGAACGGCACTCGGGCCGACGGCGCTGCGGCGCCCATCCCGGTGGCAGGGTGGGCCCGTGCCCACTCCACCCACACCCCCTGCGACCAGCCCGCTCGCCCCGGTCACCCCGCTCGCCCCGACCCGCAGCGCGCTGCCCGGCGCCCTCGTCGTCGCCGCGCTCGCCGCCCTGGCCGCCGCGCTGGCCCTGACGATCACCGGGCGCGGCACGCTCGCCCATCCCGCGCCGCTCTACCGCTGGTACACCGTCGACGCGGCGCTGTTCGCCCTCGCGCTGCTGCTGCTCCGGCGGGTGCCGGACCGTCAGGTGGTGCCGCTGGTCCTGGCGGGCAGCGTGGTCGTCGCCGCGCTGGGGCTGCTGGCACCGCCGCGCACCAGCGACGACGCCTACCGCTACGTCTGGGACGGCCGGGTCCAGGCCGCCGGCATCTCACCGTACGCTTACCCGCCCGACGACCCCGCGCTCGCCCGGCTGCGCGATCCGCAGCTGTTCCCGGTCGGCGGCCGGTGCGACGAATGGGACGAGCGGCGCACCGCAGCCGGGGACTGCACCCGGATCAACCGCCCTGCCGTGCACACGATCTACCCGCCGGTGGCGGAGGCCTGGTTCCTGGCCGTGCACCCGTGGGGCGGCGGGATCCGCGGGGCACAGGCGGCCGGCGCGCTGCTCGCCGTCGCGACCACGGGCGGGCTGCTGTGGGCGGGCCGGGGGAGCCGGCGGGCGGCGCTGTGGGGGTGGTGTCCGGGCGTCACCGTGTGGTCGGTCAACGATGCGCACGTCGACACGCTCGGCGCGCTGCTGCTGGTCGCCGGACTGGGCTGCGCGGCCCGGCGTCGGGCCGGGCCCGCCGGTGCGCTGGTCGGGGCGGCGATCGCCACCAAGCTGCTGCCGGGGCTCGCGCTGCCGGGCGCGCTCTCCGGGGCGCTGGCCCGCCGGCCGACCCGGCGCGACCTGGTGCTCCTCGCCGCCGCCGTGGGGACGTTCGCGCTGACCTACGTGCCGTACCTGCTCGCCTCGGGCGTGGGCGTCCTGGGGTACCTGCCGGGCTACCTGCAGGAGGAGGGTTACGAGCAGGGCGGCCTCGACCGGTTCGGGCTGCTCCGCGCGGTGGTGCCGGACCGGTGGGTGCCGTGGGCGGCGGGGGTGCTGCTGACCGGGGTGGTGCTCCGGGTGCTGCGCCGCGGTGACGCCGAACGCCCTTGGCGGGGTGCGCTGTTGGTGACGGGCAGCGCCCTGCTGATCGTGGCGCCGAGCTACCCGTGGTACGGGCTGCTGGTGGTGGCCCTGGTCGCGCTGGACGGCCGCTGGGAGTGGCTGGCCGTCCCGGCGGCGGGGGAGGCGCTGTACCTGGTCGGCGGCGATGCCGCGCAGCGGGCGGCGTACGGGGTTGCGCTGGGGTGCGTGCTGGCGGGGCCGGCGCTGCGGGGGCTGGCCCGGGCGTCCCGGTCGCGCCGGTCAACTGGGCGACCGGGACCCCTCGTTGTGCGTGAGCGGTGATGGCGGCCGCGGGCGGCTCGGGTGTTCTTACGCGTGGCGGCCGGCCCGGCTGTTCCGCCCGGCACTGGTCCTGCGCCCGGTCCGGCTGTTGTGCCAGGCTCGGCTTCTACGCCCGGCGCAGGGCCAGGAACCGGCGGCCGTGGGAGGACCAGCGCTCCGCCTCGGCCAGCCCCGCGCCGCGCGCCCGCCGCACCGCGGCCGCGGCGCCCAACCGGGCCCAGGGGAAGGGCGGGCCGAGGCGCCCATCGGGGCCTTCGAGCCGGACGATGAGCCGATCGTCGAGCTCGTGACGGTCGACCTCGACCAGCAACAGGCCGTTCGGCGCCAGGAGTTCGGCGCTGCGGTGGAGCAGGGCGTCCGGGTCGCCGCCGATGCCGAGATTGCCGTCGGCGAGCAGCACGCCGCCCCAGCGGCCCTCGGCGGGCAGCCGCTGGAAGACCGAGCGACGCAGCGCCAGGCCGCCGAGGCGGCAGGTCCTGGCCACCGCCGCGCCGGTGATGTCGATGCCGAGCGCCGGGACGCCGAGGGCGAGCAGGGCCGCCACCAGCCGCCCCGGCCCGCAACCCAGGTCCACCACCGGCGCGTTCAGCACGGAGCAGCGTCGCAGCAGGCTGTGGTCGGCGCCCGCGGCGGGCGCGCACCAGCGTTCGATGTCGAGCCGGATCCGCCGGCCGTCGTCCTGCCGCAGCCAGAGCGGGCCGCGCTCGGTGCGGACGGCCTCGGCGAACGGGTCGTCGACCCAAGCGGCGACCGGGGCGGTCATCCCGCCGCCTCGCCGGTCGCGTGGCTGGACCGCAGCCGCGCCGCGAACCGGCTGCCCGGGGCCTCGGCGGCGACCTGCTCGGCGTCCCGGATGGTGTCCACATCGGTGAGCAACGGAAGTTGACGTATCGTCAGATCGAGACGGGCGAGTCGCTCCAGGAGCGCGGCACCGGTCCCGGCCGTGGACATCGGCACCCCCAGCAGCAGTCGTCGGGCCAGCTTCTCCGTCGGCCGGGCCAGCCCGAACGCCCAGAAACCACCATCGGCGGCCGGCCCGTACCAGGCGTCCACGCCCGTCCGCTCGACGGCCGACAGCGGCTCGGCCAGCGCGGCCGCGGGCAACTGCGGGGTGTCCATGCCGACCAGCAGCGCGGGGGCGTGCGGAGCCAGCCGGGCGGCGAGCGTGAAGGCGGCGGCCAGGCGCTCGTCGAGTCCGCCGGCGCACTGCGGCACGACCTGCCAGCCGGGCGGCAGCCACCGGCCCGGCTCGCCGTCCAGGACGAGCAGGCGCCGGCCTGCGGGGACGGTGGCGAGGGTGTGCAGGGTGTCGGTCAGCGCGGCCTCGGCGAGCGCGGCGGCCTGCTCGGGGGAGCACGACGGAGTGAGTCGCGTCTTCACCCGGCCCGGCACCGGCGCCTTGGCGATCACCAGCAGGGTCGGCGGCGGAGCGGCCAGCACCGCCCGCATGTCGCGGACAGCCTGCCGGGTGCCGCGCACCGTGCCGGTGACCTTGGAGCGGCCCGCGCGCGGCAGGTAGTCGACCGGCGTCTCGGCGATCCGCATCCCGGCCGCCGCACCCGCCAGCACCATCTCCAGGGGGTAGCCGGAGCGGCGGTCCCCGAGACCCAGGGCGAGCAGGCGCTCCCGGCGGGCGGCCCGCATCGGGCCGAGGTCGTGCAGTGGCGCGCCGGTGCGGGCGCGCAACCGGCGGGCCAGCACGGCGTTGGCGAACCGGGCGTGCGCCGGCCAGGCCCCGACGGCGGTCGGCCGGCGCCGGCCCAGCACCAGGTCGGCCGTCCCGTCCAGCACCGGCCCGGTGACGCGCGGCAGTTGGGCCGGGTCCAGCGAGCCGTCGCAGTCCAGGAAGCAGACCAGCTCGGCGGTGGCCGCGAGCAGGCCGGCGTGGCAGGCGGCGCCGAAGCCGCGCCGGGGCTCGCTGACCACGGTCGCACCGAGGGAGCGGGCCAGCTCGGCGGAGCCGTCCCGGGAGCCGTTGTCCACGACGATCGCCCGCCACCCGGACGGGATCCGGCCGAGCACCCAGGGCAGCGCGGCGGCCTCGTCGAGGCAGGGGAGGACGACGTCGACATCGACCGCGTGGGCGGGCGGGGGAGGTGGATTCGGAGGTGGAGTCACAGTCACGTCGGTCACGTTAGGGGCGCGGGGGCGGCCCGAGGCGGCAATCGCGCCTTACGGAAGTCGTACGGCGGCGGGGCGGCCGGTCGTCGGGTGGCGGGCGGCGCGGCGCGGCGGTCGTCCGGTGGCCATGACGAGCGGCGGGGCGAGCGCCGTGACGACGACCGGCGAGCGAAGGCGGGGCCGAGCGGACCTTACGGATTGCGAACGGGGCGCCCGACCGGCAGTCGGGACCGGCTCGGGCGCCTATCCTCGGCGGGATGAACGAGAGTCCTGCCACCGCCGGAGCGCCGCCGCGTCCTGGCCGCATCCTGGTGATCGACGACGACCCGACCGTGGCCGAGGTCGTCGCCGGCTACCTGACCCGGGCCGGCCACCAGGTGGACCTGGCCGCCGACGGCACCCAGGGCCTCGCGCTGGCCCGCGCGCACCGCCCCTCGCTCGTGGTGCTCGACCTGATGCTGCCCGGCATCGACGGCCTGGAGGTGCTGCGCCGGCTGCGTGCCGCCGAGGACGGCGCCGACCTGCCCGTGGTGCTGCTCACAGCCAAGGGCGACGAGGCCGACCGCATCCTCGGCCTGGAGCTGGGTGCGGACGACTACGTCACCAAGCCGTTCAGCCCGCGCGAACTGGTGCTGCGCGTGCAGTCCGTACTGCGGCGCGCCCGGGCCGCCGCACCCGGGGCCGCGCCTGGCGCTCCGCTGCGCTCGGGGGACATCACGCTCGACCCGCAGGCCCGCCGGGCCAGCCGGGGCGAGGCCGAACTGTCGCTGACACTACGGGAGTTCGACCTGCTCGCGTTCCTGATCCAGCACCCGGGCGCGGTGTTCTCCCGGCAGGAGCTGATGCAGCGAGTGTGGGGCTGGGACTTCGGCGACCTGTCCACCGTCACCGTGCACATCCGCCGCCTGCGCGAGAAGGTCGAGGACGACCCCGGCGCCCCGGCCTTGATCACCACCGTCTGGGGCGTCGGCTACCGCTACGACCCGGCGGCGACGGGGCAGGGCGGTGCCCGGTGAAGGACCTGCTGCTGATCGCCCTGTTCGCCGCGCTCGGTGCGGGCGGTGCCGGCCTGCTCGGCTGGGCGGCCGTGCGGTGGCTGCGCCGGCGGTCGATGGCGCTGTCGCTGTTCTGCGTCGCGGCCGTCACCGTGCTGGCGGTCACCTCCGGCACCTTCGCCGTGGCGCAGGCGATGTTCCTCTCCCACCACGACCTCGGGGTGGTGATCACCGTGCTCGCCATGGCCTCGGTGGTGGCGCTGGCGACGGCCGCGCTGCTCGGGCGCCAGGTGGTCGCCGGCAGCCGCGCGCTCGCCACCGCCGCACGTACCGTCGGCAGTGACACCGGCTTCACCGCGCCGGACCACCCGCTCGGCCGCGAGCTGGCCCAGCTCAGCGAGGAACTCGCCGCCACCAGCGCCCGGTTGGCCGAGTCCAGGGCCCGCGCCAAGGCGCTGGACGCCTCGCGCCGCGAGCTGATCGCCTGGATCTCGCACGACCTGCGCACGCCGCTGGCAGGCCTGCGGGCGATGGCGGAGGCGCTGGAGGACGGCGTCGCCGACCAGCCGGAGCGCTACCTGCAGCGGATCCGCACCGAGGTCGAGCGACTCACCGGGATGGTGGACGACCTCTTCGAGCTCTCCCGGATCCAGGCCGGCGCGCTCTCCCTCTCGCTCGCCCGGGTCTCGGTCTACGACCTGGTCGACGACGCGCTGGCCGGCGCCCACCCGCTGGCCCGGGAGCGCGGGGTGCGCCTGGAGGGCCGCCAGGTGGCGGCGGAGCCGGTGGAGGTGGACAGCAGGGAGATCACCCGGGTGCTGGGCAACCTGCTGGTCAACGCGATCCGCTCGACCCCGCAGGACGGGGTGGTCGCCGTGTCCGCCCGCCGGGAGGCCGACGAGGTGGTGCTCTCGGTCACCGACGGCTGCGGTGGCATTCCGGAGCAGGACCTCACCCGGGTCTTCGAGACCGGCTGGCGGGGCAGCGCCGCCCGCACCCCGCGGCGCGATCCCGGCGAGGGCGGGGACAGCGGCGCGGGGCTCGGGCTGGCCATCGTGCGCGGCATCGTCGAGGCCCACGCCGGGCGCGCCCGGGTGCACAACGTGGTCGGCGGCTGCTGCTTCGAGATCGCCCTCCCAGCGGCGCGGGCGTAGCCGGCCCGGGGCCGGCGCGGCCGGGGACCCGCCGGGGACCGTCCCGCGCCCCGCCGCAGCACCCGTTGGTCGGGCGGCCAGCGCCCGGCCGGCCGCCCCGGCTCGCCCGCTCAGGCCCGCTGTGGTGCCGCCGCGAACTCGGCCATGCCCGCCAGGAACGGCACCCGGGGCCGCCAGCCGAGCTCTGCGCGCAGGCGGCCGGAGTCGGCGGTGATGTGCCGGACGTCGCCGAGCCGGTACCGGCCGGTCACCACCGGCGCGGGGCCGCCGCAGGCGTCCGCCAGCGCCGTGGCCAGCTCGCCGACCGTACGCACCTCGCCGCTGCCGACGTTGTACGCCCGCACGCTGCCCACCGGCCGGCCGTCGAGGGCCGCGAGCGCGGCCAGGTTGGCCGCCGCGACATCGTCGACGTGGACGAAGTCCCGGCGCTGGCCGCCGTCCTCGAACACCTGCGGGGCCTCGCCCCTGGCGAGCGCGGAGCGGAACAGCGAGGCGACCCCGGCGTACGGGGTGTCGCGGGGCATGCCGGGGCCGTACACGTTGTGGTAACGCAGCGTCAGGACCACTCCGCCGCAGGCGCGGGCCCAGGCGGCGGCGAGGTGCTCCTGGGCGAGCTTGCTGGCCGCGTACACATTGCGCGGGTCGCCGGGCGCGTCCTCGCCCACCAGCCCGGGCCGCAGCGCCGCGCCGCACACCGGGCACGGCGGCTCGAACCGCCCGGCGTCCAGCTCGGCCGGGCGTCGGGGGCCCGGGGCGACATCGCCGTGTGCGGGGCAGCGGTACCGGCCCTCGCCGTAGACCACCATCGACCCGGCGAGCACCAGCCGCCGCCCGCCCGTGCGGGCCATGGCGGCCAGCAGCACCGCCGTGCCGAGATCGTTGCAGCCCACGTAGTCGGGCGCGTCCGCCAGGTCGACGCCCAGCCCGACCATCGCCGCCTGGTGGCAGACCGCATCCACCCCGGCCAGTGCCCGCTCGACCGTCTCGGCGTCCCGCACATCGCCGCGCCGGAACTCCACGCCGCCCGGTAGCCGGGGCACCGCACCCGAGGGGTGTGCCGCGGGCAGCAGCGCGTCCAGCACCCGGACCTCGTGGCCCGCCGCGACCAGCCCCCGAGTGACCGCCGAACCGATGAACCCGGCGCCGCCGGTGACCAGAATCCTCATGCCCGGCGACGCTACCGGCCGCAACCGGCGCGGAGTGGGACGGCGGGCACCCCGTCAGGGTTCGGTAAGGACGACGGCCGCGCGGCGCGGGTTGAGAACGAGGTCCCGTCGGGTGGTCCGGGTGCGAGCATCGGGACATGAAGTACATGGTGCTGATGTATGCCGATCCAGCCGCGACGGAAGCGATGACCAAGGAGCAGCGAGCCGAGGTGTTCCGCAGGCACGAGGCGCTCCACCAGGACCTGGAGGGCTCGGGTGAGCTGCTGAACGGAGCAGGTCTGGCCTACCCCAGGGACTCCACGACCCTCCGGTGGCATCCTGCGGCCGACCCGAGCGCCACGGACGGGCCGCTCATCGGAGCGGCCGAGCAGCTGACCGCACTGACCGCCTACTACGTGATCGACTGCGCAACCCCGGAGCGGGCCCGCGAGATCGCGGAACGGGTGCTCGACTTCCATGTCGTCGCGGTCGAACTGCGGCCGATCCATGACGCGTTCGGGATGTCCGGCACCTGACCGTCGGTCATGGCGCCGGCCGCGTCCGCATGGCCGGACGAACCGCCGGTCCATGTCGATGCGACGTTGTCGATGCGACGTTCATCGGTCGTAGATCCAGGCCTTCCAGACTGTTTCTCAATGCAGGCGATGGAAGGCAGCTCACGTCATGGTCGACCAGATGAACTACACGCTTATGGAGGGTGATTTCTTCCTTCCGAGCGCGCTGACTCCCGACACGGGAAGCCGCTATTCCGTCCAGCTGCCGGCCGGATGGGAAACGGGCTCGGAGAGCGTCTGGTCGTATTACTCGCCGCTGGGCTTCGACTGGCCGGAACAGGGGTGGAAGATCCATGTTTCCAGCAGGATCGCCGATGTGGAGAAGGTCTTCGGCATAGCCGCCGGGATATGTTCCGCGAGCGGGATCCCGTTCAAGCACATCGCTGCGAAGAACTTCTACCTGCTGCTCAGCCACAAGCACGGATCACGAGTGCAGGCGGGCAAGTGCTTCGTCGCCTATCCGGCATCCGAATCCGCTGCCAAGCCCCTCCTGGACGAACTGGCGGAGGCGCTGGCCGGGTTCGTCGGGCCGTACGTCCTCACCGACCGCCGCTACGGCGACAGCAGGACCGTCTACTACCGGTACGGCGCCATCAAGCCCCGGTTCCGGCTGCTGGGCGACGGCTCGAAGCAGTGGCTGATCCGTGACGCACAGGGCGTCGACGTCGAAGACCGCCGGCTTCCCTTCTTCACTCTGCCCGCGGGAATCGAGGACCCGTTCGCACCGCCCCAGGACTCCCCGCAGGACGACGGCCCCCCGACCGTCGGCGGTTTCCAGATCGTCAAGGCCGTCCAGCACAGCAACGCGGGCGGCACCTACCAGGCGATCCACCCGGCCACCGGGAAGACGGTCATCCTCAAGGAGGCGCGACCCGGCACCGGGGTCTCGTGGGACGGGGTCGAGGCCCAGGAGCGACTGCACCGCGAATACCGCACCTTGCAGGACATTTCGGCGCGCGCTCCGGGGCTCTGCCCCGAGCCCTACGACCTGTTCAGCGAGTGGGAGCACGAATTCCTGGCCGAGGAACTCGTGGACGGAGTCGGCCTGACCCGATGGATCGCCACCAACTGCCCGATCATCCAAGCCAATCGCTCCACCGATGACTTCGCGGAGTACTACCGGAGATGCGAGCGGATCCTCGCGGACCTCGGCGCCGCACTCGACCGCCTGCACGCCCTCGGCTATGTGTTCAGCGACGTGGCGCCGGGCAACATCCTGGTCCGCGACGACGACACGGTCAGGCTCATCGACTTCGAAACCGCACACCGGGTGGGCGAGACCGTCCCGTTGCTGGGCACCGACGGATACGCTCCGCCCCCGGAGTCGGACGACGGCGACCCGTATCTGCGCGACCACTACGGCCTGTCGGCCGTGGCGCTCGCGCTGTTGTTCCCGTTCCACCAGGTCGCAGGCCGGTCGCCGCGGAATCTCCAGCTGCTCCACAACGCCCTGTCGGAGCGGGCTCCGGTCCCGCCGGCCCTCTGGCATCGCGCCATCCGCTACCACGAGTTGGGTGCCCCGGCCGCTCGGCCGACCGTGGACGAGTTGCTGGCCTCGGTCGCCGACGGGCTGCTCGCCGACGCCGACGCGGGCCGCCCCGAGTGGATGTTCCCCCCGCCGTCTCGGGCATACGAGACCAACTTCCTTTCCGCCGCGCACGGTTCGGCCGGAATCCTGCACGCACTCCACCACGCCCGGGTCAGGATCCCGGACGCCATCGAGCAGCGGTTCCTCGCTGAAGTCGACAAGCAGCACACCGCCCTCCCGCCAGGGCTGCACGCGGGCACCGCGGGAATCGCCTGGGTCCTCGACGAACTCGGCCACACCGAACGGTCGTTGTCGCTCCTGAAGTTCTCCGCCGCGCATCCGCTGACCCAGGACGGTGATGACCTGGGAAACGGTGCAGCAGGAGTGGGCCTCGCGCTGCTGGCCGTCCACCGCAGCACCGGCGAGGACCGGCTGCTGGACATCGCCGCCTTGTTGGGCGAGCGGATCGTGACGGAGCCGAAGCGCACGAAGGCTGCCCCCGGGCTGGCCAAGGGCCTCGCGGGCATCTCCTACTTCCTGTTCCATCTGGCCAGGGCCACGGGCAACGACCGGTACCACGACGCCGGTTCGCGCCTGCTCCGTGCCGAACTGGAGCGGACCGTCAGGCTGCCGGACGGATCCCTCTCGGTCTGCGACGACCCCGCACGCCCACGGGCCCTGCCCTACCTCGCGGACGGGTCGGCCGGCATCGGCATGGCCCTGACCCGTTACGCGTCCCTCGAGAGCGGCGCCGACCTCAGGCCCGTGCTGGACGGGATCCTCGCCGACGCCACCAAGAAGGTCACGATCCAGGCGGGGCTGCACCAAGGGCTGGCCGGTCTGGTGGTCTTCCGAGCCGACCACGCCAGGTGGGCAGGCTCGCCCGCCGACGACATCACGGCGCGCCAACTGGCCGACGGCCTGGCCATGCACGCCATCCCCTATGAGCGCGGAGGAGTCCGCATCCTCGGACACGGCCTGTCCCGCTTCAGCGCGGACCTGGCCACCGGTTCCGCTGGAGTGCTCGCCGCCCTGAGCCGACTCGCCTTCGGCGGCGACGGCCAAGGGTTCGTGCTCAACCCCTGAGCTGCGCAGGCCGGAATTCGCCTTTCGTTCCTGCGCTTTCCCCCGCCCCGCCACATGCGAGAGGAGGTGAATTGAAATGACCAACGTTCTTGCTCTGCAGGTTCTTTCCGCCGACGTCGACACCGACGACGCGCCGTGGAGCTCCCTCAGCCTCGCCGGCTGCTGGGATGTCGAGGCTGTGTGATGAGACTGCTGAACCGATGTCCCTTGCCACATGCGAGAGGAGGTGAATTGAAATGACCAACGTTCTTGCTCTGCAGGTTCTTTCCGCCGACGTCGACACCGACGACGCGCCGTGGAGCTC
>NZ_JARZAH010000028.1:0-102244 GCF_029892145.1 Kitasatospora sp. GP30
CCAACGTCACCGGGTTGTTTGGCCCCCCCGGGTGCGCCGGCCGCGGCCCGGGTGGCCCCCCCCCCACGGGCGGGGGCGCCCGGCCGGGCGTGTCCCCACCCGCCCCCCCCGGCCGCGAGCACGTCGCTCCGCGTCAGGCCTGGTGAGCCGCCCTGGTGCGCTACGGGAAGGGTCAGAGGGAGGCGGCGCGTTCCGCTTTCCGGACCAGTTCGATCACCGGGCCGAATGCCTCCATCGCCGGGCGCTGCACGGTGAACGAGGTGAAGCCGTAGCGCTCGCGGTGGCGCAGGACCTGCTCGGCGATCTCCTCCACCGTGCCGATCAGGATGAACGGGCTCTCCAGTGCCTGCTCCGGCGTCAGGAACGGCTCTTCGGCGGCCACCGCTTCGGCCTCGGCCCAACGGTCGTCGGTCACCCGGACGTCCAGGACGAAGACGTCATGCTCGATCGCCGGCAGCCGATCGCCGGCCATCTTGCGGAAGAACCCCACCCGCTCGTCAGCGTGTTCGGCGGGAATGATGCCGAGCGTCCCGGTCGGCCGGCCGGGGACCTGCACCCAGCCGCTGAAGCTGACGGTGTCGGCCCGTTCGGCGGCGATCCGCAGCAGCCGGTCGCTGGTGCCGCCGAGCAGCAGCGCAGGTCGGGTCAGGTCGGTCTCCAGGGCGAAGAGCCGGTCCAACTCGTCCAGGGTCGACTCCAGCCGGTCCATTCGCTGCCGGAAGGGTGCGAAGGGGATGCCGGCGCTGTCGAACTCCGCCTTCACCACGCCCGCGCCGATACCGAGTTCGACCTTGCCCTCGGTCAGGCGGGAGAGCGTGGCCACCTCTCGGGCGAGGATCGACGCGTTCCAGAAACCGCAGTTGAGCACGTAGGTGCCCAACTGCAGCTGCTGCCCGGCATGGGCGGCGGCCAGCAGGGTGAGGAAGGGCGAGCTGCGGTTGGCGCCGAGGTGGTCGACCGTCACCGCCCTGTCGTAACCGTACGACTCGGCGGTGCGGACGGTCTCGGCCAGTGCGGCGGGCGTGCGGTGGCTGGCCAGCGTAAAGCCGAATCTGAAGCTGCGCATGTGGCTGATTGCTCCTGATACTTCGCCCGACTGCCACAAAGGGCGTCGGTGATCCCCCGGAAAAGTCCACGTCAAAGAGTCGGCGAACCAACCGGGGCCCAGGTGAGGCCAGTTGAGCGGAAGCGGTGGGTCCGGTCGTGACGAGATGACGATGGCTCCTGGAATCTAAAGTGTGCGACCAGGTGCGGTCAACACTCGCCCGGTCCGAATTTCAGTTCAACTCCGTTCTGCAGAGCCATTATTGACATTTTGACAGCGGACACGGACTCGGCGCTCGCACGGCTGTCCGGGTCATGTCGGCGGTAGGAATACCAGCTCACGCAGCGGTCGGGTCGAGCTGATGCGGCATCTTCCAACCTTCGGCGAGGCTCGACGGATGAACGTTGTGCCCACCGCCGAAGTACTCGCAGAACTTCATGATCAGCGGGTCCCAGCCGAGTGGGTCGATGTAGTGCGTCCCCGGGATGATCAGGTGCTCCTCGACGTGGGCGCGTAGCACCTCGACCTCGAATGCGGTGACGTCTGAGGCGCCGGCGAGCGAGTGCACCGCGACGACCCTGCACTCCAACTGGATCGGGCACTCCGCGACCCGGGGCGGCGCGACCAGCTCCGATGCCTGCTCGGTGAGTTGCGCCACCGAGAACTTGTCCGGCTCATAACGGTAGCCGCGTTCCAGCTTGAAATCCGAAAGGACGGGCGTTCCCGTAGTGAGCGCGATCCGGTCAACGGCATCGACCATCGACGATGACGGCAGGTTGAGCACGCACTCGCGCTCGCGCAGCAGATTCGCCGTCGTCTGATGCATGCTCCCCAGACCGAGCATGCAGGACTGGCCCAGCCACCACGCGGACGACATCGGAGCGAGGTTCGCGGTGCCGTCCTCGTTGCGTGAGCTGATCAGCACCACCGGAGTGCCGAAGTACAACACCTTGAGCCCGGGCACGACGTGCATTCGTACACCTTCCACGAAGTATGAATCGAACGGACTCGTGATCAGGAGCACGAGCCGTCAATGACTCTGCCCGGGGGCGGACGAATGCCGCTGGCGGTAATCGGACCTTGCATGTCTCTTGCCAACCCACGCTCCTAGCGGACGAGTTCGGGGTGGGTCTCAAGTACGGCGGTCAGCAGGCCGGGGAAGCAGGCGTCGAGGTCGCCGGTGCGCAGGCTGACGATCCGCTGCGCGCCCTGCACCCGCTCGCGCAGCACGCCCGCCTGCCGCAGCACGCGCTGGTGGTGCGAGAAGGTCGGCTGGCTGATCGTCAGGCCTGCGGCGTGGTGGAGGTCCACGCAGGGCGACTCGCCGAGGCCGGCGAGGGTGCGGACGATGCTGACGCGCACCGGGTCGGCGAGGGCGGCCAGCACCTTGACCAGTCGGAGGTCTTGGGTGGCGGGGTGGCGGTCGTCAGTCGTCGTCATGCGTTCAGGGTATCGACATTCATCAATCTCATCGACTACTGTCACGGACATTGATGATCGTCGATGACCGGGGGATGCCGTCATGACCTGGACCACTGCCTACCTCGCCGCACTCGGAGACCCGGCCGGAACGCCGCCGTTCATGCCGCAGCCGCGCACCTTCGCGCCGGCGGAGACCGTGCGCCAGTGGGTCCGCGTCCTGCGCGGCGGCACCGCGCTGCGCCTGGTGCTCAGCAACGAGTTCGGGCGCGCGCCGCTGGTCTTCGAAGCGGTCACGATCGCCGACGCCGGTGCGACGGTGACCCGTGAGGGCCGGACGCGCTGGGAGATCCCGCCGGGCGGGACAGCGACCAGCGATCCGGTCCAACTGGCCTTCGCCGCCGGGCAGGAGCTGACGGTCGACGTCACGCTCGGCAGCAGCGCCGAGGCCAGTGCCTACCAGACCGGCGTCTACCAGGCCGGTGCCTATCTGCACTCCGCACAACGGACCGGCGAGGTGCTCGGCTCCGGCGAGCGCTTCGCGTCGCTCTACTGGATCACCCGGGTCCTGACGGACGCTCCCGCGAGCGGCCCGGTCATCGTCACCTTCGGCGACTCGATCACGCGCGGCGACGGCACCTCGGCGGACCTCGACCAGCGCTACCCCGACCATCTCCAGCGCAGGATCGGCTCCGCCGGAACCGTCCTCAATGCGGGGATCGGCGGCAACCGCCTGCTCGGCCCGCTGTTCGGCCCCACCCTCCCCGACCGCTTCGCCCGCGACGTGCTGGGCACCCGGGAGGCCACCCACCTGCTGCTCCTGGCCGGCCTCAACGACCTCGCCTTCGGCGCCACGGCCGCGGAGATCACCGACGCGCTGTTCGCACTGGCTCGACTGGCGGAGGAGCACGGCATCCGCCCGATTCTCGGCACCCTGACGCCGATGATGGGCAGCGTCTACGAACCGTTCCGCGCGGCGGGCAATGAGGCGACGAGGCTTGCCGTGAACGAGGCGCTTCGCGCCCAATCCACGTGGCCCGTGGTCGACTTCGCCTCCGAGGTGGCCGATCCGCAGGACACCTCCCGCCTTGCCGCCGGCTTCGACTCCGGTGACGGCGTGCACCCGGGCGGCGCCGGGGCGGCGGCGCTCGCGGCGGCGGTGGACCTGGAACTGTTCGCGGGCACGGGAGTTGCGGCGACCCTCTAGTTCCGCGGTGATCAGTGGCTGGTGACTGTCACGCGAGTTGTCGGATGGGCTCCCGGCGGCGTGCGCGGAGTGTGAGAACTATGCGGTAACTTGATCATCAATCAGCGAAACGAATCAAGTTATGTTCTGATATCGGGGGATTCCTACGTTGCACTCTTTGCGTATCGCCTTTGCCATGGCCGCCGTCGCTCCGCTCGCCCTGGCGCTGACGGCCTGCGGTCCCGATGACACCGGCTCTTCCGGCTCCGCGTCCGGCTCGACCACGCCCGCCGCCACCGGTGCCGCGTCCCAGGCCCCGACGGGTGCCGCGCCCGCCGCGCCCGCCGCGTCGGGGGCGGGCAAGACGGGCAAGGCATTGACCCAGGACCAGCTCGTCAAGGCGCTGCTCACCGTGCAGGACATGGGTGCGGACGCGAACCGCTCCACTCTCGGCCCGGCCGGCAAGCAGCACAGGTCGACCGCGGACAAGCCCGCCTGCCAGCCCCTGGTGGACCTGACCGACGCCGGGAACGCCTCGCCGGCGCCGACCGGCGCCGCGACGGGCTTCTACTACGCCACCAACGGCCGCGAGTACCAGGAGATCCAACTCGCCCAGTACGCGCCCGGGCAGGCGGAGAAGGCCATGGCGGCCGCCGAGTCCGCGCTCGCCGGGTGCGCGAGCTTCAAGACCACCACCCCGGGCGCCCCCGTGCCGAAGGCCGCGGTCAAGTTCAGCAAGGGCACCTACCAGGCCCTCGGCGACGCCACCGTGGCCCTCCAGGCCGAGTACGACCAGGACGGGAGTGACCATTCGGTGATGGAGACCAAGGCCTATGTCTTCATCCGCACCGGTGACACGGTCACGATGATGGCCGACTCGGCCCTCGCGGACCCCGGTATGCCGGACCAGAAGTCGGTCAAGAAGCAGCTCGACAAGCTGCACACCGCCCAGTAGGGCTGATCAGCCACCCGCATCACGCGGGAGCATTCCGCGGTGCGTGGGAACGGAACGCCGCCGGTCTGCTCGGCACGGGGAGCACCTGCCGCTGACCGAGCGGATCGCCGAGCGGCTCGAACTCGACGCCGGTCTCCGAGGCTTGCCTTGGAGACCGGCGTCTTGTCGTTGTGTCAGAACGGTCAGCGGTCAGCGGCCCGTGATGGCTGCTGCCTCGGCGGCGTACAGCTGGGCCGGATCGAACCCCATGCCGCTGAAGTGGCCGGCGAGTTCGAGCGAGAGCACGCCGTGGAGGCGGGTCCAGAAGACGAGGGCGCGGTGCCGCGCCGATGATGCGGCGGGGCGTTGACCGCCCCAGGCCGGCTGGTCGACCGGCTGCGTCTGGAACGGTGACGGCGGCAGCTCGGGGAGTCCGTCGGCGGCGCAGGCGTCGAGGAGGACGGACATGACATCGTCGGCGGTGCGGGCGGTGTCCTCGGGGGCCTGGTAGCCGGGCACGGGGGTGCCGTAGATCAGCAGGTAGCGCTGGGGGTCGGCCAGGGCCCAGGCACGCAGGGCGTGGGCCAGGTCGGCGAGGTCGGCGCCGGCGGCGGCGCGGGCGCGGAAGGTGTCGGCCAGGCTCCGGTAGGCGTCCCTGATGAGCTCGGTGATCAGCTCGTCGCGGTTGGCGAAGTAGCGGTACAGGGCGGGCCCGCTCATGCCCATCTGCTTGGCGATGGCGTTCAGGGACAGGGCAGACGCTCCGGCGGTGGCGATCTGCCCCCAGGCGTGCTTCTTGACTTCGTCCCGTACCTGGGCGCGGTAGCGCTGCCTGGGCGTCGCCGCCTCCGACTCGTTCACGACCGTCTCCACCTTCTCTCTCCTCCCTCTCGACCAGTTCAGTTAGAAGGTATCACCAGTGCGATTGCCCATCGCCGACGAAAGGTGTTATAACTTCTAACGAACGCAAGACCTTCTAGGCCTTCTGGAGAAAGAGGAGTCGCCATGACCGACCACACCCTCGTCGAGGTGGTTCTGCCGGGCATCGTGGAACCGGAAGACCTGCAGGTCAGGGCCGCTTCCGTGGCACAGCCCGGCCCGGGGCAGCTCGTGATCGCCATGGAGGCGACCGGCGTCTCGTTCGCCGAGCAGCAGATGCGCCGCGGGCGGTACTACGACCAGCCCCCGTTCCCGTTCGTGCCCGGCTACGACCTGGTGGGCCGGGTCCAGTCGACCGGCCCGGGAGTCGATCCGGCCCTGACCGGACGGCGGGTGGCCGCGCTGACCAAGGTCGGCGGCTGGGCCAGCCACGTGCTCGTCGACGCCCGGGACGCGGTCGAGGTCCCCGAGGGCCTGACTGCGGAGCAGGCCGAGACCGTGGTAGTCAACGGTGTCACCGCCTGGCAGATGCTGCACCGCGCCGCTCGGGTGCGCGCCGGCCAGACCGTGCTGGTGCACGGAGCCGGCGGTGGGGTGGGACTGGTTCTGGTCCAACTCGCCCGCGCGGCAGGCGTGAAGGTGATCGGGACGGCCTCCGCCCGGCACCACGACGCGCTGCGCGCACTGGACGTCACCCCGATCGACTACCGCACCGGGAACGTGCCGGCCCAGGTCCGCGAGCTGGCCCCCGGCGGAGTGGACGCCGTGTTCGACCACGTCGGCGGCCGCAGCGTCATCGACTCCTGGCACCTGCTCGCCGCCGGCGGCACCCTCGTCGCCTACGGCAGCGCCTCGACCCGTGACGACACCGGTTCCAAGCAGTGGCCCGTGCTGAAGATCCTCGCCCGCACCTGGCTGTGGAACGCCCTGCCCAACGGTCGCCGAGCCCACTTCTACAACATCTGGGCCGGCAAGAAGCTCCAGCAGAACCGCTTCCGCGCCCGGCTGCACACCGACCTGTCCGAGGTCTTCGCGGCCCTGCGCCGCGGCGACATCTCCGCCCCCGTCGCCGCCCGGCTGCCGCTCGCCAAAGCCGGCGAGGCGCTGCGGCTGGCGGAGTCCGGCACCGTCACCGGCAAGATCATCCTGACGCCCTGACGATCACCGGGTACTGATCGGTCGGGTTCGGGCGGCGCGCAGCAGCAGGGCGATCCGGGCGACGGGCAGCACGCAGACCGCCTGCATCGCCGCGTACCAGGGCGGGCAGACGCCGGGGATCAGGTCGATGCCGACGATGGCGATCGGCATGACGACGGCGAGGGTGCGCAGGCGGTCGAAGGCGCGGCGGGAGCCCCCGGCGGCGGAGACCGCCAGACGGTGGATCAGGACGGCGACCACGGGCAGCAGCACGGCGGGTGCGGGCGGTGCTGGCCTATCTGAACAGGCAGTTCTGAACAGGCAGTTCTGAAGAGGCAGTTCTGAACAGGCAGGCGCGCTAGGGCCGCCAGTGGGGGGCTTCGTCGTCCGGGGTGTCCGGGCTGGCGAAGTGGAACGGGACCGCGAGGTGGGCGGCCAGGGCGCGGCCGGCCCGGTCGGCGGCGATGGCGGGGAGCGGGCGGGGGTCGGAAGTGTGCTGCGCGGCAAGGTGGTTCTTGGCCGTGGAGTAGTAGACGGTGGCGAGGTGGTGGTCCGTCTCGGGGTCCTCGGTGACGGCCAGCAGCTCCACGAACCAGTCGTGGACGGTGTCGCCGTCCCAGATCGCCTCGATCGCCAGGATGCGGCCGGGAAAGCCGGCGGCGCGGTAGGCCAGGGAATCCAGGTCGAGGGGACTGTCCGGGGTGCGGGCGATGCGGTCGCCGTAGTGCTCGTAGCGGTCGGCGACGATGGCCTGAGCGGTGTTGAGCCCGATGCCGTGGGAAGCGCGGCCGACATTGAAGACGAGGCGCACCGCCCCCATGACGGAGTCCTGGAGGACGTACCCGTCGATCTGCTCCCGGATCCCGGCAGGCAGGCTCTCCCACCACTCGGTCCTGGCTGCGTCACTCATGACCATCAAGCACCCCCTGCGCTGCGGTGGCTCCTCGCTCCGGGCGGAGTGAGGAGCCGTTGCGGCAGGTTACAGCGCCGTCAGGGCGCCGCCGTCGACCGGGATCATCACGCCGGTCAGGTAGGAGGCGGCCGGGGAGAGGGCGAAGGCGGCGACCTTGCCGAACTCCTCGGGGGCGCCGTAGCGGCCCAGCGGGATCGCGGCACTGGCGGCGGCGCGGGCGGCGGCGGGATCCGGGGCGAGGGCGTCGAGTTCGCGCACCCGGTCGGTGTCGATGCGGGCGGGCAGCAGGCCGAGGACCCGGATGCCGCGCGGGCCGAGCTCGTTGGCGAGCGACTTGGCGGCCATCGCCAGGCCCGGGCGCAGGCCGTTGGAGATGCCCAGGCCCGGGATCGGCTGGCGCACCGAGCTGGAGAGCACGAAGCCGATGACGCCGCCTTCGGTGAGGGACTCGGCGGCGGTGCGGGCCAGGCGCAGGGCGCCGAGGAAGACGGACTCGAAGGCGCTGCGCCAGTCGTCGTCGGCGGCCGTGAGGACGGGGCCGGCGGTCGGGCCGCCGACGCTGATCAGGACGCCGTCGAAGCGCCCGAACTGGTTGGTGGCGGCGGCGATCACCTGCTCGGCAGCGGCCGGGTCGGCATTGTCGGCCACCACGCCGTGCGCGTGGTCGGGGCCGCCCAGCACGGAGACGGCGGCGTCGAGGCGGTCCTTGTGACGGCCCGTCAGCACCACCCGGGCACCGTCGGCCACCAGCTCGCGGGCGGCGGCGAAGCCGAGGCCGCGGCTGGCGCCGGTGAGCACGTACACCTTGTCCTGCAGTCCGAGATCCATGGTGCTCATCCTGCCGCAGGGGGCGGGGGAGGTGGCGGAGGGGCTGCGTTCGGGACAGGGGGCTGGCCGGACGTGGTGATGGGCCCTGCGGTGCGGGGCGGTAGCGGTCGGGGGTTGGCCGGAGGTGGTGATGGGCCCTGCGGTGCGGGGCGGTAGTGGTCGGGGGTTGGCCGGAGGTGGTGATGGGCCCTGCGGTGCGGGGCGGTAGCGGTCGGGGGTTGGGTGGGGTGGCCACGTGGTGGGCCCGCCGGTGGGGGCGCTGGGGCGTGCCTGGGTGTGGGGAGGGCCCACCCGCTTGGGGGTGGTGGCCTTGGTAGCTGCCGGCTCTACCCGCGGGGGAGTGCGCGGCGGGCTGGGGCGTACCTGGGTGTGGGGAGGGGCCCACCGCCTGGGGGTGGTGGGCCCGCTAGGGCGTGCGGCCGGCGCCTAGCGGCGGCTGGGGCCCGGGGCCGGGTGGGGTGCGACGTCGGACAGGAGCTGGAGGAAGGCGTCCTCGCCGATCACCGGGGTGCCGACCTCGCGCGCCTTGCGGGCCTTGCCGCTCCAGCTGCCGGGCTCGTTGGTGACCAGCAGGCTGGTGAGCCGGCTCACCGAGGCGGCGATGTGCAGCCCGGCGGCGATCGCCCGGTCCTCGAGGAGTTCGCGGTCAGTGGCGGTGTCGCCGGTGATCGCCACCCGCATGCCCTGGATGAGCGGCCCGCCCTCCTGCCAGCGGCCCGGGTTGGGGTACGGGCACGGCGGCCGCTTGCGGATCTGGCGGTAGGAGGAGGACCAGGAGCCGCGCGCCGGGGCGAGCGGCGCCGCGGCGGTGTCCTCGCCGAGGTCGGTGACGGCCACGCAGGTGGTCAGCGGGAGCGGCACGCCGCCGCTGCGGGCCAGGTGCAGGCTGGGGCGGAAGGCCTCGGCGAGCACCCGGGCGTCGTCCAGCGCGTTGTGCGCGTGGCGCTGCTGCACTCCGAAGTACTCGGCGAGGGTGGCGAGTCGGCCGTTGGGCAGTGGCAGGCCGAGGTCGCGGGAGAGCACCATGGTGCAGACCCGCTGCTCGACCGGCGCGCGGGATCCGGCGCGGGCGAACTCACGCGAGATCATGTTCCAGTCGAAGAGTGCGTTGTGCGCCACCATCACCCGGCCGTGCAGTCGCTGCGCGAACTCCTCGGCGATCTCCGGGAAGGTCGGGGCGTCGGCCAGCATCGCGCTGGTCAGGCCGTGGATCCAGACCGGCCCTGGGTCGCGCTGCGGGTTGACCAGGGTGTACCAGTGGTCGATCTCGTTGCCGTCGGCGTCCAGCCGGTAGAGGCCGATCGAGATCACCCGGTCGGTGCGGCCCAGGCCGGTGGTCTCGACGTCGACCACCACGAAGCCGGCAGGCGCAAGGTCTTCCGAGGGTGCGCCGACCGCCGCACCGGTGGCCTCGGCCGGGCCGGTGCGCTGGAACGGGATCGGGCCGGCCGGCGGCTGGAGCGCATGCATGGTGCAACAGCTTAACCTCGCGCTCACGGGCCGATCACGGTCCGCTCGCGGTGCTGTTGCCGGGCGACCCGGGCAGCGGCACGGCCACCGGTCACATCGAAGCCGGGCAGGCGGATGCGTCAGGGGTGCTGGTCGTCGACGTATCCGGGGGTGGCGCCGCGGTGGAGCGGATCCGATCCGGCAGGACCCGTTCCCTACACTCGATCGGATGAATTCGTGTCCAATCCCTGTCGCTTTGGCGCGCTCGGTGCAGTGCGGGGGCTACCCACTTCGGGAATAAAGTGACCAATGGGATCAGTCGTACAAGCGGCACAATCTCTTTGTCGATGTGAGGAACAGCACTTATGCGCGCCACCGTGATCCACGGCCCGAACGACATCCGGATCGAGGAGGTCCCCGACCCGGTGATCCAGCAGCCCACCGACGCGGTGGTGCGGGTGGTCAACGCCTGTATCTGCGGCAGCGACCTGTGGGCCTATCGCGGGGTCGCGGCCCGTGAGGCCGGCCAGCGAATCGGACACGAGTTCCTCGGGATCGTCGAGGCGGTCGGCACCGAGGTGAACGGCGTCAAGCCGGGCGACTTCGTGGTGGCTCCGTTCGTGTGGTCCGACGGCGTCTGCGACTACTGCCGCGAGGGCCTGCAGACCTCCTGCCCGCACGGTGGCTTCTGGGGCAGCGTGGGTTCGGACGGCGGGCAGGGCGAGGCGGTCCGGGTGCCGTTCGCCGACGGCACCCTGGTGCGGCTGCCCAAGGAGGCGGCCACCGACCAGGCGCTGCTGCCGAGCCTGCTGGCGCTGTCCGACGTGATGGCCACCGGTCACCACGCGGCGCTGGCGGCCAAGGTGCGCCCGGGGGCCACGGTCGCCGTGGTGGGCGACGGCGCGGTGGGGCTGTGCGGGGTGCTGGCCGCGCAGCGGCTGGGTGCGGAGCGGATCATCGCGCTCGGCCGGCACGAGGTGCGCACGGCGATCGCCCGGCGGTTCGGGGCCACCGATGTGGTGGCCGAGCGCGGTGAGGCGGCCATCGAGGCGGTGCGCGAGCTGACCGGCGGTCAGGGCGCGCACGCGGTGCTGGAGGCGGTCGGGACCGAGGAGTCGATGCGGACCGCGATCTCGATCGCCCGCGACGGCGGCGCAGTCGGCTACGTCGGGGTGCCGCACGGCGGCAGCGCCGGTGTCGACATCGGCCAGATGTTCGGCCGGAACGTCGCGCTCGGCGGCGGCGTCGCGCCGGCCCGCGCCTACATCCCGGAGCTGCTCGTCGACGTGCTGAACGGCCGGATCGAGCCCGGCCTGGTCTTCGACCGCACGGTGGACCTGGACGGCGTGCCGGACGGCTACCGGGCGATGGACGACCGCTCGGCGCTCAAGGTGCGGATCGCGTTCTGATTCGCGCTTCTGTTCGCATTCTCATTCGAGGATAGAATTCAGGTTCGATTACCGCCCGCCACTAATGGGCATTATTAAACGGACCAGCAGATAATCTGAAGCGCCTGACGGGTGCTCAACTCTCCCACAGGGGCGGTGTCGTAGGTTGACACCGCCTCTGTGGACTTTTGGCGCACGTAAATTCGCCAAGCGATGTATTTCGGCCAGAGTTTGGGTACATCGATCCGAAGAACCGATTGGATGATCACGACGTCAGGAGAGATGGAGTGGACCATCCCGCTCAACCCGAGCCCCAGGCCGGCGGCGACCTCACCGCAACCGCCCCCGCCCCCGCCCTCGCGGATCAGATCACCCAGGACCCCGCCCTACGCACCCTGCGCAGCACCACCCGCGGTTTCGCCTTCCCGGTGACCGTCGGCTTCCTGCTCTGGTACCTGCTCTACGTGCTGCTCTCCAGCTACGCGCACGGCTTCATGGCCGCCACGCTGTTCGGCAGCATCAACGTGGCACTGCTGATGGGCCTGCTGCAGTTCGTCAGCACCTTCGCCATCGCCGCCTGGTACGCGCGGTTCGCGAACCGCCGGCTGGACCCGATCGCCGAGGACCTGCGGCACCGCCACGCCGCGCCCACCGTAGCCGAGCAGGCACCCCGCAACGCGACCCCGCAGGAGGCCGGCGAATGACCACCTGGACCCAGCTCACGGCAACCCGCCTGGCCGCGACCCACCCGGCCGCGACCGACCTCGCGGCCAACCCGGCCGCCGGCCACCGCGACCTGACCCTGGCGCTGTTCGCGTTCTTCGTCCTGGTCACCCTGGGCATCACGGTCTGGGCCGGCCGCCAGACCAGGACCGCCACCGACTTCTACGCCGGCGGCCGCGGCTTCTCCGGTCTGCAGAACGGCCTGGCGATCTCCGGCGACTACATGTCGGCGGCCTCTTTCCTGGGCATCGCCGGTGCCATCGCCCTCTCCGGCTACGACGGCTTCCTCTACTCGATCGGCTTCCTGGTGGCCTGGCTGGTCGCCCTGCTGCTGATCGCCGAACCGCTGCGCAACTCCGGCCGCTACACCATGGCCGACGTGCTGGCCTTCCGGATGCGCCAGCGGCCGGTCCGCACCGCCGCCGGCATCTCCACCATCGTGGTCTCGGTCTTCTACCTGCTGGCCCAGATGGTCGGCGCCGGCTCGCTGGTCGCATTACTGCTCGGCATCGACGGCAGCGCCGCCAAGACCTGGACCGTGGTCGTGGTCGGCGCGCTGATGGTGCTCTACGTCACCGTCGGCGGGATGAAGGGCACCACCTGGGTGCAGATCGTCAAGGCCGTGCTGCTCATCCTGGGCGCCGCGCTGATGACCGTGATGGTGCTGGCCAAGTACCACTTCAACCCGTCCACCCTGCTGGGCGCCGCCGCGCACGCCAGCGGCAAGGGCTCCGCCTTCCTGCAGCCGGGGCTCAAGTACGGCGAGAACGGCACCACCAAGCTGGACTTCATCAGCCTCGGCCTGGCCCTGGTGTTCGGCACCGCCGGCCTGCCGCACATCCTGGTCCGCTTCTACACCGTGCCCACCGCCAAGGCGGCCCGGAAGTCGGTGCTGTGGGCGATCGGGATCATCGGCGTGTTCTACCTGATGACGCTGGCGCTCGGCTTCGGCGCGGCGGCCCTGGTCGGCCCGAAGACCATCAAGGCCTCCAACGCGGCCGGCAACACCGCCGCCCCGCTGCTCGCCCAGTCGCTCGGCGGCGGCGCCGGCACCACCGGCGGCGCGATCCTGCTGGCGGTGATCTCGGCGGTGGCCTTCGCCACCATCCTGGCCGTGGTCGCCGGCCTCACCCTGGCCTCCTCGGCCTCGTTCGCCCATGACCTCTACGCCAACGTGATCCGCCGCGGCAAGGTGGGCGAACGCGAGGAGGTGCGCTCGGCCAAGCTGGCCGCCGTGGTGATCGGCGCGATCGCCATCGGCTTGAGCATCTACGCCGACAAGCTGAACACCGCCGCCCTGGTGGCACTGGCCTTCGCGGTCGCCGCCTCGGCCAACTTGCCCACCATGCTCTACTCGCTCTACTGGAAGCGGTTCACCACCGCCGGGGCGGTCAGCTCGATCTACGCCGGGCTGGTCAGCTCGGTGGCGCTGGTGGTGTTCTCCCCGGTGGTCTCCGGCGGGCCCGCCTCGCTCTTCCCGCACAGCGACTTCCAGTGGTTCCCGCTGGAGAACCCCGGCCTGGTCTCGATCCCGGTGGGCTTCCTGGCCGGCTGGCTGGGCACCGTGCTCTCCCGCCGCCCGGCCGACCCGGGGAAGTACGCTGAACTGGAAGTCCGCTCCCTCACCGGGATCGGTGCGCACTGATCACGGCCCGCTGAGCCGAGGTCTCAAGATGCCACTGGTCCAAAGATCATGCTGGTCCAAAGGTGGCCGTGGTCCAAAGCTCCAGCTGGTCTGAAGATCCACCTGGTCTAAGCTGGCGCCCGGTCCATCCCGACGGTGGGCCGGGCGCCACTTGCGACTGGGGAAGGTGCGCACCGTGCTCCTCGACACGTTCGGCCGCCAGGCCGTGGACCTGCGGGTCTCACTGACCGACCGGTGCAATCTGCGTTGCACCTACTGCATGCCGGAGCAGGGTCTGCAGTGGCTGGCCAAGCCGACCCTGCTGACCGACGAGGAGATCGTCCGGCTGGTCGGCCTGGCGGTGCGCGAGCTGGGGATCCGCGAGGTGCGGTTCACCGGCGGCGAGCCGCTGCTGCGCCCCGGACTGGTGTCGATCGTGGCCGCCTGCGCCGAGCTGGAGCCGCGCCCCGAACTGTCGCTGACCACCAACGCCGTCGGCCTGGCCCGCACCGCCGAGGCGCTGAAGGCGGCCGGCCTGGACCGGGTCAACGTCTCCCTGGACACCCTGGACGCCGAGACCTTCCACACCCTGACCCGCCGGCAGCGCCACCAGGACGTGCTGGACGGCCTGGCCGCCGCCGAGTCCGCCGGGCTCACCCCCGTGAAGATCAACACCGTGCTGATGCGCGGGGTCAACGACCACGAGGCCGCCGACCTGCTGGCCTGGACCCTGGACCACGGCTACCAGCTGCGCTTCATCGAGCAGATGCCGCTGGACGCCCAGCACGGCTGGACCAGGGACGGGATGGTCACCGCCGCCGAGATCCTGGAGCGGCTCGGCGAACGCTTCACCCTCACCCCCGAGCCGTCCGCCGCGCGCGGGGCCGCCCCGGCCGAGCGCTGGCTGGTGGACGGCGGGCCGGGCACCGTCGGGGTGATCGCCTCGGTCACCCGGCCGTTCTGCCGGGCCTGCGACCGCACCCGGCTGACCGCCGACGGCCAGGTGCGCGACTGCCTGTTCGCGACCGGTGAGACCGACCTGCGCACGGCGCTGCGCGAGGGTGCCGACGACGCCGAGCTGGCCGCGCTGTGGCGGGCGGCGATGTGGGGCAAGAAGGCCGGGGCCGGGATCGACGACCCCGAGTTCCACCAGCCCGAGCGGCCGATGTCGGCCATCGGAGGCTGACCCCCAACAGAGCTGCGCGGCAGCCGGGTTGACGGTCGGTCAGTCACCAGTCCAGTCGGCCAGTGGCACGGTGTCGCGCAGGAAGCCGCGCACGCCCAGGAACTGGCTCAGGTGTTCGCGGTGCTCCTCGCAGGCGAGCCAGGTCTTGCGGCGGTCCGGGGTGTGCAGCTTGGGGTTGTTCCAGACCAGGACCCAGTGCGCGTCGGCCCGGCAGCCCTTGGCGGAGCACTGCGGTGGCCCCTGCGGCCCCTCGGGCTGGTCGCCGAAGAAGTCGATGCTCATGATCGACAGTCTCTCATCCGCGCGGTGTGCCCGCGGACTATCGCGCCTGGACTATGCCTCAGTGAATATGCCGCTGTGACATGCATGATCGCTGGCATGATCGCGTCAACGAATGGGCAGCATCCCTCTGACGGCATGGCGACGCCGGGCAGCCACGGGGGGAGCCGCCCGGCGTCGGTCCGTCGCTCCGACGGGGGATGCGGAGCGCGTATGCAGTATGTCACGGCCCACAGGGGCATTGGCTAGGGCTATCAAGATTTATTTGAGCTTTTCCTGAGGTTCGCGGGCGTCATAGGCCAACAAAAACGGGCGAATCGGGCGCCATTATTCTGTGATGAGAATGTGGCGACCCGACCCGCCCGTCACGGAGAGTCAGTCTGACGGTCTGACAGGTTACGCTCAGAGGTTTTCGGTCTGGTCGGACTCCGGCGCCCCGGCACCGCCCCGGCCACCCGGGCCGAGCATCAGGGGTGTGGTGGGCGGCACATCGAAGGTGCTCGGCAGCCCAGGCGAGCGCTCCCGGCCGGCGTTGGCGATGACCACCGCGATGTACGGCAGCAGTACCCCGCCCGCCAGCGCGACGAAAGCCAGATAGCGCTCCACGTTCCAGAGCACCACGGCCAGCAGCACGCAGGCGGTGCGGATCAGCATCGAGATCACATAGCGGCGCTGCCGCCCGCGGACGTCCTCCGTGAGGCTGCTCCGGGCCCCGGTGATCCGGAACACCTCGCCGTCCGAGCTCCTGCCCATCTCTTCCGCCTCCGCTGAGTGCCCGCGCGGTACCGATTCCGCCTGCCCGGTTTGCCCGGGTAGCAGACACCACGGTACGCCGCGGTCCGCCGCCCGGGCAGACCGGGGCGGGCGGCTTCTCAGCCGATGGTGTGGCGGCTGAGGAAGGCGGGCGGCACGGTGTCGGTGAGCCACACGCCGTTGGCGCTGCGGCGGAAGAGATGGCCGGCGGCGGCCAGCCCGGCCGCGTCCACCCGCAGCACCACCGGGCGGCCGTGCCGGGCCCCGACCCGGGTGGCCGTCTCGACGTCCGCCGAGAGGTGGACGTCCTGGCGGCGCATCGGGCGCAGCCCCCCGCGGAAGATGGCCGCCACGCTCCCCTCAGCGGTGCCGTGGTAGAGCACCGCCGGCGGCGCGACCGGCGCCAGGCCCAGGTCCACCGAGACGGAGTGGCCCTGGCTGGCCCGGATCCGCAGCCCGTCCGCGCTGAACGCGAAGCGCCGCTTGTCGTTGGTGGCGACCACGTGGTCCAGCTGCTCACGGGTCAGGGCGGTGCCCCGCCGGGCCAGGGCGGCGAGCAGGGTGGCCACCGGCACCCAGCCGCCCTCGTCCAGCGTGATCCCGATCGCGCCCGGGTCATGGCGCAGCACCCGGGAGAGCAGCTTCGAGGTCTTGACGGTGCGTCTTGCGTCCAGCGGTATGGTCAAGTGCGGTTTCTCCTAAGAGGCTTGGCTCACTGAGCTCATGTTGAAGTCGCTGACCCGGACCGCCGGCATCGCGGCGCGGCTGAAGTAGTCGCTCCACTCGCGGGGCAGGGTCTGCTCGGTGCGGCCGACCTCGGTGATCCGGGACAGCAGGTCGACCGGGGACTCGTTGAAGCGGAAGTTGTTGACCTCGCCCACCACTTGGCCGTTCTCGACCAGGTAGACGCCGTCCCGGGTGAGGCCGGTGAGCAGCAGGGTGGCCGGGTCGACCTCGCGGATGTACCAGATGCAGGTGAGCAGCAGGGCCCGCTCGGTGGAGGCCACCAGCTCGGCCAGGCTCGGCGCGGCGGCCTGGTCGGCGCTCTCCAGCACCAGGTTGTCGGCGAACGGGCGGACCGGCAGCCCGGTCAGGGCGGCCGAGTGCCGGGTGGTGGTCAGGTCGTTCAGCACGCCCTCGCGGATCCAGTCGGTGGGCGCGATCGGCAGGCCGTTGTCGAAGACCGACTGGTCGCCGCCGGAGGAGTGGGCGATCACGAACGGCGCGCACTCCAGGCCCGGGGCGGCCGGGTCGGAGCGCAGGGTGAGCGGGAGTCCGGTGAGCCGCTCGCCGAGCTTGGTGCCGCCGCCGGGGCGGCTGAAGACGGTGCGGCCCTCGACGGCGTCCCGGCCCGAGGCACTCCACGCCAGATAGATCATCAGATCGGCGAGGGCGGACGGGGGCAGCAGCGTCTCGTAGCGGCCGGCCGGCAGGTCGATCTTCCGCTTGCCCCAGGCCAGTCGCTCGTCCAGCTGGGACTGCAGGGCGGCCACGTCGATCCCGCCGAAGTCCCGGGTCGCCTCGCCCACCCAGGCCGAGGTTCCGGAGGCCTTGGCATTGAACTCCACGGTGCCGGTGGGCTGGTCGTGCCGCAGCCGCAGGCCGGTGGAACTGCCCAGGTAGGTGGAGGTCAGCTCGTGCCGGGCGAAGCCGTAGAGCGCCTGGCCCAACGACCGGGCACGGGCGAACGCGGCGCCCAGCTCGGGGGCGAAGGCGTCGAAGACCGCGATCGAGGTCTCGGCCGGCGGCGCGGTGAAGTCCGGGGAGGCGGCCTCGCCGGACAGCAGCGGCTGGGCGTCCTCGGCCGGGCCGGCGTCGCGGGCGGCCGCCTCGGCGGCCCGGACCAGCTCCTCCAGGTCCGCCGCGCCGACCGCCTCCCGGGCCACCACGCCGGAGGCGGTGCCCTCGGCGCCGTCCACCGTCGCGATCACGGTCACCCGGCGGCCCCGGGTGACGCCGTTCGTCGTCAGGGCGTTGCCGGCCCAGCGGAGGTTGGCCGTGGTCTCCTCGTCCACCAGCACCACGCAGCCGTCGGCCCGGGACAACTCCAGGGCGCGCTCGACCAGTTCGTGCGGCGCGTTGTTCCGCGTCGTCATCAGTGACCCGCCTCCTGCTGCGTGTTGAGCACGTTCACCTGCTGGAACAGCGCCGACGGGCAGCCGTGGCTGACTGCGGCGACCTGGCCGGGCTGGGCCTTGCCGCAGTTGAAGGCGCCGCCCAGCAGGTAGGTCTGCGGGCCGCCGACCGCGGTCATCGAGCCCCAGAAGTCGGTGGTGGTGGCCTGGTAGGCGAAGTCCTTGACCTGGCCCGCCAGTTGGCCGTTCTTGATGGCGTAGGCGCGCTGGCCGGTGAACTGGAAGTTGTAGCGCTGCATGTCGATCGACCAGGAGCGGTCGCCGACGATGTAGAGGCCGTTCTCCACGCCCTCGAACAGGCCCTCGGTGTCCGGCCCGTCGATGGCGGGCTGCAGTGAGACGTTGGCCATCCGCTGCACCGGCACATGCGCCGGGGAGTCGGCGAAGGCGCAGCCGTTGGACCGGCCCAGATCCTTCAAGTGGGCCATGCCGCGGTCGAGTTGGTAGCCGGTCAGGATGCCGTCGCGGATCAGGTCCCAGGACTGGGTGGCCACGCCCTCGTCGTCGTAGCCGATGGTGGCCAGGCCGTGCTCGGCGGTGCGGTCGCCGGTGACGTGCATCAGCTCGGAGCCGTACTTCAGGGTGCCGAGCTGGTCGAAGGTGGCGAACGAGGTGCCCGCGTAGGCGGCCTCGTAGCCGAGCGCGCGGTCCAGCTCGGTGGCGTGGCCGATCGACTCGTGGATGGTCAGCCACAGGTTGGTGGGGTCGATCACCAGGTCGTAGCGGCCCGGCTCGACGCTGGGCGCCTTGACCTTCTCGGCCAGGTAGCCCGGGATCCGGCCCAGTTCGTCCGCCCAGTCCCAGCCCTCGCCGAGCAGGTACTCCCAGCCGCGGCCGGCCGGCGGCGCCACGGTGCGCATCGACTCGAAGGCGCCGGTGCGCTCGTCCACCGACAGCGCCTCCAGCTCCGGGTTGAGCCGGATCCGCTGCTGGGTGGTCACGGTGCCCGCGGTGTCCGCGTAGAACTTGTTCTCCTGCACGGTCAGCAGGGTGGCCGTCACATGCGACACGCCGTCGGCGGCCAGCAGCGCGGCGCTCCAGCCGGCCAGCAGCGCGGTCTTCTCGGCGTCCGGCACCTCGAACGGGTTGATCCGGTAGGAGGAGACCCAGACCGCGTCCCGGTGCACCGGCTCCGCGGCCAGCTCCACCCGGTCGCCGCCGCCGGCCGCCGCACTGATCCGGGCCGACAGCCGGGCCACCGCCACGGCCTGCTCGGCGACCTCCGCGGCCGCCTGCTCGGTCAGCTCCACGCCCGCCGCGAAGCCCCAGGCGCCGTCCAGCAGCACCCGGACCGCGAAGCCCAGTTGGACGGAGTCGGCGCTGCCCGCCAGTTTGGCGTCCCGCAGCCGCCAGCTGGCGCTGCGGACCCGCTCCAGGCGGAAGTCGGCATGGCTGACGCCCAGTCGGCGGGCCCGGTCGAGCGCGGCATCGGCCAGCCGGTGCGTCGGTAGCGCGAGGAAGAGCGGGTCGACGGGGTGGGCCGGCGGCGCGCTGCTGGGTGTCGGCGGCATCGGACTCCCTGAGGTGTGAGGACGCGGTGTCGGACCAGGACAGGTCCGACACCGCATCATGTCCCCTGCGGGCGGTTCGAGGCCAGAAGTTAAGGCCGCGCGTTGACGTTCCGTGGGGACGGGCCGTCAGGCCAGGCCCACCCACCAGGAGTCCGGCTCCGGCGGGTTCGCCACCTCGACCCGCTCGCCCGGGCGCGGCACGGCCACCGGCACGTCCTGCGCCTTGGCCTCGGCCAGCAGCCGCTCCACCGGCTCGGCCCACGGGTGCAGCGCGAGGTTGAAGGTGCACCAGTGGACCGGCAGCAGCAGACCGCCCCGCAACTCGCGGTGGGCCAGCACGGCATCCTCCGGGTTGAGGTGGATGTCCGCCCAGGCATCGTTGTAGGCGCCGATCGCCACCAGCGCGGCGTCGAACGGGCCGTGCTGCTCGCCGATCGCCCGGTAGCCCTCGAAGTAGCCGGAGTCGCCGGTGTAGAAGACCTTGCGGGTGGGGCCGGCGATCACCCAGGAGCCCCAGAGCGTGGTGTTGCGCTTGAGGGTGCGGCCGGAGAAGTGGTGCGCGGCGGTCAGGGTGACCGTCAAGTCGCCCAGGGTGCAGGTCTCCTGCCAGTCCAGCTCGATGATCCGGTGCTCCGGCACGCCCCAGCGGCGCAGGTGCCCGCCGATCCCCAGCGGCACCGCGAACGGCGCCGACTGGCTGCGCAGCAGGCCCTTCACGGTGGCCATGTCGAGGTGGTCGTAGTGGTCGTGCGAGATCAGCACCACGTCCACCGGGGGCAGGTCGGACAGCGCCACCGGCACCGGGTGCAGCCGCTTGGGGCCCAGGTTGGTCAGCGGGGAGCAGCGCTCGCTCCAGATCGGGTCCAGCAGCACCCGGCTGCCCTCGATCTCGACCAGCGCGGAGGCATGGCCGTACCAGGTGACCGCGACGCCGTCGGTCGGGGCGGTGGCGGGCGCCTCCCGGACCAGCGGCACCGGGCGCGCCGGGGTGCGGCCCTCGCTCTCGAAGAGCACCTTGCGCATCGTGTCGGGGCCGGGCCGCTCGCCCGACGGGGTGCGGGCCAGCGCGGACGGCGCGTTGTGGAAGGTGCCGTCCGCGTACTGCGGGGAGTTGCGGATCCGGTCGTCGCGGTCGTCCGGGTCGCGCCCGAAGGAGCCCGGCAGGCCGCGCGCGGCCCAGGCCGCGGCGCCCGCTCCGGCGGCGGCCAGTGCGGTCAAGGTGAGCAGCCGGCCCCGGCGCCTGGTCCGGAGGAGTGCATCGCTCATCGGGATGCCGCCCTTACTTGGAGTGAATCGGCAATCGGTCGCGGCGCGGCAGCGCATCGCCTGTGCCGCGCCGACGGTGCAACGGGCGTCCGGCCGCTGGTGTTCCCGTGCGTCGGATCGATCTGCGGGGCGCCGACCTGGGCGGGGGGCGGCGCGCAGAAATGGAGGGTCGATTGTCAGAAGGCGACAGTTCTGCGCCGAAGGGCCTGTCGAGGCTCGATTCGCCTGGGCGCGGAGCCGACCGATAGCGTCACAGTGCGTACGTTTCCCCCGCACAGCGGGACCACACAGGGAGAGGTGAATCGTGAGCCGGTCGGTTCTCGTTACCGGAGGCAACCGGGGCATCGGGCTCGCCATCGCCCAGGCCTTCGCCGAGGCGGGCGACAAGGTCGCCATCACCAGCCGCTCCGGCGAGGTCCCCGAGGTGCTCGCCAAGTACGACGTGCTGGCGGTCAGCTGCGACGTCACCGACGCCGCGCAGGTGGACGCCGCGCTGACCCGGGTCGAGGAGAAGCAGGGCCCGGTGGAGGTGCTGGTGGCCAACGCAGGCATCACCAAGGACACCCTGATGCTCCGGATGACCGAGGAGGACTTCACCTCGGTGGTCGACACCAACCTGACCGGGACCTTCCGGGTGGTCAAGCGGGCCTCGGCGAAGATGCTGCGGGCCAGGCGGGGACGGATCGTGCTGATCTCGTCGGTGGTCGGCCTGTCGGGCACGGCCGGGCAGGCCAACTACGCGGCGTCCAAGGCCGGCCTGGTCGGCCTCGCCCGTTCGCTGGCCCGCGAGTTCGGGCCGCGCGGCATCACGGTCAACGTGGTCTCGCCCGGGTTCGTGGCGACCGACATGACCGCGGTGCTCAGCGAGGAGCGTCGCAAGGAGATCGTCTCGGCGGTGCCGCTCGGCCGTTACGCCGCGCCCGACGAGATCGCCTCCACCGTGCGGTTCCTCTCCTCCGACGAGGCCGCGTACATCACCGGAGCCGTCATTCCCGTGGACGGCGGATTGGGCATGGGTCACTGAGCAACATGAGCGGAATCCTTGAGGGCAAGAAGATCCTGATCACCGGCGTGCTGATGGAGTCGTCCATCGCCTTCCACGCCGCGAAGCTGGCCCAGGAGCAGGGTGCCGAGATCATCCTGACCGCGTTCCCCCGGCCCAGCCTGACCGAGCGGATCGCCAAGAAGCTGCCGGCCCCGGTCAAGGTGCTGGAGCTGGACGTCTCCAACGCCGAGCAGCTGGCCGGCATCGCCGACCAGGTGCGGGCCGAGCTGGGCGACCGGCTGGACGGCGTCCTGCACTCGATCGGCTTCGCGCCGCAGGACGCGCTGGGCGGCAACTTCCTGGACACCCCGTGGGAGTCGGTGGCCACCGCGATGCACGTGTCGGCGTACTCGCTGAAGTCGCTGACCATGGCGCTGCTGCCGCTGATGACCGAGGGCGGCTCGGTGGTCGGCCTGACCTTCGACGCGCAGGTCGCCTGGCCGCAGTACGACTGGATGGGCCCGGCCAAGGCCGCGCTGGAGGCCACCAACCGCTACCTGGCGCGCTACCTGGGCGAGCGGGACATCCGCTGCAACCTGATCTCGGCCGGCCCGCTCGGGTCGATGGCCGCCAAGTCGATCCCTGGCTTCCCGCAGCTGGCCAGCACCTGGGACGTCCGCTCGCCGCTCAAGTGGGACCTCTCGGACCCGGAGCCGGCCGGGCGCGGCATCGTCGCGCTGCTGTCGGACTGGTTCCCGAAGACCACCGGCGAGATCATCCACGTGGACGGCGGGCTGCACGCGATCGGCGCCTGACACCGCCTCGTTCTCGTAAGTACCGCCCCGGCTGCGCGATGTGCGCGGCCGGGGCGGTACGTCGTTCGAGCCCGATGTCCCAGTCCGGTCAGTCGTGCTCGGGCTGGTTGCAGGTGTTGATCACCTCGGCGGACTCGCGGGCGGCGGCGGCCGCGTCCCGCTCCCGGATCGCGGCCAGGATCCGGTCGTGGCCGACGTACTTGTCGGGGGAGAGCACCGGGCCGACGTCCCGGCGCAGATGGGCCCGGAGCACCTCGCCCAGGTCGGCGTAGAGGTCGGCCAGCACCTCGTTGTGGGCGGCGGCCACCACCGACTGGTGGAAGGCGGCGTCGGCCTGCACGAAGACCTCGGCGTCGCCGCCGAACCAGGCTTCGTCGCGGCGGGCCAGCGCGGTCTCCATCAGCCCCAGGTCGCGGTCGGTGCGGCGCTCGGCGGCCAGCGACGCCGCCGAGGCCTCCAGCAGCGAACGCAGCTCGGCAACCTGGCTCTGCTCGGCGTCGGAGAAGCGGCGGTGCATCACCCCGGCCAGTTCGCTGGTGGCCAGCACATAGGTGCCGGAGCCCTGCCGGATGTCCAGCAGGCCGTTGTGGGCCAGCGCCCGGACGGCCTCCCGCACGGTGTTGCGGGCCACTCCCAGCTGTTCGACCAGGGCGGCCTCGGTGGGGATCCGGGAGCCGACCGGCCACTCGCCCGAGGTGATCTGCGCCCGCAACTGGGCGATCACCTGGTCGGCCAGGGGGGCGCGCCGGGGCGAGGACAGCGTCATTGGTCTCCTCGAAATCGAAGGGTCGGTCGGGTCTCAGCCGGTCGGGTCTCAGGGGCAGCCCGCTGCGGTCAAGGACTGTCCCGGGTCGTTCAGAAGCACCATCTTGCCCCTGAAACGCAGCAGCCCCGAATCGCCTTGGGCAAATTCATCCCATCATTCTATGATGCGATCCATGTCCACGGCCGAGAAGACCACCCAGCACCCCGAAACCCCCACCGCACCCGCGCCGCCCCGCACCAAGGGCACTGAGGACACCGAGGGCCGCGCCCGGCTGCTCGGCGCCCTGCTCGCGCTCGCCGTCGCACTCGCCGCGGTCAACCTGCGGCCGGTGGTCACCAGCCTCGGCCCGCTGCTCTCCAAGGTCCGCACCGACCTGCACATGAGCGCCACGGTGGCCGGCCTGCTCGCCGCCGTGCCCTCGGTCTGCTTCGCGCTGTTCGGCTTCGCCGCGCCCGCCCTGGCCCGGCGGTTCGGGCCGACGCTCGTGGTCACCGCCGGCCTGGGTGCCATCACCGCCGGGGTCGCGGCCCGCTCCTTCGCCGGGAGCACCGGGGTGTTCCTGCTGCTCACCGCGGTCGCGCTGGCCGGCGTCGCGGTCGCCAACGTGCTCATCCCGGTGGTCATCAAGCGCTACTTCCCGCAGCGGGTCGGCCCGATGATCGGCCTCTACGCGATGGCACTGTCGCTGGGCACCGCGCTGGCCGCCGCCGTCAGCGTGCCGCTGACCAACGCGCTGGGCGGCGGCTGGCGGCTCGGCCTGGGCAGCTGGGCGGTGCTCGCCGCGGTCGGGCTGCTGGTCTGGGTGGTCACCGTGGTGCTGCGCCGGGACGGCCGGGGCGACGGCTCACAGGGCGCGGCCGAGGGCCGGCTGCGGATCGCCCGCAGCGGCACCGCCTGGGCGCTGGCCGGGTTCTTCGGCTGCCAGGCGGGCGGCGCCTACGCCACCATGGGCTGGATCTCGCAGATCTACCAGGACTCCGGCCTCAGCGCCGGCACCTCGGGGGTGCTGCTCGCCGTGGTGATGGCGGTCGGCGTGCCGGTCTCCTTCGTGCTGCCCAACCTGGCCGCGCGCCGCGGCGACCAGCGGCTGTTCGTGGTGGTGCTGGCGCTCTGCGGGATCGCCGGCTACCTCGGCCTGGCGCTGGCGCCGGCCGGCGGCGCCTGGCTCTGGGCGCTGCTGGTGGGGCTGTCCAACTGCGCCTTCCCGCTCACCTTGACGATGATCGGGCTGCGGGCGCGCACCAGCGGCGGGGTGGCGCAGCTGTCCGCCTTCGCGCAGGGGGTCGGCTACCTGATCTCGATCCCGTGTCCGATCGTGGTCGGCATCCTCTACCAGGGCACCGGCGGCTGGTACCTGCCGCTGGCCTTCATGGGCGCCCTGCTGGTGCCGCAGCTGCTGATCGGGCTCCGCGCGGCGCGCAACCGCTTCGTGGAGGACGAGGTCGGGGCGGCCTGACCGGACCCCGGTGCGGGCCCTGTGGAAAGGGATGCGACACTCGGCACATGCCCGTTCTCGATCCCAACCCGCCGAACAGCCACCGCAAGCTGCTGGGGATCCTCGGCATGTTCCTCGGCGTGGTGGTCGTCGTCTCGATCATCGCCACCGTCGCCCAGTCGATGGGTTGATCCCCAACAGCTGAGCCGGCCGGCCGGTTTTCTGGGAAGCTGACCCCATGACCGACGACGCGACCGCCCGCAGGATCATCGTTCTCCGCCACGCCAAGGCCGACTGGCCGCAGGTGGACGACCATGAGCGGCCGCTCGCCGAGCGCGGCCGGGCGGAGGCGCCGGTCACGGGCGAGTGGCTCGCGGACTCCGGGCTCAACCCGGACCTCGTGCTCTGCTCCACCTCGGTGCGCACCAGGGAGACCTGGAAGCTGGTCTCCCACGAGCTGCCCAAGCGCCAGCGCCACACGGTCTTCGAGAAGCGGATCTACGACGCCACCGCGGGCGAGATCATCGAGGTGCTCAAGGAGACCCCCGACGACGTGGCCGACCTCCTCCTGGTCGGCCACAACCCCGGCGTGCAGAACCTCGTCGAGGTCCTCGCCGGCGACGAGTCCATGGGCGACGCCCTCACCCAGCTGCGCCAGCGCGGCTTCCCGACGGCGGGCGTCGCGGTACTGGCCTTCGAGGGCAAGTGGGACGGGGTGGAGCCGGGGGTGGCGAAGCTGGTGTCGTACTACGTGCCGGGGCTGGAGTGACGGGTCAGAGGGTGGCTCAGAGGCCGGTGAGGTCGACGTCGATCTGGAAGGGCGCGGTGGCCTTGACCAGCCCGGTGAAGACCTCGGTGGCGCGGTAGCTCATGGTCTCCGGGTCGAGTTCGTAGGTGAAGACCTTGGGCTCGGGGCCAGTGACCTGCTCGACTCGCCAGTAGTACCTGATGCCCGCCTGGGCGTACTGCAGCGGCTTGAAGACGCGATCGGTGGTCTCCGAGCCGGGGGAGACCACTTCGACCACGAGCAGGATGTACTGCGGTCGCATCGGTCGGGCATCGATCTTATCCGCCTGGTAGACCACGATGTCGGGGCAGCGGTTGGTGAGCGGGATGTCCTGCAGACGGACATCGAAGTCAGAGTCGGCGAACCACTCGGCGGGCGAGGCCGTATCCAGTGCATTGGCAAGGAGCCTGGCGATCCGGTTGTGCCGAGGTGTAGCGCTGGGGCTCATGACGACCATCCCGTCCACGATCTCGATATCCGCACACAGCTCCTCCGGCAGGGAGTCGTACTCCGCTGCCGTTATCGGCTGGTGCATCCAATCGGGCGCGGGGCGGTGCGAGGCGACGGTCTCAGCGGTCATGGCTGCCTCCAACAGGCATCTCAGTGCTCCACCGCCGACCATAGCGCGGGCCGGGGGTGTCGAGCCCGGCCCGCGGGGGTGGGTCACTCTTCCGGGGCGGCGTGGAGGTCGGCGGCCTCGACTTCCTCGCGGGTGATGCCGAGGAGGTAGAGGACGGTGTCCAGGAAGGGGACGTTGACGGCGGTGTCGGCGGCTTCGCGGACGACCGGCTTGGCGTTGAAGGCCACGCCGAGGCCGGCGGCGTTGAGCATGTCGAGGTCGTTGGCGCCGTCGCCGATGGCCACCGTCTGGGCCAGCGGGACGCGGGCCTGGTCGGCGAAGCGGGTGAGCCAGCGGGCCTTGCCGGCGCGGTCCACGATCTCGCCGCTGACCCTGCCGGTGAACGTGCCGTCCACCACCTCGAGGGTGTTGGCGGCGGCGAAGTCCAAGCCGAGCAGCTCCACCAGGTAGTCGGTGACCTGGGTGAACCCGCCCGAGACGATGCCCACCTGGTAGCCGAGCCGCTGCAGGGTGCGGATCAGGGTGCGGGCCCCCGGGGTGAGCCGGACCTCGGAGCGGACCTTGTCCACCACCGAGGCGTCCAGCCCGGCCAGCAGCTCGACCCGGGCCCGCAGCGACTCCGCGAAGTCCAGCTCGCCGCGCATCGCGGCGGCCGTCACCTCGGCCACCTCGGCCTCGCAGCCGGCGTGGGCGGCGAAGAGCTCGATCACCTCGTCCTGGATCAGCGTGGAGTCCACGTCCATCACCACCAGCCGCTTGGCCCGCCGCTCCAGCCCGGCCGCGACCACCGCGACGTCCACCCGCTGGGCCGCCGCCTCCCGGGCCACCGCAGGGCGGAGCAGCTCGGTGGCCACGCCGGAGACGGCCAGTTCGACCGCGGTGATCGGGTACTTGGCGAGCCGGAAGATCCGGTCGATGTTGCCGCCGCTCTCAGTGATCCGGGAGGTGACCGCCGAGACGGCGGCGGCGGTGAGCGGATGGCCGAGCACCGTGACATGCGAACGGCCTTCGGCACGCGGCCGGTTGTCGCCGGTGCCGGAGATGATCTCGGCCTGCAGCCGGTGGTCCTCGGCCCAGCGGTGCACGGTGGCCCGCAGCGCGCCCTCGACGCCGGGGCCGACCACGGCGGGCGGGGTGACCAGGGCGCAGAGCGTTATCCGGCCGCGGGTGACGACCTGCTCGATGTCGATCACGTCGACCTCGAAGCCGGCCAGGGTGGCGAAGAGGCCGGTGGTGATGCCCGGGCGGTCCTTGCCGAAGACCTTGACCAGCAGGGTGCGCTCGTCGTCGGCGATCCGGGGCTGCGGTGGTGTGCTGTCCATGGTGCTGCCCACGCTACCTGGCGAACCCGGGACGGCCAGGGGTCGTCCGGCTCGTGGACGCGCACCGTTCACCTCCCCGGCACCGCCCGTCACCGGGCTGCCGTGAGAACGTTGCCACCAGGTCACAGTCCGTGGGGCCGACTTTTCGCCCTCAGGGCCGAGCTGGAATGATTACCCCCCGTCAGACGCGATATTCCTCACCCTCCCCAATCCACACGGGGATGCCATCGGGGGACCGAGAGAGCGGGGCAGGCGGACAGTGCCGCAACTCCTTCTAGAAGTCAACGGACAGCAGCGGACGCTGGAACCGGGGCAGTCCTACACCATCGGACGGGATCCGCAGGCGGATCTCCCGTTCGACGACGCCAGGGTGTCATGGCGGCACGCCACCATCTCGTTCAACGGCGCCACTTGGCAGCTGGAGGACCACGGCAGCACCAACGGCACCTGGATCGGTGGCGGGCGGACCCTGCACACCCAGCTGCTGCCCGGCACCGTGCTCAACCTGGGCAACGCGGAGAACGGCCCCCGGCTGGCCTTCTCCGCCCCGGCGGCGCAGCCCGTGGCCCAGCCGGTCGGCCAGCCCATGGGGCAGCCGCCGATACACGAGGCGGAGACCTACCGGCACACCCCGCCGGCCCAGCCGATGGGCTACCAGCAGCAGGGTGCCATCCCGCAGCAGCAGGGCTACCAGCAGCAGGCCGGCTACCCCCAGCAGGCCGGCTACCCCCAGCAGGGCGGTTACCCGCAGCAGGGGGCCATCCCGCATCAGCAGGCGCAGCAGCCCCAGCAGCAGCCGTACCCCGGGGTCCACCAGGACTTCGGCCACGGCGTCGGCGGCGGCCCGGTCGGCTACGTCAGCGAGCGCAACCCCACCATGATCCGGAACCTGACCTCCGCGATGCGGATGGTCCGGATCGGTCGTGCCCTGGACAACGACATCGTCGTCTCCGACCTGCAGGTCTCCCGGCACCACGCCGAGCTGCGCCAGCTCACCGACGGCCGCTACGAGATCGTCGACCTCGGCTCGCACAACGGCATCTACGTCAACGGCCAGCAGGTGCAGCGTCAGCTGCTCGGCCCGCAGGACCGCCTGACGGTCGGCCACTCGTCCTTCCAGCTAGTCGGCGACCAGCTGCAGGAGTTCATCGACAACGGCCCGGTCTCCTTCTCCGCGCACCACTTGACCGTCGAGGTCGAGCACAAGGGCGGCAAGAAGGTGCTGCTCAACGACGTCAGCTTCGGTGTTCCGGAGAAGTCGCTGGTCGCGGTGATCGGCCCCTCCGGCTCCGGCAAGTCCACCCTGCTGCGCGCGCTGACCGGCTACCGACCGGCCGACCGCGGCGAGGTGCTCTACGACGGCCGCAACCTCTACAAGCAGTTCGCCGAGCTGCGCCAGCGCATCGGCCTGGTACCGCAGTCGGAGATCCTGCACAAGGAGCTGACGGTCCGCACCGGTCTGAAGTACGCGGCCCGGCTGCGCTTCCCCGGCGACACCGAGCCGTCCGAGCGCCAGCGCCGGATCGACGAGGTGCTCTACGAACTGCGCCTGGACAAGCGGGCCGAGAACCGCATCACCGCGCTCTCCGGCGGTCAGCAGAAGCGCGTCTCGGTCGCCCTGGAGCTGCTCACCAAGCCTTCGCTGATCTTCCTGGACGAGCCCACCTCGGGCCTCGACCCGGGCATGGACCGCGAGGTCATGCAGATGCTGCGCGGCCTGGCCGACGACGGCCGCACCATCCTGGTGGTGACCCACTCGGTGGCCGAACTCGCGCTCTGCGACCGGCTGCTGGTGATGGCGCCGGGTGGTTCGGTGGCGTACTTCGGTCCGCCGGACGAGGCCCTGCACTTCTTCGGCTACGAGACCTGGGCGGACGTCTTCCAGGCGTTCGAGAACTACCCGGACCACGACTGGGCGGGCCGCTACAAGGGCTCGGTGCACTACCAGCAGTACGCGGCGGCCGTCGACGGCGTGGCGGTGCAGCAGGCGCCGGTCAACCAGCAGCCGGTGCTGCCGCCCAAGCCGCAGAGCTGGGGCTCGCAGCTGTGGACGCTGATCCGCCGCTACCTGTCGGTGATCGGCTCCGACAAGGGCTTCATGGCGCTGTCGGTGATCCTGCCCGCGGTGCTCGGTGTGGTCTCCACCGTGGTCCCGGCCACCTTCGGCCTGCGGGCCAACCCGCACGGCACCAACAACGCGGCCGGCACCATCATGCTGGTGCTGGCGATCGGTGCCTGCTTCTCCGGGGCGGCCAACTCGGTCCGTGAGTTGATCAAGGAACGGGCGATCTACGAACGAGAACGAGCGACCGGCCTGTCCCGGAGCGCGTACCTGATGTCGAAGATCATCGTGCTCGGGTTCTTCAGCCTGCTGCAGGGCACGATCATCGCCGCGGTCGGCTTCTCCACCCGCAAGCTGCCCACCTCGGGCCTGCTCTTCTCCAGCGCGCCGGCCATCGAGATGGCGATCGGCATCATCCTGCTGTCCTTCACCTCGATGATGTTCGGCCTGGTGATCTCGGCCCTGGTGAAGACGGCGGAGAAGACCATGCCGCTGCTGGTGATGTTCGCCATCATCCAGGTGGTCTTCACCGGCTGCCTCTTCCAGCTCTTCGACAAGGCGGGCCTGGCCCAGGTGGCCTGGCTCATGCCGGCCCGCTGGGGTGTCGCCACGGTCGGCACCACGCTGGACCTCGGCCACATGATGATCCTCGACCCCGCGCACATGAACGAGCACGACGGCCTGTGGAAGCACAGCGTCGCGCAGTGGGCGATCGACGCGGGCATGCTGGTGGTGCTCTCGGTGCTGCTGGCCTTCGTGGTCCAGCGGCTGCTGCGCCGCCACGAGCCGGAGGTCATGCAGAAGGGCTGACCCGGCCTCACCTGGACTGTTGCGGGCGGTATCCCCTGAACGGGGGTACCGCCCGTAGTCGTATCTCATGGATGAGATATCGTCTCGCCCATGGCAGATGACTACCTGGCGCGCATCGGCAAGCTCATTCGGGACGCCCGCAAGCACCGCGGTTGGACCCAGGCGGAACTCGGCACGGCCCTCGGCACCAGCCAGAGTGCCGTCAACCGGATCGAGAACGGCGGGCAGAACATCAGCCTTGAGATGATCGCCCGGATCGGTGAGGCGCTGGACAGCGAGATCGTCTCGCTCGGCTACGCCGGACCGATGCACCTTCGGGTGGTCGGCGGCCGCCGGCTCTCCGGCAGCATCGAGGTCAAGACCAGCAAGAACGCCTGCGTCGCGCTGCTCTGCGCCTCGCTGCTGACCACCGGTCGCACCACGCTGCGCCGGGTGGCCCGGATCGAGGAGGTCTACCGCCTGCTGGAGGTGCTCAACAGCATCGGCGTGAAGACCCGTTGGATCAACGACGGCGCCGACCTGGAGATCACCCCGCCGGCCGAGCTCGACCTGGACGCCATGGACCAGGCCGCGGCCCGCCGCACCCGATCGATCATCATGTTCCTCGGCCCGCTGATGCACCGGGTGGACCGCTTCAAGCTCCCCTACGCCGGCGGCTGCGACCTCGGCACCCGCACCGTCGAGCCGCACATGGCCGCGCTGCGCCGGTTCGGCCTGGAGGTCACCGCCACCACCGGCATCTACCACGCCGAGGTGGACCGCGCCGTCAGCCCCGACCGCCCGATCGTGCTGACCGAGCGCGGCGACACCGTGACCGAGAACGCGCTGCTGGCCGCCGCCCGGCATGACGGCGTGTCGGTGATCCGCAACGCCAGCCCCAACTACATGGTCCAGGACCTCTGCTTCTTCCTGGAGAAGCTGGGCGTGCGGATCGAGGGCATCGGCACCACCACCCTCACCGTGCACGGCCTGCCCCAGATCACCTGCGACGTGGACTACGCGCCCAGCGAGGACCCGGTGGAGGCGATGAGCCTGCTGGCCGCCGCCGTGGTCACCGGCTCCGAACTGACGGTCCGCCGGGCGCCGGTGGAGTTCCTGGAGATCGAGCTCGCGGTGCTGGAGGAGATGGGCCTCGACTACGACCGCGGCCCCGAGTACTTCGCCGACAACGGCCGCACCCGGCTGGTCGACCTGACGGTCCGCCCGTCCAAGCTGCGGTCGCCGATCGACAAGATCCACCCGATGCCGTTCCCCGGCATCAACATCGACAACGTGCCGTTCTTCGCCGCCATCGCGGCAACCGCCCAGGGCTCCACGCTGATCCACGACTGGGTCTACGAGAACCGGGCCATCTACCTGACCGAGCTGACCCGGCTGGGCGCCAACGTGCAGCTGATGGACCCGCACCGGGTGCTGGTGGAGGGCCCGACCCGCTGGCGGGCGGCCGAGATGATGTGCCCGCCGGCGCTGCGCCCGGCCGTGGTGGTGCTGCTGGCGATGCTGGCCACCGAGGGCACCTCGGTGCTGCGCAACGTCTATGTGATCAACCGCGGTTACGAGGAGCTGGCCGAGCGGCTCAACTCGATCGGCGCCCAGATCGAGACCTTCCGCGACATCTAGGGACGGTCGTCACGGTCGGGTTGCGCGGGCCGCAGCCCGACCAGGTCGGCGGTGATCAGCGGGTGCGGTGGACCTGCCCGCGCTGCGGGCCGCTACGGCGGCCAACACGGGTTGTGGGGACTGCCGTTGGGATCTGGAGGAACTGCTCGACGGCTGACGGGGACCCGCCGGGGCGCCGTCAGCCGTTCTCCTTCGGGAGCGCGGCGATCGCGGCCTCGATGCCGGCCAGCGCCATCTCCAGGCCCTGGTCGAACTGGCGGTTGCGGGCGCTGGCGAAGTCCAGGTGCCGGTCGTAGCCGAGTTGCTGCTCGAACTCGGTGAAGCGGGAGTCGTGGGCGGACAGCATGTCCTGCATCTGCCGGTAGACGGTGTTCTCGTCGTTCTCCAGCTGCCGGACCCGCCGGGCCCACATGGACTCGGCCATGGCGACGCCGTAGGCGAACTGGAAGACCAGTGCGACCGCGCCGGCCAGGGCGTCGCCGGTCAGCCCGGTGCCGGAGAGCGCGCTCATCGAGCTGCTGGCCATCAGCATCGCGTTCGGGCCGACCGACAGGTAGCGGCCGACCATCTCGGCAGCCCACGGATGCTCCAGGTAGCACTTGCGGTACTCATGGGCCATCACGTAGATGTGCCGGCGCCAGTCGCCGTGGTCCTCCAGCGGCGGCACCTTCATGGTGCCGAAGGCCGCGTCCAGGGCGAGTTCGAGCAGATCGTCCTTGCTGTCCACGTACCAGTAGACCGACATCGGGGTGACGTCGAGCTCGGCGGCCAGCCGGCGCATCGAGAACGCGTCGATCCCCTCGTCGTCGAGCAGCGCCACCGCGGTGTCGATGATCCGCTCCCGGCTCAGCCCGGTCGGCGCGGAACCCCGCTTCTTCCGCTTGGGCGGGGTGAGCCAGACGCTCATGGCGGGGTCACGGGGCTTGTCTGCCATGCCTGCTGCCCTCTGTCCTTCGTGCTGCGGTTCTTCGGAACGCGGTTCTGCCTGGTGGTACGACGACGGCACGGCCGCCCGCATCCGAGCGGACGGCCGTGCTGTGATGGTAGATCGTCGCCATGCCTCAGCCAGCCTGGGCCACCGGCTGGTCGGTGGGCTGGTCGCCGGGGGCGGCCACCGGCGGCTCGACCCGGCCCGCCCGCTGGATCAGCCAGCCCGCCAGCAGACCGCCGATCAGCACCGCCACCGCGCCGATCAGCTGGCTGTTGGTCAGGCTGTCCCCGAAGGCGGACCGCACCTGGTGCTCGCCGGCCGTACCGGCGGCGGCCAGCGCCTCCGGCAGCGAACGACCCACCGAGGACGGCAGACCGGCCGGCAGCTTGCCGGTGAACCCGGCGGTGAGCACCGCGCCGAGCACCGCGACGCCGAGCGAGTTGCCCAACTCGCTGAGCGTGCCCATCAGTCCGGAGCCGACACCGGCCTTCTCCGGCGGGATCGACGACATCACCGAACCGGCCATCGCGGGCTGCGCACAGGCCACCCCGGCCCCGATCAGCACCAGGCCGAGCAGGATGCCCGGGTAGGAGCCGTGCCGGCCGAGCTCGGCGATCGAGGTCAGACCGAAGGCCAGCAGGGTCAGGCCCAGGGCGATCGCCACCCCCGGCTTCAGCTTGCCGGTCAGCCGCATCCCGGTGCCGGTGAGGTTGAGCAGCACCACGGTCAGCGCCATCGGCGCGGTCCGCAGACCGGCGCTCAGCGGGCCGTAGCCGAGGACGAACTGCAGGTGCTGGGTCAGCAGGAAGAGCGAACCGCCCATGCCGAAGCTGACCAGCACACCGCCGGAGACCGCGCCGCGGAACTTGCCGTTGCGGAAGAACCCCATGTCGAGCAGCGGGTGTTCGATACGGCTCTCCCAGAGCGCGAAGACCACCAGCAGCAGCAGGCCGAGGCCGCCGGAGACCAGGGTGCGGGCCGAGGTCCAGCCGGCCTCAGGGCCCTGGATGATCCCGAACACCACGCCGACCATGCCGGTGGTGGAGAGCAGCACGCCGAGCACGTCGGGCCGGGCACCGCGCGGGTCCTTGGACTCCGGCACCAGGCGGGCGACCGCGATGAGGCCGAGCACCACCACCGGCAGGTTGACCATGAAGCAGGCGCCCCACCAGAAGAACTTCAGCAGCACACCGCCGATCACCGGGCCGACGGCGAAGCCCAGCATGGCCACGGCGGACCAGGCCGCGATCGCCTTGGGCTGCTCCTCCGCGTCGAAGGTGCGCACCACGATCGCCAGGCTGGTGGCCAGCAGCAGGCTGCCGCCGACGCCCATGCCGGCCCGGGCGGCGATCAGCTGCGCCGGGTCGGAGGCGAGCGAGGCGCCCGCCGAGCCGAGCCCGAACAAGGCCAGTCCGATCAGCTGCACCTTCTTGCGGCCGTACCGGTCGGCCATGCCGCCGGCGGCGATCAGCAGGCCGGCCTGGGCCAGCGAGTAGGCCCCGATGACCCATTGGAGCTGCCCGGTGTCGGCATGCAGGCCGGTGGCCAGCGACGGCAGCGCAACGTTGAGGATGGTGTTGTCCAGGATGACGACCATCTGCACCAGGCAGATGACGGCTAGCACCAGCCAGCGGTCTGGCCGGCGTGTTACGGCGTTTTCTGGCATGGCTGAGCCCCCGGTTTTTCCGCGCACGGCGGTGTCGCCGCGCACTCTCTTGTACGGTGTAGAAGTGTTCTACACCGTACAAGGGATCGTGGGGGCGCGCCAGTCGGTTCTGAACGCGTGTCAGGTCTGGATGACCGTCAACTGGTGGCCGACTCGGTGAGGTTGATGCGCCAGTCGTTGCTGAGCATGAAGCGGCCGGGCGGGTACTCGAACTCGGTCTCGCCCGCCAGGGTGAAGCCGGCCCGGCGGCAGACCGCGTTGGAGGCCGGGTTGTCGACCGAGGGGAACGCGTGCAGCCAGGTGTGCCGCTTGGTGGCCGCCGCGTGCTCGGCGGCCAGCCGGGCCGCTACGGCGGCGATGCCGCGCCCCTGGAACGGGGGGAGCACGTTCCAGCCCATCTCGAAGACCTGCTCGCCGTGCCAGCGGCGGGAGTAGTAGCCGACGCTGCCCGCCTTGGTGCGGCCGGTGACGATGCGGAACATCTGGCCGGTGCCGAGGCCGGGGAACTCCAGGTAGCGCCGGTGGCGCACCAGCAGGGCATCCGGTCCCTCCGGGCCGCCGACGTGCTTGCGCATCTCCTCGGTGTTGATCAGTCGCAGGAGGTCGAGGTCGTCCTCGGCCCAGGGTTCGATGCGGACATCGGCGGCGGACGTGGTCATGCGGTGCTCACTCTCAGGACGTTGCCGGTGAGCTCGCGACCCTAGCCGGTGGGTGGTCGCCCGGCACCTGGGATTTGCCGGCAGCCGAGCCTTGCCGGGAGGCGGCTGCGCCCGGCCTCGCGAGCCTACGCCCCCTTGCGGAACATGCGGTTCAGGGCCTTTCCCGCCTGGAGGTCGGGAACCGGGCCGGCGACGGTAACGCCGAGCTCCTCCGCCAGCGTCTTCAGGTGCAGGTCGACGGTCGACTCGATGAGCTCGGCGTGCAGCGCGGCAGCCCGCCGGCCGCGGCTCCAGGCCACCAGCCCCGCCGCGATCCCGGCCACCGCTGACGGCCACCAGAACAAGCCCAGCACGACGTAGCAGACGGCCCACGTCGACCCGTTCACCGCCGCACTGAAGCGGGCCCGGGAGGTACGCAGCTCTGCCCGGACGGGCTCCGGCAGCACGAGCCACAGCCGTGTCCAGCAGGAGGCGAGGTCGATGCCGTACTGGTTCCGCAGCCGGCTGTCGGTCGCGGCGAACCGGTCACCGGTGAAGGTCGGTTTGCTCGGCACGGCGAGTGCGATCCCGTCGCGGCGGGCGGTGAGCTCGTCGATGGCGTCCCGCGTCTCCTCCCCGCGCCGAGCTGCCGGTACCACCGCGCGGAGCCTGTTGATCTCCCGCTGGACCTCCTCCCAGCGCGCTCGCCGCCACGAGGTCAAGCGCTTCGCCGGCTGCCTCGCCGGGGCGGGCCAGTCTCCGGTCCAGACCCGCTCGACGCCCCCGGCGCACGTCTGCACGAAGGTCCCCACCGCGACGGAGCCGAGGACGATCACCGCGACCGCGGCCAACTGCCCCACGGTGGACCACTTGCCCGCCTCCGCCGCCCAGTGCCCGACCCGCTCGCGCAAGGCGGTCAGGTCGAGTGCGGCTCCCTGGCCGAGCACCGCGCCGGTCGCCGCGGCGGCCATGAACAGCAGACCGGGGACGGCCAGCGCGGACAGCCACTTGTCGACCAGCTTCTCGCCCAGGCCGTCGAGGATCGTGGCCACCGCTTCACGCCTCGGTGACGAGCAGGGCGCGGTCGCGCAGCCAGCAGCGGCCCCCGGCCGGAACGGGCCCGCCCGGCTCCCGGACCAGGCTCAGGCTGCACCAGCCGTCGGGGCAGCGGTACGACTCGCCCGCGGCGCGCGGCCTGGCTCCGATCATGTCGCCGGGCCCCGGCTCCTCCCCTCGCACCGGCCCGGTCTCCTCCAGTACGTACTGCGGGATGCCCAGCGCCGCCACTGCCACCAGGACCGGTGTGTCCGCCAGCACCGCCCGCACGGCGGCCGCCAGTTCAGCCGCCCTGCCCTGCGCCGCCAGGTCCTCCGTCAGCCAGGGCAGGGCCGAGCAGAGCGCGGCCCGCCGATCCCGATCCAGGTTCATCTACTGTCTCCCTCCCGGGGCCGACTGCGGCCCGCTGTGAATCACGGCCCGCTGTGAATCATCGAAGCCCAGAACAGCGGTTCGCCGTAGCGCGGATGACCGCGCAGCGCTCCCACCGCTTGGTGCAGGACCCGCGCAACATCCGGTGCGGCAGCTGCGGCGAGCCGCCGGTACACCTCGCGGGCCAGTAGCGGACCCATGTCGTCCTCCACGGTCCACAGGCTTCCGATCACCTGCCGGTAGCCGCACAGTTGGAAGGCCGAGGCGACCGAGATGGCCTCATTGGCCAACTCCTCGCCCGGCGCGGCACTGTGGCAGGCGGAGAGATAGGCGAATTCGGCACCGAGCAACCGCTCCGAGGCTAGCTGACGCAGCGTCAGACTGCCGCTGTGCAGCAGGAGTCTGCTGTTCGACGGATCGGAAGGGTCCCGCACGCCGTGGCAGGCCAGATGGGCGTGCGAGTGCGTGCGCAGTGCCGCCAGCACCGCATCCGGGGTGGCGTCGGTGTGACGGAGTTCGGACCGGGGGCCGGGCAGTTGAACCGTCGCCGCCAGTTCGTCGTCGAGGGCGGTGAGCCGCGGGTAGGCGTTCCCCGCGTCCACGGCGACGGCAAGGAGCGAGGACTGGCCGCCAGCCGGCGCGGACCTGGCGCGGGCGTGGAGCAGCGAGCTCAGCGTCGGCACATAGGAGGAGACCACGCGGTCGTGCGCGTACCCGGGAGTCGGGTGCTGCTGCCGCTCGGGGCTGTCGAGAACGGCCGCGTGCAACGGCAGTTGGGAGAGCGCACCGGTGAGGCACCACCACAGTCTGGGCAGGGGCTTGCCCGGCCGCGCCGGGCGGTCGAAGCCCAGCCGGTCGAGGACCGGGCCCACGACGGTCTCGCCCAACCATCGGAGCGCCTGCTTCATTTCGCGGTCGTACCGGTACTTCTCGCCAGGCGGGGTGCCCGGCGTCGTGAGCTTCGCGACCGCCGCCCGGAAGGTTGCGGCCCGGCTGTCGATCTCCTGGACCGTGACGTCCGGCAGCGGCAGCACCTCGATGACGGTACGGCCGAACCGGCGGCGCAGCAGGAGGACGTCGCAGCGCACCATGGAGACGTTGACAACGGCGACGGGCCCCTGAGCTGCGGCCTCCCTCAGGCGCTTCCAGTCCGGTGGACGGTGGAAGTCCGCGAATCCGGGAAGCGCGCGAATCTGCCGAACCACCTCTTCGAACGCTGCCGCCGAAGCCTTGCGCTCCTCCCGTCCGCCCTGCTGCTCGACCAGCTCCTCGCAAATCTGCTCGAAACGCTGGGCGAGTCCGGGCGCGGCCGCACGCAGGTCGTCGTGCCGTCCGCGCAGCTGGAGCGCTTGAGCCAGCAGGACGCCACGTCCCTGTTCCAGCCGGATCAGCGCCTCGCGGGGCCGACCCGCCGTGATCTCCACGGCAGCCGCGTCGTTGGCCAACGCGCCCACCAGCCGCAGCCGCACCTCCTGGGCGTCCCTGCTGAGTGCCCGTCCGGTCAGCTTGGGCAGCAGGTCGTTCAGCGCCACGCCGTAGGCCGTGCGCGCCTGCGCCAGGTCGCCCAGCGTGACGCAGCTCATCGCCCACAACTCCGCGCCGTACAGCCGGGTCCGCACGTCCTGCGTCGGTGCCAGCGCGGTGATGCGGGACTGCGTGACCGTATCGACCAGGTCGGCGCCGGTGTTCCGGCTCAGGCCCCGCACGGCCAGCAGGCCGCTCAGCTCCACGCGGGCGATCGGCTGGGTCAGCCCGGTGTCCGAGGGCTGCCCCGCCACCTGCCTGAGGATCGCCTCGGCGGTGGCGAGGTCTTCGTCCCGGGCCGTGTGCATGCCGCGTTTCCGCAGCGCGACGGCGAGTTTGACCAGCATCACGGGGTAGTCGTGCTGGGACGGCGGAGTGACGGCTACCGCGTGCCTCAGGTGCGCCACGGCCTCGTCCAGTTCGGCGGGATCTCCGTAGGCGTCGAACCGCGTGGTCAGGACGCCGGCCAGGTTGGTGAGCCGCTGGGAGTGGGCGGGCGAGGCGGCCGTCCCGGTGGTCTGCCCATCGCGGACAGCCGCCGTGGCCGCGTCCAGATCGGCCGGGCTTCCCAGTGAGGCGTATCGGTCGAGGTAGGCCAGGCCCAGGAACGAGGAGGCCGACGCCCGCTGCTCGTCGTCGAGCGGGCCGGCCAGGGCGTCCGTGAGTTCGCTGATCGACTCGTCGAGGTCGTCGAGGTCGCCGTTGATCTCGAAACGCATCCGCAGGACCTGGCCCAGTTCGACGCGGCGGTGGGTGCGGCCCGGTTCGGCCGCCGTGGCCACCGTGGCTCGCAACTCGTTGATCATCGCGTCGAGCCGGGCCGGATCCGGGTCCCGGTGGTACTGCTCCATCTCGACGCCGATGCTGCCTTCGTACACCGCGACCGACGGCGCCTTCGCCTGGGTCTGTGCGATCCGGGCCAGCATCGGCTCGCGCGAGGGATCCCCGAGGGGCAGCAGGGCGAGCGCCTCGCGCATGTGGTGGAGGGCTGCGGCCCGCAGCCCCTCCGGGTCACCGTCACCGCCGAGGTCGGCCAGTGTGGTGAAGACCGTGCCGAGATTGAAGCTGATGGCCGCCTCGGACTCCCGCCCCCGCGCACCCGCCAGCGCCTCGATCATGAGCGCTGCGGCCAGCGCGAACTCGTCCGCGTCCGAGGCCGGTTCGCTCGCCAGGAACAGCGCAATGCCGACCGCGTGCAGGATCTCGTACACGGGCACCAACTGCGGCGGGTCCTTCTCGAACGCCTCGCGCAGCACCCGTGGCACCGCGTCGGGACGCAGTGCGTGCACGACCGCGAAGAGGAAGACGGACGTGTGGTGCTCCCACTCGCTCTTGCCCTCGGGTAGTCGCTTGATCCGCGCAAGGTAGTAGCAGGCCGCCATGAACACCGTTTCAAGGTCGACACCTTCAGGCCCGCCGGCCTGATCGGGAGTCAGCCGCTCCCGTGCGTCGTACACGATAGAGGCCACCAGGAAGTGCGCCTCCTGGCTCAGCACGGGTTCCGGCTCGTCGGCCAGGAACGGCAGCCCGTCGTCCGGCGCGGCCATCGCCTTCCGAACGGCGGCGCGAAAGGCCGCACTCAACTCGGACACCAGTGGTCCCCCCACTTTCCGCGCCCCGGGTGACGGTCACCGTACCTGGTGAGGGTGGCCGCGTGTGCGCCGAATGGCCAAAGATCTTCCAGCCGGCTCAAGGTGCTTCAGACCGGGGCGTTCGGCGCGCCACCGAGTCGGCTGACCGGCCCATGTCCAGCTGTGGCAGCGGGCTTCGAGGTGGTCGCTCAGTAGCGGGCTGCCGGGATCCCGATGGCCTGGGTGGGGCGGTGGTGCTCGGGGTCGGGGAGCGGGCGGCGGTCGGCGGGTGGGATGGCGTCGCGCTTCTGCAGCCAGGCGCGCAGGCGGTCGGTGGCCGGCTTGGCGGTGCCGGCCTCCTGGAGCAGCACCCGGGCGGGGCGGGGCGCCTCGGGCGGGTCGACGGCCAGCACGGTGAACGAGGTGCCCGGGGCGAAGACCACCACCGGCTCGTCACCCGGCTCACCGCAGGCCGAGGTCCGCCGCGCGGTACTGGACCAGATGGCGAACTCCAGCTCCGCGTCCGGTAGGAGAGCGGTGTCCGGTGAGGTCAGCCCGGTGATCGGCGCCGGCTCGGTGAGGACCGCTCCCGGGGTGTAGGCGGCCAGGTCGACCGGGCCGGCGGGGGCGACGGGGGTGGCGACCAGCACCGCGCCATGGTGACTGGGCAGGCGGCGCAGCCCGGCGCCCAGGCAGCGCAGGACGGGGAGCAGCGGGTCGGCCGGGTCAGCGGAGTGCGCGGCGGCGGCCAGCGCGGTGCGGGTGCCGGGGGTGGGGCCGTCCAGGTGGTGCAGCAGGACGGCCACCAGGTCGGTGGTGGCGGGGGGTTGGGCGGTGGCGGTGGTGGTGGTGCGGAGGGAGGGGAGGCGGGTGGCGAGCTGCTCGGCGCGGCTGGCCCAGCGGTGGTAGGCGGGGCCGAGGAGGCGCTGGACGGCTTCGCGGTCGGTGGTGGGGGTGGGGTCCGGGGCGGGGTCCGGGGTGGGGGTGGGCTTTGGTACGGGGGTGGGTGCGGGTACGGGTGTGCGTGCGGAGTCCGGGGTGGGTGCGGGTGCGGGTGTGCGGGCGGGTTCCGGCGCGGGGGCGGGTGCGGGGGGCGGGGGTGACGGGACGGGAGTGGGCGCCGGGGTGGGGGCGGTGATCGGGGCGAGGTTGAGGGTGGGGGCGGGGTCCAGCTCGGGTGCGGGCTCCGGCGCTCGCTCCGGGGCCGGTGGGATGGCTGGGGGTGCCGGCTGCGGGGGAACCACCGGCGGCGGCGTCACATGAGAGACGCCGGCCGTGCGCTCCAGCCACCGCAGCTTGTACAGCCGCGCGCTGAACCGGGCCACCGCCTCCGACTCGGTGTCCATCGGCCCGTCCACCAGCAGCCCCGGCGCGGCAGCGCCGAGCGGCGGCAGGGCGCCCAGCAACTCGCCCAGGTGGTCCCAGACTTCCTGCGGCACCATGTACTCCGGGTGGCCCACGATCAGCACCGGCTGCGCGGGGTCGGGCTCGCGCAGCCGCGCCGCGCCCAGCGGGCGGACCGGTACGGTGTCGGGCCGCAGCCACAGCCCGGCCGGTACCGCCTCCAACTGCCAGCCGGGAAACGCCTGGTAGACGGCCGGTGCGACCGGGGCCCAGGCACCGGGACGGGCCCGCCAGGCGCTCGGGGTGACGGTGCGCGAGGCAGGCGAGGCGGCCAGCTCGGTGAGGCACGGTTCCCAGGTGGGGGCGGCGTCGGCGTCGAGCAGCACACTGGCGTCGCCGCCCGGGGTGCGCCGGGGCAGGCCGATGGCGAGGCGGACCTCGCGGTCGAGCGACGCGCAGAGCACGGTGGCCAGCTCGATCAGCTGCGCCGGTGCGGCCCAGGGGGCGCTGAGCAGCAGACCGCGCGGACGCGGCTGCGCGGACGGCGCGGCGAGCAGACCGACGGCGAGATCGGTGAGTTGGCGCGCGGTGGGGAGCGCCGGATGCTCGGGCTGGCCGAGCACCAGGAGCAGGGAGTGCGGGGCGGTGACGGCCGTGTTCAGCACCGGGAGCGGATGGGCTGGCGGGGTGGCGGTGACCCAGTAGCCGGCGGCGAGCGGGGTGACGGTGACGTTGGTGGGGCCAGTAGGGCCGGTGGGTTCGGCGGGGCTGGTGGGGCCGGTGGGCTCGGTGGGTGCGGTGGGTGCGGGCACGTGCGCGGTCATCGGTGCGGGCGCGGGTGCGGGCGCGGGCGGGGGCACGTGCGTCGTCACCGGCATGGGTGCGGGTGCGGGCACGTGGGCGGTCATCGGTGCGGGCGCGGGTGCGGGCGCGGGCGGGGGCACGTGCGTCGTCACCGGCGTGGGTGCGGGCCCGTGGGCGGTCATCGGTGCGGGTATGGGTACGGGTGCCGGTGCGGGTGCCACCGGCCAGTGCGGGCCGAGCCGCTCCGCCGCCCCCGCCGGGTGGCAGCGCCACCAGGAGCCCTGGCCCGTTCCCGGCTCACCCGCGCTCAGCCGGCCGTCCGGTTCCACCGTCACCCCGGCGTCCGAAGCGATCACCGTCAGGCCCGTCAATTCCGGTAGTGCGGCGAGCTGTTCGGCGGGCCGACGGCCGCGCGGCCCGGGCGCGGCGAGCCCGGAGGCGGCGACCACCAGGGTGTCCGCACCCCGCTCGGCCGCCGCCCGGGCCAGCTCGGCGAGGCCGGCGCGGAGCACGGGCGCCGCGTCCGCCGCCGCGGCCAGCACCACCAGCGCGCCGGGCAGCGGCGGCAGCGGGGCGAGCGCTGCGGCCAGCCCGTGCTGCTCGGCGCCGGGCGGGGCGATCACGAAGTGCGGGCCCAGCCTGCGCAGGGTGGAGCGGTTGGCGGTCGTCGGACTCGCCGAGGACATGGCCCGGCCTCCGTTCTGGCGGTGTGCGATGCGGCCCTACCTGGGGAAACGCGCCGGTGCGGGCTCCCGGTTCAGTCCTTCTCCACCCACCCCGTCTGCACCTGTACCGTCCGCCGCCGGGTGATGTAGAGGCCGCGGCCGGTGGTGAGCTGGCGTGGCTTCACATTGCCGAACAGGTAGCCCTCCGAGGGCGGGCAGGAGAGCAGCAGCGCCGGGGAGTTGACCTCCTGCAGCTTGCGCAGCAGCGGGTCGCCCAGGCCTCGGCCGGCCCCGTTGGCGCTGCGGGCGACGATCAGGTGCAGGCCGATCTCGGTGCCCTGGGCGAGGTGGTCGAGGACCGGGGCGAACGGGTGGGTGCTGGAGCTGCCGCCGAGCAGGTCGTAGTCGTCGACCACGATGAACAGTTCGGGACCGTCCCACCAGTCGCGCAGCTTGATCCGGGAGGGCGGCAGTTCGGCGGGCGGCACCCGGTTCTTCATGGCGCGGGCGGCGCCGTCCACGATCTGGCGCAGCATGTCGACGCCGACCGCGTAGCCGAGCCGGTACTCCTCCGGCACCGTCTCGTACAACTCCCGCCGGTAGTCGATCAGCATGATCCGGGCCTCGGCGGGGGAGTAGCCGGCCACCACCGAACGGATCATCAGCTTCAGCAGGTTGGTCTTGCCGGACTCGCTGTCGCCGACCACCAGCAGGTGCGGGCTCTCCTCGAAGTCGTGCCAGAGCGGCGCGACCTCGGTGTCCTCCAGGCCGATGGGCACCCGCAACCGGCCTTCGGGGGCTGGGAGTTCGGAGGCATCCAGGGTGAGCGGCAGCATCCGTACCTCGGGGGCGCGGCGGCCGGTCCAGTGCTCGGCGAGCGCGTCCACCAGATCGGCGACGCCCTCCGCGAGGTCGTCGGAGCGGCCGCTGCCGTCGATCCGGGGCAGCGCGGTGAGGAAGTGCAGCTGCTCGTCGGTGAGTCCGCGACCGGGCAGCTTGGGCACCCGCCCGGCGGCCCGCATGTTGATCACCGAGTCGACCGGGTCGCCGAGCCGCAGCTCGAACCGGGTCTGCAGCAGATCGCGCATGCCGTTGCCGATCTCGCCCCAGCGGGTGGTGGCGATGAGCAGGTGGACGCCGTAGTTGAGGCCGCGCTGGCAGATCAGGGTGAGCGGTTGCACCAGGTCGTTGAACTCCTGGCGCAGCGTGTTCCAGCCGTCGATCACCAGGAAGACGTCGCCGTGCGGGTCGTCGGGCAGGCTGCCCTCGGCCTTGCGGCGGCGGAAGCTGCTCACCGAGTCGATGCCCAGCTCGGCGAAGTACTTCTCCCGCCGGGTGATGATGGCGTTGACCTCGGCGACGGTGCGCAGCACCCGCTCGGCGTCGTGCCGTCCGGTGACCCCGCCCAGGTGCGGCAGGCCGCGCAGGGTGGCGAGCGTGCCGCCGCCGAAGTCCAGGCAGTAGAACTGGACTTCCTCCGGGGTGTGGGTGAGCGCCAGCCCGGCGATCAGGGTGCGCACCAGGGTGGACTTGCCGCTCTGCGGGGCGCCGGCGATGCCGATGTGGCCGCCGGCGCCGGAGAGGTCGGCCAGCATCAGGTCGCGCAGCTGGTGGAACGGGCGGTCGACCACGCCGACCGGGACGCTCAGCGTGCCGGGGCCGGTCAATCCGTCGATGGTCAGGCCGCGTTCGGGGTGCGGGGCGAGCGGCGGCAGCAGCTCGTCCAGGGTCGGGGGCACGTCCAGCGGGGGCAGCCAGACCCGGTGGGCCGGCGGACCGGCGTCGGTGAGCCGGGCCGCCGCGAGCTCCAGCAGCGATTCGGCGGACTCGACCTCCTCGGGTTCCGCTGCGGCGAACGGCAGATGACGGGGCGTCACATACTCGGTGTCGTACTTCACCACCTGCCCGGCCACCACGGCCTGCTGGGACGGGCGGCGCTTGGGGCGGTACGGGCCGGAGACGTACGCCGCCTTGAAGCGGGTCAGGGTGGAGATGTCGCTGCGCAGGAAGCCGTTGCCGGGCTGCGAAGGCAGCTGGTAGGCGTCCGGCACGCCGAGCACGCCGCGGCTCTCCATCGCGGAGAAGGTGCGCAGGCCGATCCGGTAGGACAGATGCGACTCCAGGGCGGCCATCCGGCCCTCGTCCAACCGCTGCGAGGCCAGCAGCAGATGGACTCCGAGCGAGCGGCCGAGCCGCCCGATCATCACGAACAGCTCCATGAAGTCCCGGTGGGCGGCCAGCAGTTCGCTGAACTCGTCGACCACCACGAAGAGCGTGGGCAGCGGCGACAGCGGGGTGCCGGCGAGCCGCGCGGTCTCGTACTCCAGCAGCGAGGCGTAGTTGCCGGCCGAGCGCAACAGCTCCTGGCGGCGCACCATTTCGCCATGTAGGGCGTCGCGCATCCGGTCCACCAGGGCGGCCTCGTCGGCCAGGTTGGTGATCACCGCCGAGGTGTGCGGCAGCCGGTCCAGGCCCAGGAAGGTGGCGCCGCCCTTGAAGTCGACCAGGACGAAGTTGAGCACCTCGGAGGAGTGGGTGAGGGCCAGTGCCAGCACCAGGGTGCGCAGCAGCTCGGACTTGCCGGAGCCGGTGGCGCCGATCAGCATGCCGTGCGGGCCCATGCCGCCCTGCGCGGACTCCTTGAGGTCGAGGTCGACCGGGCGGCCGTCCGCACCCAACCCCAGTGGCACGCGCAGCCGTTCGGGAATGCCGCGGCGGTCCCAGAGCTTCTCCACCTCCAGCTGCCGCAGATCGGGGATGCCGAGCAGTGCGGTCAGGTCGAAGTCGGTGGCGAGCGGCTCGCCGGCCTCCACGGTGTCGCCGATCCGGTAGCCGGCCAGTCGGGTGGCCAGCCGGGTGGCGGCCCGCACGGTGAGCGCGTCGGGGCGGCCCAGTTCGGTGACGGTGTCCTTGCGGTTGCGGTCGGCGCCGACCATCGCCAGCCGGCCGTCCGCGATCCGCAGCCGCAGGGTCGGGCGGGCCGGCTTCCACTCCAGCGACTCGGCCAGGTCGATCACGACGGCGTTGCGGTAGCCGGCCAGCGCGGCGCGGCCGGCCCCGTGGTTGCCCGCACTGTCCAACACCAGCACGGTGAACGGCTCGTCGCGGTGCGGCACGGCCTCCGGCTCCCAGGCCGGGCGGCCGGTGAACTCCTCGCCGAGCAGTTGCTCGGCCTCGCCCAGGGTGGCGGCCACCAGGCGGACCGGGCCGGCGCCGTCGCTCTCGGCCGGATGCAGGGCGTGCGGCAGCCACTTGGTCCACTCCCAGTGCGGCCGCTGCTCGGGGCCGGCCACGATGGCGATGCGCAGCTCGTCGGGCCCGTGCACCGCGGCCAGGGAGCCGAGCACGGCCCGCACCAGCGCCCGAGCAGCTGACTGATCGTCAGAACGCAGCAGCAGCTGGGCGAAACCGCGCAGGTGGATCGCCACCGGCTGGTCGTCCAGGGTGCCGTAGGCGTGGATGAAGCGGCGCAGCGCGTGTGCGCACAGCGGTTCCAGATCCTCCACCGGCTTGGTGGCGAGCGGCGCCAGCCGGACCGCCAGGCGCTGCGAGCCGGTGGCGATCCGCACGTCGCTGAAGTCCGGGTGGGCGGCCCGCCGTTCCCACAGCCGGGAGGTGGCGACCAGCGAGACCAGCTCCTCGGGCGCCGGGTGCCGCCAGGCCAGCGCCTCCTGCTGGCCGGCGATCGAGCGGCGCACCTGGCGGCGGATCTGGGAGAGGTAGCGCAGGTAGTCGCGGCGTTCGGCGCGCAGTTGCTGCTTGCGGTCGCTGGAGCCCTTGATCAGCTGGGTGACCAGCATGCCGAGCGCCGAGAGCGCCATCATGCCGACCGCCACATAGGTCATCGCGCCGCCGCCCCCGCCGTCGGGGTGCAGGAACATGAAGACCATCGAGAGCGAACCGAGCGCCATCGGTGCCATGCCGACGATGCTCGACATGCCGCTCTGGCGCTCGGGCAGCGTCGGGGGCTCCTGCAACTGGATCTCGCCGTCCGGCATTTCCGGTCCCGGACGGCGTGCCGTGCGGTTGACCAGGACAACGCTCACCCAACAGCTCCTCACTCGCGCCCGTCGACCGGGTCTACGACGGCGCCGCGTGGATCGGTTCACCGAGTGCTGAACTCGGCGCCGGGTGCGGTCCGTAGAGCGGGGCGTGACCAACAGCGCCGTGGCCGGACTGTGCCGGCTCAGGTTCCACACGCCGCAGGCCGCCTTCGAGCTCGCCGTGCCTGCCGACGTGCCGCTCGCCGACCTGCTGCCGGCCGTGCTCTCGTACGCCGGTGGCGAGTTGGCCGAGCAGGGCCTCGACCACGGCGGCTGGGTGCTGCAACGGCTCGGCGACGAACCGCTGGACGAGGAACAGAGCGCCGACGCCCTGGAGTTGCGCGACGGTGACACCCTCTACCTGCGCCCGCGCCGCGCCGCGCTGCCGCCGGTGCACTTCGACGACCTGGTGGACGGCGTGGCCACCGGCGTGCAGGAACGCGGCGACAGCTGGCGACCCGAACTGACCCACCATGTGGCCGTGGCCGTCGTGCTGTTGGCACTGGCCGGCGGGCTCGCCCTGCTGGCGCTGCCCGGACCGGCCGGGCCGCGGGCGATCGGGGCGGCGGCGGCCACCGTACTGCTGCTGCTCGGGGCGGCCAGCGCCTCGCGGGCGATGAGCGACACCGGCGCCGGGATCGCGCTGGGCACCGCCGCCGTGCCCTACCTGGGGCTGGCCGCGCTGCTGCTGCCGAGCGGGCCGGGCGGGCACGAACTGGTGGGCTCCCGGGTGCTGGCGGCGGGCTCGGCGGCGGCCGGGGCGGCGGTGCTGGCGCTGGCCGCGGTCGGCGGCGGGGCGCCGGTGTTCCTGGGCCTGCTGCTGGTGGCGCTGCTCGCGGCGCTGGCCGGCGGGCTGCTCATCGGCGGGCTGACGGCGGAGCAACTCGCCTCGGTGCTCTCGGTGGTGGCGGTGCTGGCGGGGGCCTTCGTGCCCGGGCTGGCGTTCCGGCTCTCCGGGCTGCGGCTGCCCGCACTGCCGCGCAACGCCGAGGAGCTGCAGGAGGGCATCGAGCCGTTCCCGGCCGAGCGGGTGCTGGCCCGCAGCCTGGTCGCCGACGACTACCTGATGGCGCTCTACACCGCGGTGGGCGCGGTCTGCGCGGGCTGCCTGGTGCTGCTGGCGTTCGCCGGCACGGGGTGGGCCGCGCCCGCGCAGGCGGGGGCGCTGGCGGTGCTGCTCCTGCTGCACGGCCGGGTGATCGGCAGCGTGCGGCAGCGGTTGGCGCTGCTGCTGCCGGGGGTCGGCGCGGCCGGGCTGCTGGTGGCGCGACTGGCCATGGGGGAGTCGGCCGGGGCGCGGCTGCTGGTGCTGGGCGGGCTGCTGGTGGCCGGGTTGGCGCTGCTGGTGGTGGCCTGGACGGTGCCGGGGCGGCGGTTGCTGCCGTACTGGGGGCGGGCGGCCGATGTGCTGCACACCCTGAGCGCGGTGGCGCTGGTGCCGCTGGCCCTGCTGGCGTGCGGCGTCTACCACGCGATGCGGGCGATGAACGGCTGACCGGGCCACCAGACTTCAGGCACGGAACCCAGGCGCGGACCTCAGGCACCCAACCGGAACCCAGGCGACCTCAGGAGTAGCACGATGCAGTCCCGACGCGACCAGGTGCAGGCGCATCTGTTCGTGATGAGCAGGCTCGCCTCCGGCATGCTGCGGGCCGAGCCCGACGCCCCGGACACCCCCAGCGGCCGCACCACCCGTGGGGCGGTGGGCGGGCTGGCCCTCGGGGTGCTGGTCGCCCTGGTGGTGACGGTGATCGGGGTGTTCAAGCCCGGCGGCAGCACCGCCTGGTCGAAGCCGGGCACGCTGGTGGTGGTCAAGGAGACCGGAGCCCGCTACCTCTACTTGGGCGGCGCGCTGCACCCGGTGCTGAACCAGGCGAGCGCCAAGCTGCTGGCGGGGGACCAGCTGACCGTTCAGCAGCTGAGCGAGAGCTCGCTCAGCGGCGTCGAGCGCGGTGCCCCGGTCGGCCTGCTCGGGGCGCCCGACGGGCTGCCGGCGGCGGCGGACCTGGGCGTCCAGCAGGCTTGGCTGGTCTGCGTCGGTCAGGCCGCCAAGCTGTCGGTGGCGATCGGCCCGCACGGCGAGGGCAGCCCGCTCACCCCGACCCAGGGCCTGCTGGTGGCGGCCCCGGACGGCAGCCACGACCTGCTCTGGCAAGGGCGCCGGCTGCGCATCGACGTCCACGGCGGCGCTGAGCAAGCGCTTGGTTATGCGACCACCGCACCGGTCCCGGTCAGCGCCGCCTTCCTCGACACGCTGCCGGCCGGCCCGGACCTGGCCGCCCCCGACCTGGCCGGGCGCGGCACGCCGGGCCCGGTGCTGGCGGCCCGGCCGACCCGGATCGGCCAGCTCTTCGAGATCCCCGGCGGCAGCCGCTACGTGCTCACCCAGGGCGGCCTGGTGCCGCTCAGCCCGCTCGAGTACGAGTTGCTGCGCGGCGACCCGCGGATCCAGCGCGACGCCTACGCGGGCGCCGCACCGGCCCCCGCGCCGATCGGCCCCGAAGACCTGGCCGCGCACACCGCCACCACCCAGCCGAACGACCAACTGCCCGCCGACCTACCCGCGTTGGTCACCCCCACCGCCGGCCAGGCGCTCTGCAGCGACCTGCACCCGGCCACCGACCCCGGCGGCAGCCGCAGCTCGGTCACCCTGCTCGACACCACCGCACTCGGCGGCCAGCCCCCGGCCGTCCAGCCCGGTGTGGCCGGCGCCTGCGCCCCCGCCGACCGGATCGCCGTGCGCCCCGGCGGCGGCGCCCTGGCCCGCGCCACCCTGGCCGGCGGCTCCGCGGGCGACGCCGAGTTCCTGGTCGCCGATAACGGCGTCAAGTACCCCGTGCCGGCCGCCGCGACCAAGCAGCTCGGCTACGCCGCCGTCACCCCGGCCGCCGTCCCCGCCGCGCTGCTGGCCCTGCTGCCGACCGGCCCGAGCCTCGACCCGAACGCGCTCGCGGGCGGCGGCGTCCCCTCGCCCGCGAGCGCCGGAAACCAATGCTGACGTGATCTCAGATCTGAACGGCCGTCGTCCAAAGGCCCGTTCCACCAGCTACGGGGCCGCGACCGCGGTCCCGTCCGAGCGAGACAGGAGTATCCATGGGCACCTCCGGCCAGCTCTCCGCGAGCGACCAAGCCTTCATCACCGCGCTCAACGGCCTCGACCACCAGCTCTCCGCGATGATGCAGGCCGGCCAGACCGTGGAGCGGATCAACGAGGAGATCGCCGCCGGCTACATCTCCCAGGCCAGCAGTGCGTTCCAGGCGAAGGTCAATGACTGGGTGGAGCGCTACAAGCGTGTGATGCAGGCCTTCCAGCAGCTGCAGGATGCCACCGGCAACGCCAGCAACGTGCTCAACAAGGCTGAGGACGAGGCCCACATCCTCGGCGGCAACTGGGGTACCTCGGACGGCGTCTACTCGGGCGCATCGCAAGACGTCTTCACCACCCTCAACGGCTGAGCCCTCCCGCCCCGACCACACCCGAGGAGCAACCGCGATGGCGGACATCAAACTTCAGCACGAGACGATCGACCAGGCCTTCGACGAGCTGATCCAGGCCGGGCAGAAGATGCAGAGCAACCTGGACGACCTGGTCAACACGCTCAAGCCGCTGGCCGAGCAGTCCGGTAGCTACAAGACGGCGTTCGACGCGTTCTTCAAGGTCGTGCACGACAACGAGACCGAGATGCACCAGGACATCCACAAGGGCGCTCAGATCCTCGACCAGATGCACCACACGATGAAGTACGCCGACGAAGCTGCTGCGAAGGGTTTCTGAGTAGGCCGGGATGAGTACCCTCAAGATCACGGATGAGTACCTCAAGACCCTTGCCGACGGCCAACTCCTCGACCTGATGCGGTCGATGAGCGGGACCAACGACAAGGACAGCAACGGGAAGAACGTCATCCACCACATCTACGGCTTCGCGAGCGGCACCGGCGGGCTGCCCGACTACGGGGACGACTACACCGCACTGCTCGGCGGCGCCAAGCCGTTCACCGACGCGGTGAGCCTGGCGAGCGGCTTCACCAAGTTCGTCGGCCTGATCAAGGGCCAACTCGACTCCCTGGGCACCTCGTTGCAAACCCTTCGGGATTCGGCCTACGACGCCCAGCAGACCTTCAACAACGCCGATCAGGACGCGCTCGACGCGACCCAGATGTTCCAGGTGCTGAGCGGCTCGTCGGGCTCGCCGACCGGCGGACCGCCCACGTCGAAGAACGGTCCGTCGACCTGAACCACGGTCCGGCGGTGCACCAACGAGCCGTTCCGCGCCGCCGGACCATCGCCGCACCCACCACCTGCTCAGGAGACGAACGTACGTGAACTGGGAACAAGCCATGCAGGCGTTCGCCGGCACCGGCAAGACCGGCAGTATGGCCACGCGCGACGAGGTGGCCACCGGTGACTGGACGCCGAACCGCGGGGTCAAGTTGGTTCCGGCGAACGGCTACGACCCGAAGAGCTACGACGTCTCCTGGGCCTCCGACCCGGTCGACCTCACGACGTACACCTACGTCCGCGAGTTCGCGTACCCCTCGACCAGCTCCTACCGGGTGATCGTGTGGACCAACCTGACCTGGTCCGACTTCACGTCCTCCGACTCCCAGCACCTCACCGCGCTCGACAAGTTCAGCGGCGCCTCGCTCGACATCCTCAACCAGGCCAACCCGCCGAGCGAGAGCGACACCACCAGCGTGGGCAGCTTCAACGCGGCCATCACCATGCTCACCGGGCTGGAGTCCTGGATCAACCAGGACATGCACAAGATGATCACCGGGCTGGCGGACCAGATCGACGCGTCGGACAGCGACTTCCAGGGCAGCGCGGCCGGCGAGCTCAAGTCGTACCTGCTCAGCGTCGACCGGGTGCTGACCGACATGTGGCGGGACCTGCAGGCCCAGGGCGACCCGGTGACCAGGCTCACCACCGCCCGGGACGACCTCCAGAACGGCCTGCACGACCTGCTCGCGGCCTACTGGAACTGGCGCGGTGACAAGAACACCAGCATGAACGCGGCCGAGAAGACCCAGTACGCGTCGAAGATGTCGGATCCGAGCCTGGCCTACCCGGTCAACTGCGTGGCCAACGCGCTCTTCAACGCCCTCACCGGCGCCACGCTGCAGCCCGACGGCTACAACAACTACAAGGTGATCGCGAACGGAGTCGACGTCAGCTCGGACGGGTTCTGGGCGTCGGTGAGCGACTCGGCCAAGAACATCTGGAAGCAGGCGGTGGTGGATCATCTGGACGCCGCCGTCACGACGTTCATGAACAAGGTCGCCGGCCCGAACGGCTCCTTCTCCAACGCCGCCCAGAAGCTCAACGCCACCAGCGTCCCGCAGCGGACCCCGCAGGGCACCGCGATCACGCCTCCCGACCCCAACGGAGGCAACGGGCCGGGCGGATCCACCAATCCGAACGACCCGAACGGTCTCAACGGGCCGAACGGCGCCAACGGGCCCGGCGGCGCCAACGGTTCCAAGGACCTCAACGGGCCGGGCGGCAAGGGGCCCAAGCTGGACGGCTCGAACACCAACGGCCCGAACGGCCTGACCACGCCGCCGCCACCGCACGCCATCGGCCTCAACCAGAACAAGAACTCCGGCCCGCCCACCATCGACACTAGCGGCACCGGCGGCAACGTGCCGCTGCTGGACGCCAACGGCAAGCCGCTGACCCAGCCGAACGGCCAGCCCTGGACGGTGCCGCCCGGTTCGACCATCGACGCCAACGGCAATGTGATCGGCCCGAACGGCAAGCCGCTGATCGGCCCCGACGGAAAGCCCGAACGGGTGCCCAAGGGAACCAAGGTGGGCACCTCGAACGTCGAGCAGGGCCCGATCTCGCTCGGCGGCGGCCCGTACGCCGTCCCGCCGGGCTCCAAGGTGGACGGCAACGGCATGGTGGTCGGCCCGGACGGCAAGCCGGTGCTCGATGCCAACGGCAACCCGGTCTACGCGGGCAAGAACGCCACCATCAACAAGAACGGGCAGATCCTCGGCGCCAACGGCAAACCGGTCAGCCAGCAGGACCAGCTGCTGGCCAACGAGGAACACGCGATGACCCAGCCGCCGACGCTCAACCTCACCGGCGGCACCACCACCGGCTACACGCCCGGCGAGGACCTCGGCGCCTCCCTCACCGGCGGGTCCACATCGCTCGGCGACAGCCTCGGGCTCGACGGCCTGGAAGCCGCCAAGCAGATCTCCACCGTCGGCGGCACCCCGCTCACCGGCGGGACGCTGGGGATCGGCCCACGAGCGCTGGAGAACGGCGGTGCGCTCTCCGCGAGCGACGCCGCCGCGCAGGAGGCGATGGCCGCCGAACGCACCGCGGCCGGCGAGCAGTCGGCGATGAGCGCGGCCGAGGAGGCCCAGCTGATGGGCCGCTCGGTGGCCACCACCGGCGGCTCCGGGATGCCCCCGATGATGCCGGGCGGCGCAATGGGCGCCGGTGCCGGGCAGGGTGCCAACCAGGAGCGGCAGCGCACCACTTGGCTGGCCGAGGACGAGGAGGTCTGGGGCACCGGGACCAGCGCGGTCGACGGGGTGATCGGGCGCTGAACTGCGCCATGGCCGGGGCCCGTAGCAAGAGATGTCGTCAGCGTCACCGAGATCGTCGAAGGAGTGAGATGCCGGCCACCCCGTTCGCCGAGCAGATCGAGCAGGCGATGGCCACCCTGCGCGAGCAGCAGGCCAAAATGGCGGAAGCCACCCGCGAGTTGCAGACGGCCACCGCCTCGGCGACCTCCAAGGACCGGATGGTCACCGCCGTGGTCGGCGCCCAGGGCCAGGTGGTGTCGCTCACCTTCCACACCACCGCCTACCGCACCATGGCGCCGGCCCAACTGGCCACCGCGCTCACCACCGTGCTCAACGAGGCGCGGGCCGACATGGGGGCCAAGGTGCTGGAGTCGATGCGCTCCTTCGAAGGCGTCGGGGAGATGCTGCGCACCTCGATGACCGGCGGCACCGAACTCGACGAGCTGCTGGCCCCGTTGCAGGCGATGCGGCCCGGCTACCGGGCCGCCGAGGGCTGGCAGGCACCTGGGCGGCGGCAGGAGGAGTTCAGTGGCTGACCAGTTCACCGCGCTCTCCGACCTGAAGTCCGCCTTCGGCAAGTTCGGCGACATGTCGGACCTGCTCGACCGGATGCGGGGCCGGGTCGACGAGATCAACGCCTTCAACAAGAACGCGGCCGGTGACGACGACATCGGCAAGCAGTACCACCAGACGGTGGACAAGCCGACCGCGGACCTCACCGACCTGCTGGACGGCGTCCGCAAGGCCATCGACAAGGTCGGCCAGCACGGGCAGGACTCCACCGACCAGTTCAACAGTGCCGACCAGGACAACACGGACAGCGCCAACGCGTTCTGAGCCAGCGGGTGGTGACGGAACGTCAGGAGAACACATCGCATGTCGATCATGATCCCGGACGACCTGGCCAAGCTCTTCTCGGGCCTGACCGGCATGCAGTGGCCGCAGGCGGACGAGGACAAGCTGCGTCAGGCCGGTGAGGACTACCAGACCGTCGCCGACGACATGCCGCAACTCAAGCAGTACATCAACGAGATGGTGGCGGTCTGCACCGGGCAGTTCGAGGGGCAGGCCGCCGACGCCTTCGTCGCCACGATGAAGCAGCTGACCGGCGCGACCGGCGGTGACGACTACCTCAGCCTGTCCGGTGAGCAGGCCGCCCAGCTGGCCAAGACCGCGCACGACACCGCCAACAAGGTCGAGTACACCAAGTGGATGGCGATCGCCCAACTGGTGCAGCTGGCCTTCGAGATCGCCTTCGCGATTGCCTGGATGCCGTTCACCGGCGGCGCCTCGCTGGGGTGGATCGTCGCGGAGAAGCTGATTGCGCAAGCCATCCTGCGCAAGATCATCGCCTGGCTGATCGACCAGATCGCCATGCACGTGTTCATGGGCGTGGTCGGCGGCCTGGCGCTGGACGCGATCATCCAGACGTTGCAGATCGCCGTGGGCCACAAGGGCCGGAACGAGTGGGACACCAGCTCCACCTTGCAGGCCGTGGAGTTCGGCGCGCTGGGCGGCCTGATCGGTGGCCCGCTCGACCTGATCGGCTCCGGTCTCGGCAAGCTGTTCGGCGGCGCCATCGGCAAGGCGCTGGGCAAGAGCGGCGGCGAGGCGCTGGCGCACGGTCTGGGTGATGTCTCCAACCTGCTGGCCAAGGACCTCGCCGACAACGGCCTCAGTACGGTCGAGAAGGACCTGGCCAAGAGCGGACTGGGCGCGGGCGCCAGTGACCTGGTCAAGAACACGGTGGGCGCGGGTGGCAAGGACCTGGCCAAGGATGCGGTGGGCGCGGGCGGGAAGGACCTGGCCAAGGATGCGGTGGGCGCGGGCGGGAAGGACCTGGCCAAGGATGCGGTGGGCGCGGGCGGGAAGGACCTGGCCAAGGACACGGTGGATGCGGGTGGCAAGGACCTGGCCAAGGACACGGTGGATGCGGGTGGCAAGGACCTGGCCAAGGATGCCGCGGACGCGGGCGGGAACGACCTGCTGAAGCAGGGCGCCAAGGACGTCGCCGACCAAACCGAGCACGTGGTACAGGACTTCGCCGACAAGACCGGTGGCCAGTGGCTGGGCAAGGACGCCGCCAACGCGTTCGGCAAGGACCTCGGCGACCTGCTCGGCAAGAACCACTCGGGGTTCGCATCCGGATTCCGTGACGGGCTAGGCAACTTGGGGAAGGGCGCCGACAAGTTCGCCGCGGACATGGGGGCGACCTTCGAGAAGCACCTCGGCGACCTGCTCGGCAACGACACCGCCAAGGAACTCGGCCAGGACTTCGGCAAGGCGCTCGCCCAGAGCGCGGGGCACGGCGCCGGCCAGGACGTGCTCAAGGACCTCACCGAGGTGCTGGGCAAGGACGGCCTGCTGCACGGGGACGCCGTGAAGACCCTGGCGGACCAGGTGCCCGGCCTGATGAGCACGATCGGCGGCGACACCGTGCTCTTCAAGCTCGGTGCCGCGGTGGGTGGTTACCTCAAGAGCGGAGTGCAGAACAGCCTCACCGAAGGCTTCTACAACCTGACCTTCGGCGAGGACCACACCTTCTCGATGACCTGGCAGACGTTCGTCTCCGGCGTCGGAATGGGTGCGCTCGGGCACCTCGGCCACGTCGTCACGGCGCCGATCCAGCACAAGTGGACCAACTTCGTGCAGGAGTGGCTGCACGATCCCAACGCGACCAGCAAGTACTACCCGCCGACGCACCCGCTGACCATCCTGTCCGTCATCTCCAACCTGACCGGCCACAGCGCCCCGATCCCGGTGCTGCGGCCCGCCGCGCCCCGGCCGCGCCCGGGCGGCGAGCAGGAGCACCTGGCGGCTCCGGTGGCGAAGCCGAACACCGTTGGTGGGGAGGGCAAACCGAGCAAGCAGCCCGACGGGGCGGAGGGCGACCAGGCGCCCGGCAAGCCCGCGCCGATCAAGGTGCAGAGCGGCGGGCCCGAGGAGCAAGAGGCGTCGCAGCCGCACCAGGGGTCGCAGGTGCACGAGGGTTCGACGCGGGACGGAGGCTCGGAGTCGATCACGGCGCCGAAGCCGGTGCACACCCAGTCAGCGGGGCATGGCGGCGGCGGGGTGGTGCAGACCCATGAGCAGCAGGAATCGGTGGCGCCGCCGCCACCGCACGCGACGGCGACCACCGGCGGGGGATCGGCCCACCAGACGGTGGGCGGCGCGCCGCATCACGAGCAGCCGGGTGACACCACGCAACACCAGCAGCGTGCCCTGGGGCCGCATCACGAGCAGCCGGGTGACACCACGCAACACCAGCAGCCTGCCCCAGCGCCGCACCACGAGCAGCCGGGTGACACCACGCAACACCAGCAGCCCTCCACCCCCGTGCCGCACTCCGCCTCGGCCGCGCCACAGCACACCCCCTCCGGCCACGCCTACCACTTCACCCCCGCACCCCCGCACCCCTCGCGCACGGACCACACCGACGACTCCCGCGCCGATCAGTGGCAGCAGGCCCAGCGCGATCTCCAGGACAGCTACGACGGCAAGCTGGCCGAGGCGGCGGCCAAGCCGTCCGACCACGACGTCAACGACCTGCTCAACGAGGGCTTCAGCGGCTCCTTCCACCTGCCCGAGGGCGCCGACCCCGCGCTGCGCGACGCCATCCAATCCCGCGCGAAGGAGCTGCTCCAGCAGGAGCTGGCGAACCGGCAGCCGCATGACCCGCCGGTCGACCTGGGCGGCATCATCCACCTCGCCGCCGTCCGCGAAGGCGCGGTGCGGGTGGCCATGCAGCGGTACGACCGCACCGTCACCGACTGGGGCTGGAACCCGCACGCGCCCATCGAAACCGGCATCCCCGACACCGGCGCGCCGCCGCGCAAGTTGCCGCCCGCCACCCTGGCCCGCATCCGCCAGGATCTGCGGCCCGCCTTCCAGGCGAAGACCGAGCAGGCCGTGGCCGAGCTCTACGCCACCTCTGACCATCTCACCGACGAGACCAACGCCAAAGCGCAGCAACAACTGGGGCTGCTCACCGCCGAGTTGACGCGCAATCTCGACCTGCGCGCGGACTTCGAGTCCATGCTCGACACGGCCGACCGCCTGCTGGCGAAGACCACGGCCGACTGGCACGGCAACCTCGACCAAGCGGACAAGGAGCTGCTGGCCAAATCCGGCGCTCCCGAGCACCCCGAGCTGTCGTCCGAGAGCCTGGCGCACCTCAAGGAGTCGTTGCGCGGCAAGCTCACCACCGACTTCAAGGAGATCGTCGGCTCCACCGACACCGCTGCCGACATCCATCGCGAACGCCACCTCGCCCAGGCAGTGGTGGAATCGGTACTCGCGCATTACGCGGCCGACCTGCCACATGAGTTCGCCGTTCAGGCCGCCCGCGAGGCGGTGATTCGGCACGCCGTGGACAAGGTCGCCGAAGCGGCCGACACCTGGAAGCCTGGCGAGGCGCTCAAGGACTTCAAGGTGACGGATGGTCACCTGTCGAAGGCCTGGCACACCGTGACCCGTGACGTGGCCGCCGAGTTGGACCGCCGGATCACCGAGGGGAAGACGGAGGACCTCCATGAGCTGACCGATCCGGCGCGGCTCCAATCGCTGCTTGACCAGCAGGCGGCGCGGCAGGCGGTCACGGAGGCGGCGGGCTACCACGCGCGGGCCGAGGCCCGGAGCCGTGGCCTGTCGGACGACTCGGCAGACCGGGTCGCCGAGGGGCACACCGAACGGGTGCTCAAGACCTTCGACTCGGCGTTCGCCAAGCCCGAGGATGTCTCGGCGAACAAGTGGAACAGCGAACAGGGCGGCTTGCACGCCGAGTTGGCCGCCCACCTGGACTTCGAAGAGCACGTCATGCCCGCACTGCGGGACGCGGCGGGCGGGTTCGACCAGCTGGCGGGCGCCCACCAGGCGTCGGACGAGGCGATCGCCGGACTGAAGCGGGACTACGGTTCGGAGTTCTTCGACAGGTACCGCGAACTCTGGGGCCCGGCGGGGCTCGACGGTGCCAAGTGGAAGGCGCACGAGAGCGGCCACGAGAACACCTTCGGCCCGGTCGCCGAGCGACACGGCTCAACCACCGAGCAGGCGTTGATCGTACGCAACGGCGACCGGCTCTTCGTGCCCGACTCCCGGCAGTCCGAGCAGGCGCAGCACGGCTTTTCCGATGCGGTCGCGCACTTCTCCCATGACGACGCCCACTTCCTGGTCGCCATGCACGTCGGCGAGCACGGGCCGATTCCGGTGGGGGAGTTGGTCACCCGACTGCGGATCGCCCAGGCAACGGGGCGCTGGGACGGCCGGAAGCCGCTCAAGTTCGTCGCCTGCGACCTGGCGAGTGCCGTGGACCATCGCTATGTGTCCGACGTGATGGAGGAGTTGGCGAAGCACGACCTCGGCACCACGGCCCTCGCCGCCGATAGGCCGGTCTACTTCGACCCCGCCTCGGGTCGGCTGATCGCGGCGGGCAAGGTCGGGTACGACAAGGCCGGCCGACCGGTCGTCGCCGAACCCGGCCAGTGGCACGAGTACCGCGCGGGGGATCCGAAGCCGAAGACGGTGGGCAGCGAACTGCCCGCCGGCTACCACGAGGTGGCCGCGCACGAGGTGCGGGAGCCGTTGCGGGGCGCGGTCCGGTTCGGCGACGAGCAGCACGAACCGATCGAGCTGGCCCGGCCCTTGGAGGAGGCCCACTATCCGGGGGAGGCTCCCGGAACGGTGAAGCCGGTGGAGAAGCAGGAGTCCCAGGAGCCACAGGAGCCGATCGAGCTGGCCCGGCCGCTGGAGGAGGCCCACTACCCGGACTCGGCCCAGGCGCTCGTGTTCCACGCCCTGCAGGGCCCGACCCACCACCAACCCCCCGTCGCGCCCCTGCCCCAGCACCCCCAGCATCAAGACCTCCTGCCCCAGCACCCCCAGCATCAAGACCCCCCGCCCCAGGAACTCCAGCCCCCGCACCCCCCAACCCACCCCGCTCCGCCCCTGCCCCCGGCACCCCCGGCCCGCCTGGGCGAGCGCGGCCTGGCCGCCTACGACGCGTTGGTCGACCTGCGCGAGCCGACGCCCGCCGACCTCCAGCGGTTCACCGACGGCCTCACCCAGGCGCTGGGCGGCGACCGCGAGGCCGCGCGCAACCTGGTGGCCCAGATCTTCGGCACCGGCGAGATGGCCCCCAAGGCGACCGCGTTCAGCCGGGGCGACCACTGGGTGTTCCCGATCCAGTCCCGCAACCGCACCGGCCTGCTGGAGGTCCGCGCCCAGGTGCGCACGGGCGAGTTCGTGGAGCAGCGGGAGACCTTCGAGTTCGAGCTCGGCGCCGAGCAGCAGAGCACCATCGGCACCAGCGACGACCGGACCTGGCAGGCCGGCGCGAACGTCTCCGCGAAGTTCAAGTTCGGCAGCGGCGGCGACCTCGCCGAGACGCTCGGCTACCAGCACGGCTGGCAGAGCGGCCACAGCAGCGCCGACTCCAGCCGCACCATCGCGCGCGGCAAGACCGTGGAGCCGGCCGCCGTCTTCCAGGCGCAGCTGGACGTCCAGGTGACGTTCCGCGACCTCACCGAGCACGGGCTCAAGGTGACCGCCCCGGACGTCCCCCCGCTGGTGTTCAAGGGCAAGCTGGCGGTCCCGGTCCGGGAGACCGGCGAGCCGAAGACACCCACCGAATACCGCACGCTGCCACGCCAGGTGGCCGACGAGAAGCGGCTGGCCGGGACCCATGTCGTCAGCGACGTCTGGGTGCCGGGCCATCACGGCGCGGACGGCGAGCAAGCGGTGTCCGAGCTGCTGGGCCGGATCGAGGACCAGGCCAAGGACGTCGCGGGCGGCCTCTGGCCGGAGCTCCGTGCCAAGGCGAGCTCCGAGGTGACCCTGGGCAGCCTCCACCAGGACCTGAAGAGCCTGATGGCGGGCCAGACCATTGCCGTGTCGGTCGCCGGCAAACTCGGCACCGCCACCCTGGAGTTCACCGGCGCCGAGATCAGCCGCTTCGACCAGGTCGACACCACCGCGTCGACCGAGTTCACCATCGGGACCGGTACGGGCACCTCGGCCACCCACCAGGTGTCCGACAGCAGCATCCTGCAACTGCCGTTCCTCGGTACCGGCACCGGCACGCCGACGGCGCCGGGACTGGGGACCCCCGGGATCGCCGGCTACGGCGCCAACGGCCAACGCGGTACTGACAAGGTCCAGTTGGCGGGCTCGGGCGACGAGCTGGCGCTGGTCACCAAGACCAAGTCGCCGGCCGTGGTGTTCGACGGCGAGGCGGCGCTGAAGATCAAGGTCAGCTTCACTCCGCTTGCGGGCGCCGACAAGAGCGAGACCTTCACCACCGGCCTGGGCTTCCGCGCCCTGGTCGACAAGTCAGAGACCGAACCGGCAGCGAACAAGCCGGAGTTGGACACGCCCCACCCACAGCAGCCGGATCAGCAAGCCCCCACCGAGCACCCCGCCACCGAGCACCCCGCCACCGAGCAACCCGCCACCGAGCACCCCGCCACCGAGCAACCCGCCACCGAGCACCCCGCCACCGAGCACCCCGCCACCGAGCAACCCCCCACCGAGCACCCCGCCCCGCCCAACGGCATCTGGCCCGCCGACCCCGCCCACCAGGGCCTGCCCGGCACCACCACGGTCCGCGACCTGTCCGGAATCGCCGACCTGCACAGGGCACTCGACGAGCAGGGCCGCCAACTCCTCGGCGACAAGGGCTGGGCCGAGGTGCGGGACGACGTGCTGGCCACCTACACCCACGCGGCGGTGTCGGCCCATCTGACCGGGATGACCCGCAACCAGCCGCTGCACACCCCGGAGGCGTCCGGCGGCCCGCTGAAGGACCTGCACATCGCGGTGGTCGGCAAGGTGCGCAGCATGCGGCATCTGCGCGGCCAGGACGGCAGCGACCTCAACCAGGTGCGGGAGCGCACCACCTTCCAGGGGCGGCGCAAGCTCTGGGCGGACACCAAGACCGTCCAGGCCCAGGGCGGTGCCTCGCCGGTGGTGCACGACCTGGGCGTCAAGGACGCGGCCGGCAAGGCCCTCAAGGACACCCTGGACCTCAGCACCACGCTGAGCCGGGAGTACCGCGACCGGAACGGCTGGCGGGCCGGCGACTCGGTGAAGAGCTATGCGAGCTCCAAGTACCGCAGCGCCCAGGAGCTCTACGACACCGACCTCACCCTGGAACTGCACATCTCCTACCAGGGGAAGCGGCTCGATCCGGTGCCGGTGCCCGTCCGCGCCGAGCTGGGCGTGGAGCGCCGGCTCACCGGGACCCCGCAGACCACCGGCCACCAGCACGGTGAGTTCACCGGGCCGGTCGAGCAGACCGCGCGCCACCAGGACGCGCCGGCCGAGACGTTCGAGGTGCCGGCCCACAACAAGGACGGCCGACTGGGCAGCATGGACCGGCTGCACGGCTTCGAGGGCGAGGAGGGCAAGCTGCTCGACGCGGTCAAGTCCGCCTTGCAGGACGGTCGTCACCAAGCTCAGCTGCCCCCCGCGCTGGAGGCCCACCTGGACCACGAGTTGGGCGGCGACGCGCTCACCGCCGGACTGGTCCGGCTCAGCCAGGGCGGGACCATCCGCGTCCCGATCAGCCACCAGGGCCGGAAGGGCCAGGTGGTGGTGCGCGGCAAGGTCCGGTTGGGGCAGCACACCGAGACCGTGAGTGAGTACGAGTTCGAAGTCGGCGACCAGCAGCGCAGCATGGTCGGCAGTTCCTCGGACCGGCGGACGCGCACCCGCATGAAGGTGGGCGGCAAGGTCAACGTCCCGCATGTCTCGGCCAGTGCGGACTACACCCGCAGCCGCGACACCACCCGCAGCCGCACCATCGAACACACCGCCACCACCAGCAGCCGGGGCAAGAGCACCGAGCCGGCCGCGATCTTCAAGGGCACGGCGGACCTGGAGTTCGCCATCGAGTGGCAGGGTCAGCCGAAGCCGGCCCAGGGCACCAAGGTGCCGGTGGCGGTGCGGGTCGCCTCGCCGGTCCGGGTGGTGCACCCGACCTCGATCACCGAGCGGCACTCGGTGCCGGACTCCGTGGTGCGGACCCGCACGCTCGGCTCCTCGGACATCGTGACCGAGCTCCGGCCGTGGCAGCACCTCTCCGGGGAGCCCGAGGCCCGCGCGATCGTGCGCCAGATCACCGACAGCGGAGCGAAGTTGCTCGGCTCGGACTGGCCCGGAATGGCGGCGAAGATCGAGGAGGAACTCGAACTCGGCGATCTGCTCCCCAAGTTCAAGTCGGTGCTGGCGGGCCAGCGGATCGTGCTGCGGCACGGCCGGAGCACCGTGCGGATCCACGCCGAGCTGGATGACCTGCGGCAGGTCGGTACGGCGCCGAAGGTCGAGTTCAACACCGGCACCAGTCGGCAGATCTCGGTGCAGAGCTCCGGGGAGAACGGCCCTTCGGGCAAGGGGCAGACGGTTGCCGCGACCGTGCAGGGCACCACCGACATGTTGGCCACCGGCGCGGCGCTGGTCGCCGGCGGTGGTGCCAGCCACAGCTGGGGGACCGACCGGTCGGCGTCGAGCGGGGACAGCCTGACCAGCGGCAGCGCGGTCAAGGCCAAGGTGCCCGCGATGGCATCGACCGGCACCGCCCGGCTGGTGTTCACCATGACCCGCCACGCGAAGCTCAACCTTCTCGACGAGCACCGGATCGCCGCGCCGGGAACCGCGGGCCACACGATCGTCCGGCTCTTCGGCACCCGCCGGCACCGGGCCGAGGCCATGGTCGAGCTCGATGTGCTGCACGAACTCGACCGCACTCCGCCGGTTCCGGACGGCGTGCCGCACCGCTCGCTGGCCGAGCTGGTCAAGGAGCCGCCGCTGCCGCCGTCCGCCTCGCCGAGGGAGGTGCAGGTCCGCCGGCCGCCCGGCGACGCCTTCCAGCAACTCTCGGAGCACACCGACCTGCTGCACTGGCTCGGCAACTCCGCCGGGGTGCGGGACTCGCTGCGCGCGGTCGGCCCGGACTTCTTCGGCCGTGCCGCCTGGAAGCGCATCGACGACCTGGTGGCCGCGACCTACCACCATGCCCAGCTCTCGGCCCACCACGACGAGACGGCGCACGGCGGTTCCCTCGACCTGCCGTCCACCGGCAAGCGCTCGCTGCTCGACCAGCTCTGGTCGGGCAAGGACAAGTCGGGCATCAGCCTGTCGTCCCGGATCATCTCGCTGGAGTACCACGGCGACCTCGCCAAGGCCGAGCTCAACCCGACGTTCGAGGCGGGCACGGGCAGCCGGGGGATGACGCTGCACTACCGCAGCACGGGCGCCCAGGTGCAGTTCGGCGCCAAGGCGGACATCTCGTCGGCGGTCGGCGCCACCACCACGGTCAACGTGTCCGGTTCGCACATCGCACGCCACGGCACCACCGGCGGTAGCGGCGGCAAGGCGTTCAGCGGCAGCAAGTTCCCGGAGCCGGTGGCCCGTTACCAGGCCTTCGTCGAGCTCACCCTGACCCTCAAGGACGGCGACCGGACCCGTACGCTGCCCGTCGTGGTGCCCGCCGACGTGCTGATCCCGCTCGACCACACCACCGCGGAGACCATCCTCGACACCCACACCCGGCGCTACGAGACGCACCCGGACGGGCCGTTCACCCACCTCGACCTGCCGAAGCATCCGGACGTCAACGTGTCGGACGTCATCGGCAAGCTGACCGAGCACGAACTCCAGCCCAACACCGTCTGGCTTCCCCACACCCAGGACCCGGTCACGAACCACGAGTTCGAGCAGGCGGTCCGCCAATTCCCCGGCGACGATCACTTCTTCACGCTGGCCTACCACAGCTCGCGCAGCGACGGCGCCCCCACCTGGCGGGGGCACCCGATCGGCGCCCGCGACCTGGCCGATGTGCTGATCGGCCTGCACGACAACGGCAAGTGGCCGGCGGGCCGCCCGCTCCGGCTGGTGGCCTGCAACTCGGGCCGCGGCGAGCACTCCTACGCCGAGCAGCTGATGCGGGTCATCCGGGAGAAGCGGCCCGATCTGGAGCTGACGGTCTACGCACCGGACGGCACCGTGCTGTTCGTGCCCGGCGAGCATCCCCACCTGGTGGTCAGCCCGAAGGTCGGCTGGGGCCGGCACGGCCTGCCGGTGATCACCGCAGGCGGCCACTGGCGGCGCCTGACGCTGCCCGCGGACGGCCACGAGGTCCACACCGAGCAGCTCGGCTCGCACCTCGACGGCCCGCCCGGGGTGCATGACCCGCACCACTTGCCGGAGACCACCGACGAGCACGCCAACGACCGCCCGGTGGAAGGCGTCAAGGCGTTCGGGGTCCCGCACAAGCAGGCGCTCTACGCGACCGAGCAGCACCGCGGCCGGGCCGCCAGGTTCGAGGAGAAGCTAGGCGACCTGGCGTTCAACCACCCCAAGGCGCAAGCCGCCGCGCGCACCGCCGTGCGCAGGCTGTACGAGGCACTGCGCGCGGCCCATCCGGACGTCCCGGAGGAGGAGCTCCAGCGGGTCTTCCTCAAGGACGACCCGACCTCGGCCGGACAGGTCGGCGAGAGCCTCACCTCGGCCGAGTTCCACACCATGATGGCGACCGGCAACACCCGTGAGCTGATGACCGCCTTCTTCAACGCGGCCTATGCCAAGGACTCCCCGCTGGGCCTGAAGAGCGTGCTCCAGCACCTGCTGGCGCACCAGGACCAGGCCAGGGCCACCGCCATGGGCCTGGACCTGCGCGAGCTGCACACCCAGGCGGAGTTCCTCAACGGCCCGCTGCGCGCCGGCCTGGCGAAGACCCCGCTGTCGAAGATGTTCGACAAGGACCACTTCGGCACCGGCAGCATCATCAAGCAGGCCGCCGACCCGATCAAGGCGGGCAGCGAGTACCTGGGCAGCCTCAGGGCCCGCACCAGCCGGGAGGACACGCCGCTCAACCAGCTGACCGCAACGCAGCTCCAGCACCGCGGAATTCCGCTGAGCTCCCGTGAACTGCGGTTCCAGCAGCAGCACGGCGCCACCGGCACGCTGCACTGGCAGACCGGCCGGGACCTCTATGTCGTCAACGAGAAGTCCGGCTGGTACGGCACGGCCCACGAGCAGAAGGGCATGCCGGTCAGCACCGGCATCTCGGCCACCACGGCCAAGATGATGAACGCCTTCCGGCTGCTCAAGGTCCCGGACACCGAACCGGGCGACATGCTGCTGGCACTCACCGGCTGGATGCTGCCACTGGGCGACCACTCCCTCTACGAGATCCTCAAGGGCGCCCAACTGCTGGACGAGCTGCCGCCGCTGCCGTCGCACGCCATGGGCGACGTCTCGATGCTCTACCAGCACATCCCGGGCCTCTCGCAGCACCAGGTGCGTGCCGAGCTCGGTGAGGACGGCATGCTGCCACATGAGGCGGCCTACCACGAGCTGGTCAACACCCCGCGTGACAACGGCGGTTACTACGACGAGTTCGCCTCGCGCAGTCAGCGGAACCGGGCCCAGTTCGAGGCGGTCGTGGCCAACAAGGCGGCCGAGGCGGCCGGGATTCCGTACGTGCCGCAGCACGTCAAGCCGGAGGTGGTGAACTGGCTGGACCGCAACCACCTGACCGCGCAGCAGGTGCTGGACACGCTCACCGTCGCCCACTTCGAGGCGCTGGGCGTCTACACCGGGCCCACCTTCCCGTTGATCAACGTGATGCTGCGGTTCTCCCCGCCGTTCCGGCAGCTCGCGTTGGAGCGCCAGGCCAAGGTGCTGCTGGACAACGCGCCGCTGAGTCAGCTGCCGTCGGCTCTCAAGCACGATCCGGTGCTCGGCCCGATCATCCGCAACACCGAGCCCTGGAGCCGCAGCCCCGAGCAGCGCAAGCAGTTGCACCAGGCGGTGGGCCCGCTGGTCCCGCAGCTGGAGCGGGAACTCAAGGTCCACGCCGAGCTGCTGAGCGAGACCCTGGACAAGCTGCCTGCGGTCTCCGGCGAACTCTGGCGCGGCGAGCGGCTGATGGGCCCACTGGCCGGTGGCGCGGGCAGCCGGCTGGACCCGACCTACGGCGGCTCGACCCTCAGCAACCGCGACTTCCTCAGCACCAGCACTGACCAGTTGGTGGCGCTGCGGTTCATGAAGGGCCGCACCCAACTTCCGGTCACCCACCCCGCGCTGATCCACTTCGAGATGCACGGCGGCGGCAGCGCCTATGACATCGAACCGTTCTCGGTCGCCGCCGGCGAGTCGGAGGTGCTGATCAAGCCGGGCAGCAGCTTCAAGCTGACGGACCGTCATGTCGGCACGGACGGCGGCGGGCGCCCGTACGAGCAGATCAGTGCCACCGAGCGCCCCCTGGACCTCCCGTTCCCGAAGACCACGCCGGCGGAACAGGATCTGCACCAGGCGCTGACCAAACTCGCCAACATCCGTGAGCTGCGCACCCACCAGGACCTGTGGCCGCTGGCCGAGTACATCGGCGCCGACCACGGCCGCCCGTTCGGGGCGAAGGTCGCCGATCTGCTCTCACCGGCCACCGCCCGCCGCGCGGCGAGCCTGAACGCCTGGCACACCGCCAAGCTGACCCTGGAGCTGGACGGCAACCCGGACCGGATCACCCTGACCAGGCTCACCCAGGTGCGCCGCACCGCCGACCTGGTCCGCGAGGCGCTCAAACTCCCCACCGGCAGCCCGGTCCAGCGCGCCCACCTGGAGAGTTACGTCCACCAGCTGACCGGCTCGGCGGCCGGCGAGGTCGGCACCGGCCGGCTGGACCACCTGGTCCAGCTGGTCGACAAGCTCAAGCGCCCCGGCCACGCCGTCACCGTCGCCGAGCTGGAGCACGCCTGGCAGCACCCCGATCACGCCCCGGGCGCCGAGCTGACCCAGCTGCACCCGCAGCGCCTCTACTGGGTCGGCGACCGGCACGCCGACTGGGAGACCCTCAACGAGTCGGTGTTCCAGCGCTTCCCGCACGCGGACGACTACCTGACCCTGGCCATGCACACCGCCGACGGCATGCCGACGATGGACGACACCGCCCTCGCGCCGGTCGACATCGCCCGCGGGCTGCTCAAGCTCCACCAGGAGGGCGGCTGGGACGGCGTCAAGCCGCTGCGCTGGGTCGCCTGCGACATCAGCCGCGGGCCGGAGCGCGGCTATGTGCAGGAGGTCATGGAGCACCTCTGGGACGCCGGGCTGCACAAGGCGGTGTCCTATGCGGCCGACGGGCCGGTCTGGTTCACCGAGGCGCGCCACCAGGACGGCGCGGTCGACCCGGAGAGCCCGGGCCACCTGGTGGTCGCCAAGACGGTCGGCATCACCGCCACCGGCCACCCGGCCATCGTCCCCGGCAACTGGCTGAAGATCGCCCACGACGCCCCGGTGGAACTGCTCGGCCCCTACCTGGCCGGTGACCACGGCGCCGACCACTACCCGGAGGTCGCACCCGACCAACTGGCCCCTGACCACGAGCCGTTGCCCGGTGCGGTGAAGTTCGGCCACTCGCCGGCCACCATCGACTTCGTGGCCCGCGGCCTGCACCAGCAGCTGACCGGCGGCACACCGAGCGGGGAGCACGTCATGGCGCTCCTCGGCCGCCTCGAACGAGACCCGGACAGCGTCCGGCAGTTGGCGGCGCGCTACCAGGAGCTCAGCCAGGGGGAGGACATCACCGCCCTGCTCGTCCAAGCGGCGGACGAGGGGCACTTGGGCACCGCCGTGACCTTCGAGCATGTGATGGAACTGCTCGGCAGGGCCAGCGTCATGCCGCTCGCCGGCCTGGTGCACACCACGCGCGACGAACAAGAACGGGCGCTTGTCGGCAGCATCCAGCAGGCGATCGCCGACGGCGACCTGGGCTCGCTGCTGAGCCTGATCCACCCGCTGCGCAGCGACATCCGGGCCCTGTGGCGGGTGGCCGCCGGCTACCAGCACGCCACCGGCCGGGCGCTGTCCGACGACGCCCCGGCGAGGTTCTCCGAGACCGGCGCGCTCGGCAACTACCTGCTGGGCGGGCATGAGTTGGAGCAGCAGAGCGTGCCGCGCCGCTATGCCGACGACCTCTTCCGCGAGATGCAGGGGCTCAACTACGAGAGCGCGGCGGGAATCCACCAGCCGGTCCCGTACGACTTCCCGGAGGACGGCTGCTTCAACCGGGCGCACCTGATGGCCGTGCGGCTCACCGAACTCGGCGTCGCCTGCAAGAAGGCGTTCGTCCGCTACCAGACCCCGGACGGCGGCCCCGGCCTGGTGGTCAGCTCCATGAACGCGGCGGGCGCCACCCTCCATGCGCCCGGCCAGGTCGCCTGGGGCTACCACGTCGCGGTCGCGATCGACGTCCAGGAGAACGGCGCCGTCCACGAGATGGTGATGGACCCGTCGATGGCCGACCACCTGCTGACGGTGGACCAGTGGATCGCGATGATGGGCGTGCCGGCGGGCGACTCCATGCGCATCGGATCCAGCTACGCGGAGACGGTCGGCACCCTCCAGCAGCTGCAGGGGGGCGGCATGGTGATCACCGACGGACTCGGCTTCCCCCTCGGCATCCCGACCCACTACACCACCGAGCGGCACGTGTACTTCCTGGCAGCGGCCCAGGACCACGCCCAGCCGCCGGGGCAGAGTCTGCAGACGGCCGAGAGCTACTTCCGCACCAACCAGGTCACCGCCACCGACGACCGCGGCCTGGCCGCCGCGCAGCGGATCGTCGACCGGTGGGGAGCCCTGTTCGGCCCGGACCCGCTGTTCCCGCCCGCGCAGGCCCCCGAGGCCGGCGTGGTCCATCACGCGACGACCGAGCACCCGACCGAGCACCCGGTCGAGCAGTGGGCCGAGCCGCACCCGAACCCGATCCCGGCCGCCCAGTGGCGCGACCGCGCGCGCAACGCACCCACGGCGCCGCGACACACCGAGCGGTTCCAGCCGTCCGCACCCGCCACCCTGCGCCGCGCCCCGGGCGGCAGGTCGTACGTCGACGGGAAGACGGTCTACGTCCGCAACACGGTGCGCCGCGTCCAGGCGTCCGACGACCCGCAGGGCAACCGGCGCTGGGTGCGAGCCATCTCCTTCGACCTGCCGGTGCGGCTCGGCGCCGGTGTCACCCACGAGCAGCTCGCGGCGTTCCAGACGCGGGTCAACGACCTGCTCGACCGGCACCTCAACATCGGCTACCGGCTGCCGGAGTCCAAGGACCAGCTGCACTTCGAGGCCGCCTTCACCCACCGGCCCGACCACACCGAGGCGATCACGCTGACCGGTCCGGCCTCCCGCAACGGCGGTCCGGGCCGCGCCGACCAGCACCACCTCGACCTGGACCACGGCGACGCCGACCTGCTGCACGAACTGCTGCACTACGCGGGCCTGAAGGACGAGCAGTACGATCCCGCCTCGCTGTTCCGCGACACCCCGGCCAAGTCCCAGCAGAGCGGGCTGATGGCCGACACCAGCAGCCCGCTGCGCCCCGCCATCCCGCAGCGCTACCTCAGCGAACTGGAGCGGCTCACCGAGGACGGCACCCCGCTGCGCGACCACCCCCTCACCGCGTCCGAGCAGCACACCGACACCGCCGACTCGATCTTCGACGTGCTCACGGGCAGCAAGCGCGGCCGCGACGACGAGGAACAGCACCACGAGGAACAGCACCACGAGGACCAGTACCACGGCAACCAGCACAACGAGCCGTCCGGACCGCCGGCCAAGCGGCCGCGCCTGGTCGACTACGAGACGTCCGAGGCGGTGCTGCGCGACCGCGGCTACCAGCCGCTCGACCCCGCACTGCAGCGGAGCCTGATCGACCACCTGAACACGGTGGAGCAGACCCACCCGCACCCGACCGCCAAGCTGCTCGCCCTGCTCAACCCGCACCGGTCGAGCACCGACGGGGGCGACCTGCACCACTGCCTGGAGGCGGTCGGCGCACTGCGCGACACCTTCTACGGGCGGCCCCGGACCACCGCCCGGCCGGAGCACGGGCTGCCCGAGTCCGAGCCGGCCTGGACCCTGATCAAATCGCACGGCCTGATCCAGGACCACGGCTACGGGCTGCCGGCCCTGCACGCGGTGCGCGACCAGGTGCGCAAGGCCGGTCCCGGCGGCTTCGCCACCGTGCTGCTCACCCGCGACGGCGAGCCGGAGGGCCACGCCCTCGCCCTGCTGCACGCCCACGACGGCACGCTGCACTGGGCCGACCCCAGCACCGGGTGGACCTCGCCCGCCGACGCCACCGAGTTCCCACCGGGGTTCACCGCCGACACCCGGGTTCGCGCCGCCACCACCGACGCCTGGGAGCTGCCGCTCACCGGCCCGGTGGACCGCAGCCTCTTCGAGCCCGACGCCCCGCTCTTCGGGGTGTTCACGCCGACCGCCGAGCAGCACCAGGAGGCCGCTGGTCTGCTCGACGGGCTGAGCAAGAAGCTCTTCGGCGTCGAGCGCCCGGAGGGAACGACGATGGCGGCGGCGGCGCTGCGGCTGACCCGGTCGCCGGGCGGTGCGCGGACCTGGGAGTCCGAGATCCGGATCAGCGGCAAGGACAACTGGCCGCCGGGGACCCAGCGCAACCTGGCGAGCCTGAGCGCCAAGACCTGGGCGGAGAGCAACCTCGGGGCGAACTACCAGGCCCATGACGCCGAGGTGAAAGTGCTCACCGACCTCTACAACCACCTGGCGGACCAGGTCGGGGTGGGCTTCGACCCCGAGACCCAGCTGCCGCTGCCCAACCAGGAGGTCACCGGTGTGCTGGCGGTGGTCTCCACCCAGGCGACCTGCCGGAGCTGCCGCGCCGTGATCCAGCGGCTGCGCAAGGCCTTCCCCGGGATCCGCACCGTCGTCGCGTTCCCACCGGACCAGTACGGCGGCAGCGTGTCCGTCCACTCCCGAGGCGCCAACGCGCAGACCAGCATCACCTACGGCTGGGCGGCCGACGAGCTGAGCCGCCTGCAGCTGGACGATCGCGACCTCTTCTGGCGGACGGACGACTACCGTGCGGCGGCAGCCGCGACCGAGGTGGCCATTCCGCCCGCCGACCAGCTGATGCCGTTCCAGAAGCGGCTCATCACGCAGCAGATCGGCCAGTACACCGACACCCCGGAGGCCTTCAAGGAGAAGCTGACCCGTGCGCTCGGCAACGTCGGCGGGAAGAAGCTGACCAAGCCGCAGCTGGCCGGCCTGATGGCGTGGTACGGGCAGCAACAGCAGCTGCCGGCGGCCGAACGCCAGGCCACGCCGTATCCGTAGTCCCCTTCGGGGCCCGCCAGTCCCCGTCGGGACCGCCAGTCCGCTTCGCGACCTGCCAGTCACTTTCGAGACCCGCCAAGCCCGTTCGAGACCCGCCGCCAGCCGAGTGGAGCCCGCACCATGACCGAGCCGCAGTTCCGTCTCGCCGCCGTCTTCGACCGGGTCGACCCGGTCAGCGGGCCCGGGTTCGCCGAGGACCACCCCCGGCTCGCCGAGGGAGGCGACCGCACCGCCGTGACCGCGTACCTGCGGGCCGGCGCCCCGGTGCTGCTGACGCCGATGCTCGCCGACGACGTGGTGGAGCCGGAGCGGGGCGGGGTGGTGCCGATGGGGTTCCGGACCGACGGGGAGTGGATCTGGACCGACACCGTCTCCTACTACCTGGAGGAGTACGGCATCGCGCCGGAGCCCGGCCTGTTGGCGCACGTGCGGGCCAAGGACGGTGTGCTGCCGGTGGCGCCGGACGCCGGGGTGCTGGCGGCGGCGGTGTCCTTCGTGCTGACCCCGACCGACGAGCCGGTGTGGAGTGTCGGCACCGGCGGCTGAACCTCGGCGGTGGCCCGGCCCGTCACTCGGGTGAGGAGAGTCGTCAAACGCAGGGGACCAGGGTGGGCGAGGAACAGCAGGGCGGTCGGCAGGGATTCCAACTTCCGGCGGTGGCCTGGGGCTTCGACGAACCGGAGGAGGCGGCTCAGGAGCGGGCAGCCGAGTCGACGGCTCAGGGGTCGGCAGCCCAAGAGCCGGCAGCCCAGGAGCCGGCAACCGGGTCGGTGGCTCATGAGCCGGCCGAAGAGTCCGCGGCGGTCGAGCCGATGGTGGCGGCCAGGGCGGTCATCGGTGCCGTGTCCGAGGTGGCCGAGCCGTCCGCCACTTCCGCTACCTCCGCTGCCGCACCTGACGCGACGTCAGAAGCAGCTCCTGAAGCCGAGCTCGAAGAGGTGTCCACCGCCACGCCCGGTGCGGCGGAGGCCAAGCCGGGTCGGATCTCGCGGCCCATGGTGGCCGCCGCGGTGACCGCCGGCCTGGTCCTGGTGGGGCTGCCGTTGGCGATCACCCAGCTCGGCGGCTCCGGCTCGCACCACGGGCCGGCCCAGGGCGGCAAGCCGGTCGGCTTCAGCCAGCAGGGCTCCGGTGGCGGCGGCAACGGCTATGTGCCGGGCTTCGATTCGCACGGCGACACCGGCGGGCCGACGGCGGGTGGGGCATCTCCGGCCGCCGGTGCGGTGCCGGTGGCCGCCGACGGCTCGGGCTCACCGTCCCCCTCCTCCTCCGCCGCCAACTCGGCCGTGCCGGACACCGGTTCGACCCACAGCACTGGAACCGGCGGCAGTAGCGGCTCGACCGGCGGCTCCGGCACCAGCGGCGGCGGCTCCGGCAGCGCGCCGGGCGGATCGGGCGGCGGCCAGGCGCAACCCCCCGCCCAGGCCCCCGCCCCCGCCCAGACCACGCCGGCCGCACCGCCCGCCCAGCCCCCGGCCGGCCCGCAGCCGACCACCCGCACCATGGTGGCCGGCCCGTACTGCGCCGATGCCGGCACCAGCTTCCACCAGCACGGCTGGTATTCCGACGGCAGCTCCGGCTGGCGCAGCAACTCCGGTGGCTGGAGCGGCGACCAGTGCAACGGCACGTTCAGCTCGGTGCCGATGTCCGGCGACGCCAACAAGGACGACGGCAACTCGGTGGTGTGGAGCTTCACCGGACTGCAGACCTCCAGCGGCAGCTGCGACTTCGCCGTCTACATCCCGGCCTCGTCGGATGTGAAGGTGGTCGGCGGCGCGCCCACCTACTACACGGTGCAGACCGGCACTTCGCCCGGAAGTGGCACCATCGGCTCGTTCACCGTCAACCAGGTGGACAACCAGGGGAGTTGGGTGGACGTCGGCAACTACCCGGTGTCCGGCGGCCAGCTGTCCGTGATGCTGCACACCCGCGGTCTGGACTGGAGCGGCAACAGCAAGACCTACGCCCACCACGCGGCCGACGCGATCCGCGCCACCTGCTCCTCCTGACCGCCACGAACCAGCACGAACCAGCACGAGCCCCTGAACCACCCTAGGAAGGAAGGCCCGGCATGTCGCGCCCGGTGCTGACGGTCTGCGCGGAGCAGCGGGAGGCAGGCTGCTACCGCACGATCGGCGAGGCCCTGCAGGCGGCCCGCAGCGGTGCGGTGATCTCGGTGCGGCCCGGCCGCTACGAGGAGAACCTGGTGATCACCAAGATGGTCACCATCACCGCCGAGGACGTCCGGGGCAGCGTGCGGATCAGCCCCCGCACCGGCACCGTAGTCCAAGTGGTCGCCGAGGCCGTGCAGTTGACCGGCCTGGTGCTGCACGGCCAGGACGACGACCTGCCTGCCGTGGACGTGCCGCGCGGCCAGGCCGCCCTGCAGGACTGCGAAGTGGTCGGCAACTCCTGGACGGCGGTGCTGACCCGCCAGCAGGGCTCGCTGGCGATGCGCGGCTGCCGGGTGGTCAACGCGGCCGGCGCCGGGCTGGTGGAGACCGCCACTGGCAGCAGCGTGATCGAGGACTGCGTGATCGAGCATCTCGGCACCTCGGCCGTGGTGATCGGTGAGCGGGCCAACCCGGTGGTCCGCCGCTGCGTGCTGCGCGACGCCCGCGGCAACGGGATCTGCGCCAACGGGCAGGCCCAGGGCCTGATCGAGGACTGCGTGATCTCCGCCACCGACAAGCCCGCGGTGGCCCTGGAGGAGCAGTGCACCACCCGGCTGGTGCGCACCGAGATCCGCGACTGCGCGCTGGGCGTCTTCATCAGCTCCGCCGACCGGGTGGTGCTGGAGGACTGCACCGTCACCGGGGTGCGCGGGCACGCCATCGCGCTGGCCGGCGGCACCGATCCGCTGCTGCGCCGCTGCCGGGCGGTCCGCAGCCAGGGGCACGGCCTGCACATCGGGGACCGCTCCCGGGGCACCTTCGAGGAGTGCGAGGTGACCGGAGCGGGGGCGGCCGGGATCTGGGTCGGCGAGTCGGCCGGTCCGGTGCTGAACCGCGCCATGGTCCAGGGCGGTTCGGCGGTCGGCGTCGAGCTGACGGGGGAGAGCGTCGCCGAGTTCGACCGCCTGGAGGTGCGGGACGCGGCGGGCGCGGGCGTGAGCGTGACCGAGGGCGCCAACCCGCTGCTGCGTCGCGCCATGGTGACCGCCGCCACCGGGGCGGGGGTGGCCGTGCTGCGCAACGGACGCGGGCGACTTGAGGACGCCACCGTGCTGGACAGCGGCGAGGCCGGGGTGCGGATCGCCGAGGGCGGCAACCTGTACATCGGCGGCAGCACCGTGCGCGGTTCGCGCGACTGCGGTGTCTCGGTGGCCGACGGCGGGATCGCCACGCTGCGCGACTGCGAGCTGGCGGAGAACGAGTTCGACGGCGCGAGCGTGGCCCGCGAGGGTGAACTGACCGCCACCCGCTGCCGGATGCGCGGCAACCGCCGCCACGGCCTGCACCTTCAGCCCGGCGCTCGGGCCACCCTGACGGACTGCCGGCTGACCGAGAACACCGTGGACGGCATCCGCCTGGAGAGCATCGAGCCGGTGCGGATCACCGACTGCCTGGTGGCCGAGAACCAGGGCTCGGGGCTGCGCCAGACCGAGGCCGGCGAGCGGTTGGCGGTGGAGAACCTGGACAGCCGGGACAACCGCCACCCCGACGCGCACGGCACGGCCACCGCGTCGACCAGCGACCAGCCGGGCGACGCTGACGCACCATCAGTCGAGCAGCCGGTGGAACCCAAGGGCCCGCAGGCGGTGTTGGAGTCACTGGTCGGCCTGGACGGCGTCAAGGAGCAGGTGGCCACCCTGGTCAACCTCAACAAGCTGGCCAAGCGCCGCGAGCAGGCGGGTATGCCGGCGCTGCCGATGAGCCGGCACCTGATCTTCGCCGGCCCGCCCGGCACCGGCAAAACCACGGTGGCCCGGCTCTACGGCGCCATCCTGGCCGAGTTGGGAGTGCTGCGCAGCGGCCACCTCACCGAGGTGGCCCGCGCCGACCTGGTCGCCTCGATCGTCGGCGGCACCGCGCTGAAGACCACCGAGGTGGTCAAGGCGGCGCTCGGCGGCGTGCTCTTCATCGACGAGGCCTACACGCTCTCCGCCGGATCCGGCGGCAACGGACCGGACTTCGGCCGCGAGGCGATCGACACCCTGGTCAAGCTGATGGAGGACCACCGCGACGACCTGGTGGTGATCGTGGCCGGCTACTCCGCCGAGATCGGCGATTTCCTGGCCTCCAACCCGGGCCTGGCCTCCCGGTTCAGCCGCACCGTGGAGTTCCAGAACTACTCGGTGCCGGAGCTGACCACGATCGTCGAGCGGGCCGCCGCCGGCCACGGCTACCGACTCGCCGAGGGCACCCGGGACGCGCTGCTCTTCCACTTCGAACGCATGCCCAAGGGTGCGGACTTCGGCAACGGCCGGGCGGCCCGCAAGGTCTTCGAGGAGATGGTGGACCGGCAGGCCTCCCGGCTGGCCCAGTTGGATTCCTTCGACAACGACGATCTGGCCCTGCTGGTGCCGCTGGACGTCAGCGAACAGGCGGCTGCCGCCGCCTCGGCCGAGCCCGCCGCCGCGGAGTCCGAAGGCACCGGGCTGCTGGAGCAGTTGAACGCCATGATCGGCCTGCGCGCCGCCAAGCAGCAGGTGGAGGACCTGGTCAGCCTCACCCGGCAGACCCGCCGCCGGGCCGCCGCCGGGCTGCCCACTGCGCAGCTCAGCCACCACTTGGTGTTCGCCGGTCCGCCCGGCACCGGCAAGACCACCGTCGCCCGGCTCTACGGCGAACTCCTCGCCGAACTGGGGGTGCTGCCCGGTGGCCAGCTGGTCGAGACGGCCCGCGCCGACCTGGTGGGCCGATACGTCGGCCACACCGCCCAGTTGACCAAGGAGGCCTTCGAAGGGGCTCGTGGCGGGGTGCTGTTCATCGACGAGGCCTACACCCTGACCCCGCGCGGCGGGGCCGGCAGCGACTTCGGCCAGGAGGCCGTGGACACCCTGATGAAGCTGATGGAGGACCACCGCGACGAGGTGGTGGTGATCGTGGCCGGTTACGACGACGAGATGCGCCACTTCCTGGCCTCCAACCCGGGCCTGGCCTCCCGGTTCAGCCGGAGCGTGGAGTTCGAGCACTACTCGGACGACGAGTTGGTGCGGATCGTGGAGACCCAGGCCGACACCGCCGGCTACACCTGCCCGGAGCCCACCCGGGCCGCGCTGCTGGAGCTGTTCCGGTCGGTGCCGCGTGATCGCACCTTCGGCAACGGCCGGTTCGCCCGGCAGACCCTGGAGGCGATGATCACCCGCCAGGCCGGCCGACTGAGCCGGCTGGACGTCAGCGACCTGGCCGAGCTGAGCATGCTGCTGCCGCAGGACATCCCGGCGGAGCGGATCGGCAGCCTGGCGTGAGGCGGGTGCTGCTCTCCGGCCTGGCCGGCCTGATGCTGGCGGCCACCACCGGCACCGCGTGGGGCGACGACCCGTCGGCCGCGCCCGACACGCTGCCCGGCATCACCCAGACCCGCAGCGGCGGGCCGAGCGGATGCGTGCCGGCCGCCACCAAGTCCGTGCAGGCGGTGCCCTGGCCGCAGTCCTTCCTCCGCCCCGACCAGGCCTGGCCGCTCGGCCAGGGCACCGGCGTCACGGTGGCGGTGCTCGGCTCCGGCGTGGACGATACGGCGGGTGTGCTCGGCAGCCGGCTCACCCTGGCGCCCCGCGTGGCCGGAGCCGGTGACCCGGCGCACGACTGCGTCGGGCACGGCACCTTCCTGGCCGCCCTGATCGCCGCCGCCCGCCGGGACGGCACGGGCTTCGCCGGAGTCGCCCCGCAGGCCAGGCTGCTGGCCGTCGGGGTGACCGACGACACCGGCGCCAGCACCGCCGACCTGCTCGCCGCCGGGCTGCGGGAGGCGGCGGACGGCGGGGCCCGGGTGATCTGCGTGGCGGCCACCGTGCCCGCCGGCTCGGACGAGCTGCAGGCGGCGGTGCGCTACGCGGTCGGCAAGGGCGCCCTGGTGGTGGCCCCGGCCGGCGCCGACTCCGGGCAGCAGCCCCTCGCCGCCGCCTACCCGGCGGCCTACCCGGAGGTGCTCGCCGTCCGCGACCTCGGCCCGGGCGGCGTGCCGGACGCCAAGACGTCCTACTCGGGCCGGGTCGACCTGGCGGCGCCCGGGGACGCGGTGATGAGCGTCGGCCCCGGCGGCAGCGGCTACGCCACCGGCAGCGGGGCCAGCTTCGCGGCGGCCTACGTGGCCGGGGCGGCGGCGCTGGCGCTCTCCTACGCGCCGGAGTTGACCGCCGACCAGCTCCGCCACCGCCTGCTCGCCAGCGCCTACCCCTCGCCAATCCCCGCCCTGGACCTGGTCGCCGCCGTCACCCAGGCCCCGGCAGGCTCCCCGCCCGGCGCCGCCACGCCCCCGTCCCACCTCGCCATGCCTCCGGCCGCCCCCGGCTCGCCGGCCCCGCACCAGGCCGCCCTGATCGCCGCCGGCGCCCTCGGCGCGGCCGTCCTGACCGGCGCCGCGGCGGTGGTCATCCCCCGTGGCCGCCGCCAGGGCTGGCGGCCGCGGTGAGCGCGGCACTGCGCTCCTTCAGCAGCTCCAGGAAGGCGTGCGCGGCGGGCGACGGCGTCAGCCCGCGCGCCAGTGCCGCGTGCACCTCGCGCACCGGCAGGTCCCGCCGGTCCAGCGGGACCACCGCCACATCGGCCCGGACCGCGTCGGCGGCCAGGGTCGGCACCAGCGTGATCCCCAACCCGGCGGCGACCAGGCCGAGTTTGGCCATCCAGTCGCGCGCCACGAACCCTACGCGGGGCTGAAACCCGGTCCGCAGGCAGGAGCTGATCAAGGTCTCCTCGGGCCGGGTGCTGGCCGCGATCCAGTCCTCGTCCGCCAGTTCGGCCAGCCGCAGCCGTCGCCGGCCGGCCAGCCGGTGCCCGGCCGGCAGCGCCACCAGCATGAAGTCGTCGGCGAGCTTGTGGAGTTCGACTCCCTCCGGGACCTCGCCGAACGCGGTGCTGAGCACCGCGAGATCCACCGATCCGTCGGTGAGCATTCCCACCAGCGCCGGAGTCAGCCCCTCCTCCAGGGTGACGGCCACCCCCGGATGCGCTCGCCGGAACGCGGCTATGGCCTGCGGCACCAGCGCGGCCTCCGCCGTGGCGAAGGCCGCGACCCGCAGCCGCCCGATATCCAACTCCCGTAGCTGGCGCAGCTCCTGCTGTGCCGTGGCGATGCGCTCCAGCACCGCTGAGGCGTGCACCAGCAACCGCCGCCCGGCCTCGGTCGGTTGCACGCCGCGCGGCAGCCGGTCGAAGAGCACGCTGCCGGCCTCCTCCTCCAGCGCCGACACCTGGCGGGAGATCGCCGACTGGGTGTAGCCGAGCGAGGCGCCGGCGGCCGTGAACGACCCCAGCCGCGCCACCTCGACGAAGACCCGCAGCAGCGGAGTGGAAAAGTCATGCGTGGTAGGCATGCCAGCCATGCTAGACATTCGCTGGTCGCATCCGTAGCCGCCGCCTACGGTGAGAGCCATGGACACGAACACCACCGCGCCCGCATTCTCCGGAACCATCGCCTTCCTGGGCCTGGGTGGCATGGGCACCCCGATGGCCCGGCGCCTGCTGTCGGCCGGCCACCGGCTGACCGTCTGGAACCGCACCCCCGCCCGCGCGCAGGCCCTGGCCGCCGCCGGTGCGACCGTCGCCGCCACCCCGGCCGACGCCGTCCGCGACGCCGACGTCGTGATCACCATGCTCGCCGACCCGACCGCCGTCCGGGAGGTGGTCACCGCCCTGGCGCCCGCGCTGAAGCCGGGCGCCACCCTGGTGGACGTCTCCACCATCGGCCCTGACACCGTCCGGGAGTTGGCCGGCCTGCTGCCCAAGACGGTCACCCTGGTGGACGCCCCGGTGATGGGCAGCGTCGACCGGGCCGCCGCCGGCACCCTGCTGCTCCTGGCCGGCGGCGACACGACGGCCGTCCGCCCGATCCTGGACGTCCTCGGCACGGTCACGCCCTGCGGGCCCGTCGGCAGCGGTGCCGCGGTCAAGCTGGTACTGATCAACGCGGTGATCGGCGGCGTCGCGGTGGTCGCCGAGGCGATGGCCCTCGGCGATGCCCTGGGCCTCCCCGAGGACCAGGTCCGCACCGCCTTGACCAGCAGCCCGCTCGCCGGCGCCGCCGCCCGCGCCTTCGCCGATGACGCCCACTTCCCGATCCGCCTCGCCGCCAAGGACGTCGCCCTCGCCACCGCCACCACCCCGCTCCCGGTGGCGGCGGCCGTCCACCGCGTCCTGACCGCCGATCCCTCGGCCGGGGACCTCGACCTGGGGGAGCTCGTCACCAGGGTGCGGGCGGGGCAAGTCGGCGTCGGCCCCCTGTGAAGATCATCGGCAGGCGGCGGGTGGATACAATCCACCGCGTTCCCCGATCTGACAGGAGCTGCCAGTCATGACCGCCCAGCCGCGTTTCCTCGTCCTGCCCGGCTATGAGGGCTCCGGTCCGGAGCACTGGCAGAGCCACTGGGAGGCCGCGGACCCCGCGTTCCAGCGGGTGGAGCAGGCGGATTGGGACCACCCGGTGCTGGGGGAGTGGGTCGAGGTCCTGGACGCGGCCGTGGCGGCCCAGGAGCAGCCGGTGGTGCTGGTCGCGCACAGCCTCGGCTGCATCCTGGTGGCGCACTGGGCGGCGCAGCGGGCCGGGGCGGCGGTCGCGGGGGCGTTCCTGGTGGCGCCCGCGGACATCGAAGCCGCGGGGGTGGCCGAGTTGGACGGCTTCTGCCCGATCCCGCTGGAGCCGCTGCCGTTCCCGACCCTGGTGGTCGCCGGCTCGGACGACCCGTGGTGCACGCTCGACCGGTCCCGGCAGTTCGCCGCTGCGTGGGGTGCCCGGTTTGCAGTGGCGGGTGCCCACGGTCACCTCAACTCGGCCTCCGGACTGGGCGATTGGGTGCAGGGTCGGGAGCTGCTCGGGCAGCTGCTCAGCTGAGCGCCTCGGCCAGCGCCTGCGCCTGGGCCGGGGTGATGCCGAGGGCGAGCGGGATACGGCGCGGGCTGTAGTCGGAGTCGCAGACGCGGATCGGGCTCTCGGGGGTGACCGTCCAGACGGGTTGCCGGGAGAGCCCGGGCACATTGAGCAGGTAGGCGGCCAACTCGCCTGCGGTGTCCGGGCGGAGGCCGACCTCGACGATGGCGCGCGCCACGGTCTCCACGGCCTCGGCGGCCGGAGTGGCCGCATCACCGAGCACCGGCAGGAGCAGCAGCAAGCGCTGGGCCGGATCTGACAGTCCGTCAGGAGTGCCGTCCGGAGCGCCGGCGGCCAGCTTGGTCAACTCCCGCCAGGACAGCCCGTTCCCCGAGCCGTGCGGCCCGTGCTGCCCGAGCCAGCCGAGTCGGCCCCAAGCGGGGTGTTGGACGATGAAGTCGATGTTGCTCTCGTCCTCGTCGTTGACGTACACGGCGCAGGCCTGGTGCCCGCCGGCGAACGGCACCCGCAGCACGGTCGGCGGCTGCTCGGGGTCGCCGAGGCGCTCCATCAACTCCTCGAAGCGCGACGTCTCCACCCCGTACTCGGTCACGTCCTCGCTCAACGAGCCCAGGGTGATGAGCAGATGGGCCAGCCAGAAGGCCGGGTCGCCCGCGAGGTGTTCGCCCGCGACCAGGTCGTCGTCGGAGTACGGCGGGATGCGCACGGTGGTAGTCATGGCGGGAGGGTAGCGCGGGCCACCGTCACGCCGCCGCGCCCGCTCTCGGCCAACGCGCCGCCCGCCAAGGCGCCGCCCCTCAGCGCCGCTTGTCAGTCCGCCAGCGCGTCCCCCACCAGGGCGGCGAGCTCCAGGTAGGCGTTCCTGGTCCGCCCGCGCAGCCGCTCCAGCGCGAGCTCACCGCCCGCCGCGAGGTGCGCGTCCACCGGGATCACCACCACGCCGCGGCAGCGGGTGGCGAAGTGCTCGGTCAGGCTGTCACCGGGAAGCGCCCGCCCCTCGCCGGGGATCGGCGAGACCACCAGCACACCGCTCGCGACCAGGGCCCCGTGGCCCGCGCCGGTCAGCCAGTTGAGCAGCGCGTCCGTCCCGGCGGCGCCCCGGACCGAGGCGTCGGTGCAGATCACCAACTGGTCGGCGGTGGCCACGGCGGCCCGGACCGCCGGGTCCGAGCCCCCCGTGTCGCTCAGCACCACGGGGTACTGCCCGGACGCCGCGTCCAGCAGCCGCTGGTAGCCGGCCCGGTCGGCCGCCCCGGCCGCGAGGACCTCCAGGCCGCTGGGCCGCACGGTGGTGAAGCGGCGGAAGTCCTGATGGGTCGGCTGCTCGGGCAGCCCGGTGAGGGCGGCGCCGGAGCCCAGGCCCAGGGCGAGCACCCGGTCCTGTCGGTGCGTGGCCAGCAGCGCTCCGAGGGCGGCGGTGGCGGTGCTCTGCCCGGTGCCGCGCGCGCAGCCCAGCACCGCGATCCGGTGGGCCCGCCGCAGCGGGGTACGGATCCGCTCGACCTGCCGCGCCTGGTCACCCCGCTCGCCGCGGAACGGCAACCGCTCGCCGCGGAACGGCAACCGCTCGCCGCGGAACGGCAACCGCCGCCCGCGCGAGGGCCGTCCGCGCACCAGGCGGTCGGCGTTCAGCTCCGACTCGGCGGCCCGCCCCAGTGGGAGCACCTCCCGGCCGAAGGCTGGAGGAGGGTCCGGCAGGGGGACGGCGGTCGGTTCACCGGGCGGGAGCTCGGCAGCGGTCGGACGCGGCGTCACCACCGTGCGGGCGGCGGGCGGGATGAGCACCGTGCCCAGCGGATCCAGCGGCCGGTGCCCGGTCAGCGGCAGCGGATCGGGCCACGGGACGGGTGCGTAGTCGGGGGCGCCCTGCCGACCCTCGCCGGGCTCGACCCGGTGCACCAGCGCCTCCCCGGGACCGGCGGCCTGAGCCAGCACCAGGGGGTGCGCTGGAGCAGCGGGCACCGGTGTCTCCCAGGGCGCCGAGGCGACCGTGCCCGCGTTCGTCCTGCCGCCCGCCACCGCTGCCACCGCCGGCTCCCTCCACGTGCCCGGGTCCGGCCGCGCCGGCCGGTCGTTCCGCTTCGGTCAACGGCTCCCGGACGACGCGGCGTTCACTCCCCGCAGAGCTTGGCGCGGACCTCGATATTCGGCAGCTGAACCCGGCTACCACCCGGTACCGTCCCTAGGTATGGCACGGGGAGCTCGGTTGCCGGTACAAGGAGAGAGGGAGCGGATGTCCGACGACGGGTCGTCACCCGGGGTGCGGCGGCTGATCGCGGACTGGCTGCTGGAGCCGCCGCCGGTGCTGCCCGGCGTGCCCGCGCTGGAGGTTCCCCAGGCGCCGGCCGCCGAGGTGATCGCTGCGGCGCGCCGGCTCGTGGCCGGCTGTGCGACGGCCGACCAGCCCTGCCCCACCCCGCCGACCGCGCTGCTCCCGCTGGCTGCGGCACTGGTGGTCGACGAGCACCCGTCTTCGTGGAACTGGTCCCGGGAGGAACGCGAGGAACTGCTCGACTGGGTGGCCGTGCTGATCGAACAGCACGGTGAGGAGGGGGTTCAGGAGCTGGTCCGGCAGCTGGCGAGCGCGGCCTGACCGCACGCGCGAATGCCGCGCGCGCGAATGCGGCACGCGCGAATGCGGCACGCGCCAATGCCGCGCGCGGCCGCCGTCATGATCGCGTTGGTCCGTTCTTGGCGTCACGTTGGCGCGGCCCGGCACGGTGGCTTCGGCGAGGTCGGGGTCTTCCCTCCCGATCTCGCCGCGGCCGCCCACACGGCCTGTCCGAGCAGCAGACCCGCCTGGACCGAAGAGGTAAGTGCGTGACCAACCAACCTGCCGCCCCGACCATGCCCCCGTCGGTGCGTTCCACGCTCGACCAGGAGACCTTGGCCGAGCTCTACCGCCTGCACGGCGGCTACCTGCTGCGTGCGCTGCTGCGGGTGACCAACGGCGATCGCGGAAAGGCCGAGGACATCCTCCAGGAGACCCTGCTGCGGGCCTGGCAGCACCCGGAGTCGATCTCGCGCGGTGCGGCGCAGAGCCGGCCCTGGCTCTTCACGGTGGCCCGCCGGATCGCCATCGACCACTTCCGGATGGCGGCCGCCCGGGCCCAGGAGGTGGCGGGCGAGATGCTGGAGGACCGCCCGCTGCCGGACGACCCGTACGAGGGGGTGCTGGCCGCCCGGGACATCGAGGTGGCCCTGGAGAACCTGCAGCCGCACCACCGCGAGGTGCTGGTGGAGCTGCACCTGAAGGACCGCTCGGTGGCGGAGACCGCCGAGCGCCTCGGGGTCCCGCCGGGCACCGTCAAGTCCCGCAACTTCTACGCGATCCGGGCGCTGCGCCCGGTGCTGGCGACCCATCACGAGTACGCGCCGGACCCGCTTCCGGCGGCCTGAGCCCGTCGAATGCCTGCGCTCATGTCAACTCTCCAGCGACTGCTCCACCTTGGCCAGCAGGTCGGTGACCGCGACGGCCAGGTGGCCGTGCGAGCGGTGCAGGAGGATGGCGGAACGCAGGTGTTCGGCGGCCTCCGCCTCCCGGCCCAGCCCCAGCAGGAAGTTGGCGTAGGACTGCTCGGCGATCGCGTGCAGATGCAGGAAGCCGGCCTCCCGGCAGGTGGTCAGCAGCCGGATCCAGGCCTGCTCGGAGGACTCGTGGCAGCCGAGGGCCTGGAGGGACTGCGCCTCGGTCATCAGCGCCCAGGCGTGGATGGTGGCGGCCGGCTGGTCGGCGAGCAGGGTTCGGGCTTCGCGGACCCGGGCCAGTCCGGTCGTCGGGTCGCCGGCCATCGCGGACACCGCACCCGCGTAGCCGAGCGCGGAGGCGAGCTGCTCGGTGCGGCCGCCCCGGCGGGCCAGTTCCAGAGCGCGGTCGACGAGTTGCCCGGCCTCGGCGGTGTTGCCCAGCACCGCCTCGGCCAGCGCCAGGGTGGCCTGGGCACGGGCGTGCGGAAAGCCGTCCGCGGCGCTGGTGCGGTCCACCGCGATGGTGCTCAACTCGACGGCCTCGGTAACCCGTTCGACGCCGATCAGGGCGTTGGCGATGGTGGACTCCAGCATCGAGACGGCCCACTGCGGGCCGGTCCGCTCGGCGGCTCGCAGGCCCGAGCGCAGGCAGCTCAGCCAGTCGATCAGCCGGCTCGCCGCGTAGTAGAGGCCGCTCGCCTGCAGGGCCAACCGCCAGGCCCGCTCAGGATCCTGCTCGGCGGCGGCCGCCACCAGGGCGCGGATGGTGGGCTCTTCGGCGATGAACCAGGTCAACGCCGCCCGGGCGTCGGCAGGTTGCGGCACCGCGCGCGGCGGATGGGCCCGGGGGCCGTAGGCGTCCTGCCCCGGGTCCACATGGTCGCCGCACTGCCGGACCGCCTCCTGGTAGTAGTCCAGCAGCCGCTCGGTGCTGCGCCGGCGCACCTGCTCCGGTTGGTCGGCGAAGAGCTCCATGCCGAACAGTCGGATCAGGTCGTGCCGGCTGTAGCGGCCCGGGGTGCTCTCGCTCAGCAGGTGGTAGGCGGCCAGCTCGCCGAGCGCGCCGCGGGCGGTCGGCAGATCGGTGCCGAGCAGCGCCGCGCCGGCGTAGGCATCCACCTCGCTGCCCGGATGGGCGGCCAGCAGGGTGAGCAACTGACCTGCGGGCAGCGAGAGGTGACGGTACGTCAGCCAGAGTGCGGTGCGGATGCTGACCGCGCCGTGGGTGTCCAGGGTGAGCAACCGGGTGCGCTCGTCGGAGAGTTCGGTGACCAGGTCGGCGATCGTCCAGTTGGGGCGGGCCGCCAGCCGGGAGGCGGCGATCCGCAGCGCGAGCGGCAGTTGGTCGCAGAGCGCGGTCAACTGGCGGGCGGCGGCTTCCTCGGCGCGCACCCGCTCCGGGGCCAGGCTGCGTTCCAGCAGCCGCAGTGCGTCGTCGCCGGGCAGGGCGGCGAGCCGCAGCAGCGCGGCACCCTCGGTGACCACCAGGTCCTCCAGGGTGTTGCGGCTGGTTACCACGGCGGCACTGCCGGCACCGGCCGGCAGCAACTCGGCCACCTGCTCGGCGCTGCGGGCGTTGTCCAGCACCACCAGCAGGCAGCGCGGCTCGGTGGCGGCACGGTACTGGGCGGCCCGGCCCGCGCCGTCCTGGGCGATCGCCGCCTCCGGCATCCCGAGCGCCTTGAGGAACCGGCCCAGCACCTCCACCGGGTCCACCGGGCCGGCGGGGTCGAAGCCGCGCAGATCGACGAAGAGCTGGCCGTCCGGGAAGCCGCCGGCGACGGCGTGCGCCCAGCGGATCACGGTGGCACTCTTGCCGGCCCCGGCCGGACCGACCACCAGGGCCAGGCCGTCGCCGGTGCGCTCGGGGCCGCACTCGCGGTCCAGCCACTCGGACTCGGCGCAGCGCCCCACGAACCCGGCCGGCTGGCGGGGCAGCTGGCGCGGCAGCACGGGGACCGGCTCCTCGGCCGCTGACGGACCGTCGCCGGCCGGAGCCGGAACATCCGGTTCCGAGTTCGACCGACGGCGCTGCGCGGGCACCCGGCCTTCGGCCGGGCCGCCGCCGAGCACCTCGGCCAGCGCCGCCTGCAACTGCGCCCCTGGCACCACCCCCAGCTCGGCGGCCAACCGCTCCCGGGCGTGGTGGTAGACGGCCAACGCGTCCGAAAGCCGCCCCGCCTGCTGCAGCGCGCGCATCAGCAGCGCCACCACCGGCTCGCGCAGCCCGTTCGCCCGCACGCTCTGCTCCAGCGCCGGGACCGCCACCGCCGCACTGCCCAGCCGCAGCCGCCGCTCGGCCCAGGCGGTCAGCACCGTGGTCCGGGCCGCGTCCAACTGGTCCACCAGGGCCCGGCGCAGCTCGGTGTCCGGCAGATCGGCCAGCGCCGCCCCGCTCCACAGGCCGAGCGCCTGCTCCAGCAGCGCCACCGCGGCGGCGTCGTCGGACTCCTCGACGGCGGTCGCGGCCAGCGCCTCGAACCGCCGCACGTCGATCAACTCGGTGGCACCGGTGAGCAGATACCCCGGAGCCCGGGTGCGCAGCTCGAACGGCGAACCGGTCAGCACCTTGCGCAGCGCCGCGACGTGTCCCTGCAGCGCCGCTCTGGCCCGGGCCGGCGGCTCGTCACCCCAGAGCAGCTCGAAGAACCGCTCGATCGGCACCACGCGCTCGGACCGCAGGGCGAGCAGCGCCAGCACCGCACGCCGCTGGGCGCCGGCCAGCTCGGCCGTCTCGCCGTCAGCGGTCCGCAGCTCCACCGGTCCAAGGAGCCGGATCACCATATGTTCCCCACCTTGCGCATGTCCCGATGCCGGGGCTGCCTCGTCCGAGCAGTGTAGACCGGTTTAGCGCGCCCATTACAGCTGATCTGAACGGTCTGGTCTATGCCTGGACCTGCGATGATGCGGTTCCAGCCACCCCCGGCGGATGCTTTCGGACGCTGGCGGCCGTATCCTTCCGAGCGGTCGTCGAGGGGTGCCGTGGCAACCGATCGGCACCGATGACCCGTCTTCTCGTGGCGTGGGACGGATTCTCGTGGCGGAGGTGCGGATGCGGATCAACCTGCTGGGACCGATCGCCGTGCGGACCGACGACGGCACGCCGGTCACACCGAGCGCGCCCAAGCGCCGGGCCGTACTGAGCGCGCTCGCCCTGGAACTCGGCCGCACCGTGCCGATCACCCGGCTGATCGACACCGTCTGGGAGGGCCGCCCGCCGCCCACCGCCCGAGCCGCGCTGCACGGCCACATCACCGAACTGCGCCGCCTGCTCGACCGTCAGCTGACCCTGACCACCCGGGACATCGGCTACCAGCTGGACGGCGACCCCGAGCAGGTCGACGTGCGGGACTTCGAGCAGTGCTGCGCCCAGGCCTGCGCCGCCGCCGACGACAGCGACGCCGCCCTGCCGCTGCTGCACCGGGCACTCGACCTGTGGCGCGGCCCGGCGCTGGCCGACTGCGGCTCCGAACTGCTGCGCAGTGCCGAGGCACCGCGGCTGGTGGCGCTGCGGACGCGGGCGCTGCAGCGGCTCGGCGAGCACCTCTGCCTGCTCGGCCGGGGCGCCGAGGCGATCGACGAACTCGACAGCGCGCTGGCCGCAGACCCGACCAGGGAGCAGCTGGCCGCCCAGCTGATGGACTGCCTGGCGCAGGCCGGACGCCGGGACGAGGCGCTGACGGTCCATCAGCGCACTGTCGCGCGGCTGGCCGCCGAGCTCGGTGCCGTGCCAGGCCCCGCGCTGCGCGCCGCCCACCAGCGGCTGACCGCCAAGGCCGCCACGCCGCGACCGCCCACCGGCGAACCGCGGCCCGCGCCGCGCCCCGCGGTCGCCCAGCGCTCCACGGCCGCCCAGCGTCCCACGATCGCCCAGCGTCCCAAGGTCTCCCAACTCCCGCGCCGCAACCGCCGCTTCGCCGGCCGGGCGACGGAACTCAGCAAGCTGGACGCGGCCATCGCCGACGCCGCGGGCACCGGCCTGGTGGGTGCCATGGGGCTGACCAGTGTCGCGGCCGGCCACGTCGAGCGGCACCCCGTACTGGTCACCGGACCGGCCGGAGTCGGCAAGACCAGCCTGGTGCTGCACTGGGCGCACCAGGTCGCCGAGCGGTTCCCCGACGGCCAGCTCTACGCCGACCTGTGCGGCTTCGACGAGACCGAACCGCGCGACCCGGCCGAGGTGCTGGCCGGCTTCCTCACCGCCCTCGGGGTGCCCGAGGAGGAGCTGCCGGCGGCACTGGACGACCGGTCCCGCCGCTACCGCGAGCTGCTGGCAGGACGTCAGCTCCTGGTGGTGCTCGACAACGCCCGGGACTACGCCCAGCTCGCCCCGCTGCTGCCCGCGGCCGAGGACACCCCGGTCACCGTGATCACCAGCCGCAACCGGCTCGGCGACCTGCTGGTCCAGGCCGGCGCCGTCCCCCTGCCGCTGGACGTGCTGCCGCTCACCGAGGCGCTCGACCTGCTGCGCCGGGCCCTCGACCCGCAGCGGATCGACGCCGAACCGCAGGCCGCCGCCGAGATCGCCGAACGCTGCGACCGGCTGCCACTGGCCCTGCGGCTGGCCGCCGCCCGGCTGGCCGCCCGGCCCGACTGGTCGCTGCGCCACCTGGCCGAGGAGATCTCCGACGAGCAGTCAAGGCTCGCCGCGCTCTGCACCGCCGGCGGCGGCTCACTCGGCATCGCGGCCACCCTCAACCTCACCCGGCGCGCCCTGGACGCCCCCGCCGAGCGGTTCTTCGGCTACCTCGGGCTGCACCCGGGCGCAGTGATCGACCCGCACGCCGCCGCGGTGCTCGCCGGCGTCCGGCTCGCCGAGGCCCGCACCCTGCTCGCCCAGCTGGACGCCGCCCACCTGGTCGAGGAGACCGCCCCAGGGCTGTTCGCCCGGCACGACCTGGTCCGCCTCTACAGCGCCAACCTCGCCGCCGAGCTCGGCTGCGACCAGCGGGAGGCGGCGATGGACCGGATGCTCGACCACTACCTGGCCGCGACCGCCGCCGCCTGCGCGGGCCTGCGCATCGCCAACGTCCTCACCACCCGCCCCACCCCGGTACCCACCCCCGCCGGCTCCACCGGCGCAACCGTTGGCGCTGCCCTCGGCACTGCGGTGCCCACCGGTGCTCCAGACGCGGAGGCCGGCCCTGTGCGCCTGGCCGGTGCGGATGCCGCGCGCGCCGATGCCGTCCGCCCCGGCGCAACCCCGGCCCCCGCCGCGCGTGCTGGCGCGGTCACCAACGCAGCGCCCGCCCCCGCTGCTCACGTTGTCCCGGCCACCCGCGTTGGCGTCGTCACGAACGCAGCGCCCGCCCCCGCTAATCACGTCGCCCCCGCCGCCCACGCCACCCTCACCAGCACCACCATCCACACCCACACCACCACTCCCATCCCCGCCGACGTGCTGCCGGCACTGGGCACCCCGGGGCAGGCCGTCGAGTGGTTCCGCCGTGAGGAGCGGGCGGTGCGCGGTCTGGTGCTCTGCGCCGAGCAGTACGGCCGGCCCGCCCTCGCCTGGCGACTCGCCCACCAGGCGTGCGCCCTCTACTACCAGGAGAACCGCAGCCGCCGCGAGTGGCGGATCACCGCCGAGGCGGGCCTGCGTACCGCCCAGGCGTGCGGCGACCCGGCCGCCCTGGTCCGCAGCCACGTCGACCTGGCCGTGGTCCAGATCGAGCACGGCGAGTTCGCCACCGCGACCGCCCTGCTGGAGCGGGCCGCCGCCCTCGCCGACGAGCTCGGCGACCCGCAACTCCTGCACCAGTGCCGGATGCTGCTGGCCAACGCCCTGGTCCGGGCCGGCGAACACGAGCGCGCGATCCCGCTGATGACCGCGATCGTGGCCGACGCCCGTTCCCTGGCCGCCCCGTTGCTGCTCGCGCAGACGCTCAACAACCTCGCCAACGCCCTGGTGGTCGCCGGCCGGCCGACCGGCGCGCTGGCCCACGCCACCGAGGCCGTGCGCCTGTTCACCGCGCACCCCGACGACCCCAAGCTGATCAGCGCCACCCTGACTAGGGCCGAAGCGCTGCACGCCCTCGGCCGTCACCGCGCCGCCCTGGCCACTGCCCAGCACGCCCTGACCCTCGGCCAGACCCAGGGCAACCTGCGGATCGAGAGCCAGACCCGCCACTTCATCGCCACGGTCCGCGCGGCCATCAACGCCCAAGCCGCCCCGCCCCTCGCCGCCACCCTCCCGGCCACGACCTCGGACGCTTGAACCACCCAGGCCCCCACCCGCGCTCACCCCCCCGGACTCCCGGCCCTCCACCGTCCGTCACAGCCCCTCCCTGTGCCCACCCCCGCCCCCACCTCCACCTCCCACCCCCGCCGTAGGCCCTGAGGCGTAAGCCGGCCCGGTCCGCAGCCGGAGCCGCGGGCCGTGCCCGGCGCGCTACCTTTGGCGGCATGGGGACGATCGACGGGGCCGCGCTGGGCGATCTGGAAGCGGTCAGCGAGGCGGTGCTCGCGATGAGCGGGCATCTTGAGGTACGCGAGGTGCTGCGCCGGATCACCGCCTCGGCGCGCAGCCTGCTCGGTGCCGAGTACGCCGCGCTCGGCGTGCCCGACGACCACGGCGGCTTCGCCCAGTTCGTGGTCGACGGGGTCAGCGACGAGCAGTGGAAGGCGATCGGCCCGCTGCCCCGGCAGCACGGCGTGCTGGCCACGATGCTGCACGAGCTCACCCCGACCCGGCTCGCCGACGTCCGCCGGGCCCCCGCCTTCGAGGGCTGGCCGCAGGCGCACCCGGAGCTCAAGGACTTCCTCGGCATGCCGATCCTGGACGGTGATGAGATCCTCGGCGCCATCTTCCTGGCCAACAAGGAGGGCGGTTTCACCGAGCAGGACGAGCGGCTGCTGCGGATCCTCGCCGCCCATGCCTCCATCGCCCTCGGCAACGCCCGCCTCTACGAGCGCAGCCGCGAGCTCACCCTGGCCGGCGAGCGCGCCCGGATCGCGCACGACCTGCACGACGCGGTGTCGCAGAAGCTGTTCAGCCTGCGCCTGACTGCCAAGGCCGCCGCCACCCTGGTCGACCGCGACCCGACCCGGGCCCGCGCGGAGCTCAAGGAGGTGGCCAGGCTCGCCGCCGAGGCCGCCGACGAACTGCGCACCGTGGTGGTCGAACTGCGCCCGGCCGCGCTGGACGAGGACGGCCTGGTCGCCACCCTGGCGTCCCAGGTGCAGGTGCTCGACCGGGCGCACAGCGCCACCGTCGCCTTCGACGAGGACGGCGGGGTGCGCACCCTGCCGCCCGCCCAGGAGGCCGCCGTGCTGCGGATCGCCCAGGAGGCGCTGCACAACGCGCTGCGCCACTCCGGCGCCCGCAAGGTCCAGGTGACCCTGCGCGGCACCAGGAGCCGCGGCGCCCGACTCACCGTCAGCGACGACGGCCAGGGGTTCGACCCCGAGTCGGTCCGCCGGGCCGGCCGCCACCTGGGCCTGGTGTCGATGCGGGACCGGGCGCAGACCGTCGGCGGCCGGCTCGTCCTCACCTCGGGGCCCGGCCGAGGGACCGTCATCGAACTGGAGGTGCCCGGTGCCTGAGCAGACGTCGGATCGGATCCGGGTGCTCCTGGTGGACGACCACCAGGTGGTCCGCCGGGGGCTGCGCACCTTCCTGGAGGTGCAGGACGACATCGAGGTGGTCGGCGAGGCCGCCGACGGCGCCGAGGGCGTCGCCAAGGCCCGGGAACTGAGCCCGCATGTGGTGCTGATGGACGTCAAGATGCCCGGCATGGACGGCATCGAGGCGCTGCGCCGGCTGAAGGAGGAGGGCAACCCGGCCCGGGTGCTGATCGTCACCAGCTTCACCGAGCACCGCACCGTGGTTCCGGCGCTGCGCGCGGGCGCCGCCGGCTACGTGTACAAGGACGTCGACCCCGAGGCGCTGGCCGGTGCGATCCGCTCGGTCCACGCCGGTCATGTGCTGCTCCAGCCCGAGTTGGCCGCGACCCTGCTCGCCGACGATTCGCCGCGCCCCGCGCACGGCAGGGGCGGCACCCTGACCGAGCGGGAGCGCGAGGTGCTGGGCCACATCGCCGATGGCCGCTCCAACCGGGAGATCGCCCGGGCCCTGACCCTCTCCGAGAAGACGGTCAAGACCCATGTCTCGAACATCCTGATGAAGCTGGACCTCGCCGACCGCACCCAGGCCGCCCTCTGGGCGGTCCGCCACGGCGCCGACGAGCCTTCCTGACAGCAGGCCCTCCTGCCATCGCTGCTCCCGGCGCCGGCGGGCCCGCCACCCGGCCGCCACCCGGCCGCACCCCTCCCCACCCCGCGCCTCAGTCCCCCCGCTCGTCCACCATCGCGTTGTAGGCGGCCACCTGCGCCCGGCGGGCGGTGCGCCGCAGCGGAGTCAGCACGGCGGTGCGCGCGGCCATCTCCCCGGCGCTCACCGCGGCGCCGTGTCCGTCGGCCGCGATCGCCAGCAGCGCCGAGACCTGGCGCGCCGACTCCAGCACCCGCACCGCCCGCGGCGGGTAGCCGGGTGCCAGCAGCTTGCTGTGTCCGCGTCTGCGGTACTGCTCCAGCGCCCGCAGCGCCTCGGGCCCGGCGCCGGCCACGTCCAGCCGGGCCAGCAGCTCGGTGGCCTCGCGCAGCCCGTCGGCCAGTTCGCGTTCGGCCTCGTGCAGCGAGGGCACGTCGGCCGGTGGCGCGTCCCGCACCTCCCAGCATCGCCACAGCACCGTCACCGACTGGTCACCGGGTGGCCCGTAGGCGTCGATCTCGGGAACGAATCCGATCGGCAGGCCCACCGCGAGCACCGCCTCGCCGACCGCCATGGCGGCGCCGTTGAACTCCGCCGGGCCGGTCAGCCCCAGCGGGTGCCCCTCGGACGGGAGCGCCAGCCGCAGCCCGGTCACCCCGAGCACCCGCAGCCGCCCGATTGCCCAGGTCAGCGCGTGCTGCTCGCCCTCGGTGTCGCCCGGAAGCCCGATCACCCGGTGCCGTTCGTCACTCCCCACCACCTCCTCCACCACGTGGTCGGGCGGGGTGTGGCCGGCCAGCAGGGAGTTGCCCCAGGCGGTCAGCCGGGCGGAACGCGGCTCGGCGAAGTAGTCAGCGGCGGCGGGAGTCAGCGGCATCCCGCCAGCCTACGGACAAGGCGGCCACCTGGGTGGCGTAGGTTTGGGCTGTGCTGTGCGAGCAGCTGTGCCACCGTGCCCGCGGTTGCGCTCCCTCCCCGCCTATCCGACGGGCGGAGTAGGCTGCCCGCCCGCACCGACTGGTCGACACGAGTGGCATCCGAAGTTGGGGAAGGCAGAGGCATGAGCGACGTGCTGGAGCTGGTTGACGTTTCCGTGGTCAGGGATGGCCGCGCACTGATCAGCCAAGTCTCCTGGTCGGTGGCCGAGGGCGAGCGCTGGGTGATCCTGGGCCCGAACGGCGCCGGCAAGACCACCCTGCTCCAGGTCGCCAGCAGCTATCTGCACCCGACCAGCGGCACCGTCGCGGTGCTCGGGGAGAAGCTCGGCTCGGTCGACGTCTTCGAGCTGCGCCAGCGGATCGGCCTGGCCGGCGTCTCGCTGCTGGACCGGATCCCGCGCGAGCAGACCGTGCTGCAGACCGTGCTCACCGCCGCCTACGGCATGACCGCCACCTGGCAGGAGGAGTACGAGTCCCTCGACGAGTCGCGGGCGCTGCTGCTGCTCGACCGCCTCGGCATGGGCGGCTACGAGCAGCGCAAGTTCGGCACCCTCTCCGAGGGCGAGCGCAAGCGCACCCTGATCGCCCGCGCCCTGATGACCGACCCCGAGCTGCTGCTGCTCGACGAGCCGGCCGCCGGCCTGGACCTCGGCGGCCGTGAGGACCTGGTGCGCCGCCTCGGTGCGCTCGCCCAGGACTCGCAGGCACCCGCCATGGCGATGGTCACCCACCACGTCGAGGAGATCGCCCCCGGCTTCACCCACGTCCTGATGCTGCGTCAGGGCAAGGTGCTCGCCGCCGGCCCGATCGACACCGAGCTGACGGCCCGCAACCTGTCGCTCTGCTTCGGTCTGCCGCTCACCCTGGAGCGCCACGGCGACCGCTGGGCGGCCCAGGGCCTGCCGCTCGGCTGACCGTCTGCTCGGACTGGGCGGGTCCCGCTCGGCCGGGCCTCCGTCCGACTCCGCGGGCCTCGCTCGGCCGGCCCTCCGTTCACGCCGGCAGACCCCACTCCGCTCACCCTCTGTTCGACTCCGCGGGGCTCCGTTCGACCGACGGTCGGTCAGGTGCCGCACGGCTGACCGGTTTCCGGCCCTCCACCTGCGGGAAGGGCCCACACCGGACGTTGTTTCCTCCCTAGGATGGGCATGTGGACAGCTGGCTGTGGTGGCTGCTGGTCGCCGTGCTGCTCGGAGTGCCGCTGGTGGCGACCGCACTGCCGGAGTTCGGCCTGTTCGCGATCGGGGCGGGCGTCGCTGCGGCGGCGGCCGGCCTCGGGGCGGGTGTGGTCTGGCAGTTCCTCACCTTCCTGGTGGTCTCGGTCGGCGCGGTGGCGCTGCTCCGCCCGGTCGCCTACCGGCGGCTCCAGAAGGGCCCGCGGGTCCGGATGGGGATCGAGGCGCTGGTGGGGGCTCGGGCCGTGGTGCAGGAACGGGTGGACGGCCTGGACGGTCGGATCAAGCTCAACGGCGAGATCTGGTCAGCCCGGGCACTGCACCCCGACCGGGTCTACGAAGTGGGCCAGCAAGTGGATGTGATCGAAATCCAGGGCGCGACCGCCCTGGTCGACTAGCCGGTCGCCAGACCGGCCGGTCGTGCGAGTCGTCCGAGTTGTCCAGGGGAGACACCGTGGAACCCGTCCTCATCGTGCTGATCGTCCTGGTGGTGCTGGCCCTCATCGCACTGATCCGGACAATCCAGGTGATCCCGCAGGGCAGTGCGGCCATTGTGGAGCGGTTCGGCCGCTACACCCGCACCCTCAACGCCGGGCTGAACATCGTGGTGCCGTTCGTCGACACCGTCCGCAACCGGATCGACCTGCGCGAGCAGGTCGTGCCGTTCCCGCCGCAGCCGGTGATCACCCAGGACAACCTGGTGGTCAACATCGACACCGTCATCTACTACCAGGTGACCGACGCCCGGGCCGCGACCTACGAGGTGGCCAGCTTCATCCAGGCGATCGAACAGCTCACCGTCACCACGCTGCGCAACATCATCGGCTCGATGGACCTGGAGTCCACCCTGACCTCCCGTGAGGTGATCAACGCCGGGCTGCGCGGGGTGCTCGACGAGGCCACCGGCCGCTGGGGGATCCGGGTCAACCGGGTCGAGCTGAAGGCGATCGAGCCGCCGACCTCCATCCAGGACTCGATGGAGAAGCAGATGCGCGCCGAGCGGGACAAGCGCGCCGCCGTGCTCACCGCCGAGGGTGCCCGGCAGGCCGCGATCCTGCGGGCCGAGGGTGAGAAGCAGGCCGCGGTGCTCAGTGCCGAGGGTGAGGCGCAGGCCGCCGTGCTGCGCGCCGACGGTGAGGCCGCCGCGATCCGCACCGTCTTCGAGGCCATCCACGAGGGCGACGCCGACCAGAAGCTGCTCGCCTACCAGTACCTGCAGACCCTGCCCGAGCTGGCCAAGGGCGACGCCAACAAACTGTGGATCATCCCCAGCGAGGTGGGCGACGCGCTCAAGGGCCTGGGCGGTGCGTTCGGCGGCCTCAGCGGGCAGGGCGCCGGTCCGGGCGCCGCGCCCAAGGTCGGTCCCGATCTGACCAAGCAGCCGACGGCGGACGGCTCGGTGCCGCGTCCGGTCGGCTCGGCCAACGGTCCGCGCCCGCTGGACACCGACGACTCCGGCGCCACCCGGCCGCGGGTCAACCCGACCCGGGAGTACCCGCAGATCGACCCCGAGTGAGCTCGACCCCGAGTGAGCTCGACCCCGGCCTCACTCGACCGCGAGTGACTCCGAGTGAGCTCGCCCCGAGTGAACTCCACTCCGACTGAACCGAGTCATTTCATGTGATGTGAAGATTCGTCTCTCATCCTGAAACCGACTGGGCGCCGTGGTGCCCGGTCCGGGATCATCGCGAACGCCGCCACCCCGTCCGGGGGCGGACACGCGAACAGTAGGGACGACTCCATGACTCCATGGGAAGGGCTGGCGGTCTTCGCAGCCGGGGCGGGTGCGGGCACCATCAACGTCATAGTGGGATCGGGGACGCTGATCACGTTCCCGGTCCTGCTGGCGATCGGGCTGCCTCCCGTCACCGCCAATGTCTCCAACACGCTGGGGCTGGTGCCCGGGTCGATCAGCGGTGCGATCGGCTACCGGCGGGAGCTGGTCGGACAGCGCCGGCGGCTGCTCCGGCTCGGCCTGGCCTCGCTGCTCGGCGGGCTGCTGGGGGCGGTGCTGCTCACCCGCCTGCCCGGATCCGCGTTCAACGCGATCGTGCCGGTGCTGATCCTGCTGGCCCTGGTGCTGGTGGTGATCCAGCCCCGGGTGGCCCGCGCGGTCGCGGCGCGCGGCGGCGCCCCCGCCCACCCCGACGGCAGCTTGGCGCTGGCCCTCGGCATCTTCTGCTGCGGCATCTACGGCGGCTACTTCGGCGCCGCCCAGGGCGTGCTGATGCTGGCCCTGATGGGCATGCTGCTCCGCGACGACCTGCAGCGGATGAACGCGGCCAAGAACGTGCTGGCGCTGATCGTCAACGCCGTCGCCGCGGTGTTCTTCATGTTCACCACGCACATGGACTGGCTCGCCGCCCTGCTGATCGCGGCCGGCTCGACGATCGGCGGGCTGATCGGCGCCAAGGTCGGCCGCCGACTGCCGCCGATCGCGCTGCGCACGCTGATCGTGCTGGTCGGACTCGCCGCGGTCACCAAACTGCTGATCGGCTGACGGTTCGACGGACCATATCTGACGTTCCATCAGACTCCGCTCCCGGTCCCCTATGCTCGGCGCGAAGGCACTGCCGACCGGCAGCCCAGCGACCCAGCGGACCGGGAGCGACCTGATGAGCAGCAGCACCCTCCTCACCGAGGACGAGATCACCGCGGCGCTGTCCGCCCTGCCCGACTGGCAGCGCAGCGGCGACTCGATCACCAGGACGGCCGACGCCGCCGACTTCCCCGCCGCGATCCGGGTGGTGAACGCGGCCGCCGAGGCCGCCGAGCGGCTCAACCACCACCCGGACATCGACATCCGCTGGCGCACCCTCACCTTCGTGCTCTCCACGCACAGCGCGGGTGGTCTGACCGGCCTGGACTTCCAGCTCGCCGCCCTGATCGACCAGGCGTTCGAGAGGGCCTGACCGGCCGCGCGCGCCGCCGTGAGATGCTGGCGGGCGGCAGTACGCAGTCGGATGAACGGGAACTCATGAGTCAGGACGGGTACGACTACCAGCACTCGTGGTACCCCACCGAGCCAAACCAGCAGCCCCAGCCCCACCCCGATGGGACCGGCGAGCAGCAGCAGTGGGCGTGGCAGGGCCAGCAGGAGCAGCAGCCCTACCAGCAGCCGGGCACGGGGGAGTACGGCGCGGAGCACGGCAGTGGGTACCAGGGGGAGTCCGCCGGTCAGTACGGCTACCCGCAGCCCCCGGCCGCCGCGCCCGAGTATCCGGCGGGGACCGAGTACCAGGCGCCCTACCAGGACCCGCACGTCCAGGACATGCACGCCCAGGCCACCGAGACCATGCCTCAGATACCGGGCGAGGGGCCCGTCACCGCTGAGCTCGGCACCTCGGACCCCTTCGCCTCGGAGTCCTTCCCCTCGGAGTTCGGCACCGACGCCGGCGCCGAGCCCACGGGCGGCACCGGAGCCCGGGACGACCGCGACCCCGACGCACGGCCGGGCCGCGGCCGCCGTTCGGCCGCCGGCAGCGGCGGCTCGCTGCGCGACCACGCCCAGGGCGTGCTGGACGGCGTGCTCGCCAAGGACGGCAGCCCGGACCGCCGCACCCTGCTGATCCGCGGCGCAGCCGGTGTGCTGGCCCTCGGCGTGCTGGTCACCGCCGGGGTGGTCGCCACCAGTGGCGGCAGCAGTCACCACGCCCCGGCCGCGACGCCGCCCAGCACCGACACCGGCTTTGCCGTCGCCCACAACAAGATCTGGACCGCTCAGCCGGCCGGCGCCCCCCAGCAGGGCAGCGACGACACCCTGGCCGGCAGCTGGCTGGTCGCCAACGCCCTGGTCCGCGCCGACAGCACCGGCGTGCACGCCTATGACGCCGCCAGCGGCAAGCCCGCCTGGTCGCTGGACGCCCCCGCCCAGGGCGCCGTCCCCTGCGGCCTCTCACCCACCGTCAACTCGTCCGGCCTCGGCGCCGCGCTCTTCCGCACCGGCGCGGACCCCAAGAGCCCCTGCACCCTGCTGGTCGCCGTCGACACCAAGACCGGCAAGGCCGCCTGGAACAAGCAGCTCTCCAACACCACCAACCCGTACGCCGCGCACGCCGCCGTCTTCGACGACAAGGTGATCGCGGTGGGCGACGACAAGGTCTACGCCTGGGGAGCGGCCGACGGCCACGACCTGTGGCAGTACGCCGGGCAGGGTAAGTACTGCACCCTCTCCGGCGGGGCCAACGGCAACACCGTGCTGGTGCACAGCAGTTGTGCCGACAGCAACCCCGGCGACCAGATGGTCGCGATGGGCGCGGCCGATGGCAAGGTGCTCTGGTCGCACGGCCTGGACGGGCAGCCCAAGACCGTCACCGTGCTCTCCGCCGAGCCCGCGGCCGTGCTCACCACCGGTGACCAGCCCACCGACGACAAGCTGGTCTCCTTCGGCCAGGACGGCAACCCGTCCGCCACCATCCAGCTGGTCTCCAACACCGGCCGGCTGAACGCCACCTCCGGCACCTTCGACCCGACGCCCGCGATCTTCTTCCAGGACCACCTCGCCGTCGCAACCAGCACCGCCGCCGACGGCAAGACCAGCGTCGTCGCCTACGACCTGGCCGGCGGCAAGGAGTCCTGGCACACGGCGATCAGCGAGAAGGGCAACGTCCGCGCGGTCGGTCTGGACAACGGCACCCTGGTGCTGGCCACCGAGGAGCGCGTCGAACAGCCCGCCCACCTCAGCCGGTTCGCGCTGAACGGCGGCCAGGAGACGGTCGGCGGCAACTTCCCGCCGGCCACCGGCTCACTGCTCACCTCCGGGCGGGTGCTGACCGGCAGCGACCGGGTGGTCGTGATACCCGAGCACTCCACCAACTTCGGTACGGCCACCGCGTTCCAGGCAGCCAAGGGCTGACCGGCCCACTGACTCAGCCGGGTTGCCCGCAGCCCGGCTGAGCCAGTGGCCCGGTGACCGTCGCACTCCGCGGGGCCGACGGCGCGCCTCAGGCCACCGCCGGCCGCCCCGGCAGCCACTGCGCGAGCTCCGCGGCCTCGCCGGCCCGCAGGCCCAGCGCCAGCATCAGCGAGGCCTGCGGCGTCGGCTCGAACGGCCGCCGCAGCAGCACCATCCCGGCCTGCTCCGGAGTCCGGTCCGCCTTGCGCTGGTTGTCCTCGGCGCAGGCCGCCACGGTGTTCAGCCAGCTGTCCGCGCCACCCCGGGAGCGCGGCACCAGGTGGTCCACCGTGGTCGCCCGCCGGTCGCAGTAGGCGCACCGGTGCTGGTCCCGCACCAGGACACCCCGCCGCGACCACGGCGCCCGTTGTCGGAACGGCACTCTGACGTACTGCCTCAGTCTGATCACCCGCGGCACCGGCACCGACAGACCGGTCGCCCGCACCATCCGCAGCGGATGGGCCTGCTCGACCACCGCCTTGTCCTGCAGCACCAGCACCACGGCACGTTGCAGCGACACTGTCGACAGCGGCTCGTAACTCGCATTCAGCACCAGCGTGTTGCGCACTTCGGAGCACCTCCCCGGCCCGTCCCCGCCCGCTTGGCGGACACAACCACTGTGACCGCCGAGGTCTGCCCCGGACAACGGAATTTCCGGCAGGTTTCGCCCGGTCGGAGCAATCGTCGGAGTAGTCAGCGCCGCGCTCTAGGCTCGCCTCCGTGGCTACCGACCCCGGCACCCTGCTGCCGCGCTCCTTCTTCGACCGCCCGTCACCCGAGGTGGCACCCGACCTGCTCGGCCGCACCCTGCGCTGCACCCTGCCGAGCGGCACCGTCGAACTGCGCCTCACCGAGGTCGAGGCCTACACCGGCCCCGACGACCCGGCCTCGCACGCCTACTGCGGCCAAACCGCCCGAAACGCGGTGATGTTCGGACCACCAGGACATTCCTATGTGTACTTCACCTATGGCATGCACTTCTGCGTGAACCTGGTCTGCGGCCCCGAACTCCACCCCGGCGCAGTGCTGTTGCGGGCCGGCGAGGTGATCGGGGGAGTGGAGCAGGCCCGCAAGCGCCGCACCACCAGCCGCCGGGACCACGACCTCGCCCAGGGCCCGGCCCGGCTCGCCGTCGCCCTCGGCATCGACCGCGCACAGGACGGCGAGGACGTGATCGACGGTCCGGTCTTCCGGCTCTTCCCCGGCACCCCGCCGCCGGCCCGGCTGATCCGCACCGGCCCGCGCACCGGGATCGCCACCGCCACCGACGTCCCGTGGCGGTTCTGGATCGACGGCGACCCCACCGTCAGCCCCTACCGCGCCCACACCCCGCGCCGCCGCACAGCCGGACGCGGCCCGTCCACGTCGGCCGCTGAAACCGAGTAGGGGCCGATGGCACGGAACGCGTAGTCTCGGACACGCTGGACTGCACCGGATCCCGTCGGACCGCCACCGGGCGGACCCGACCCGACCAAGGAGAACCGTGACCGTGACGGACATCGTCGACGAGCTGAAGTGGCGCGGGCTGATCGCCCTCTCCACCGACGAGGACGCATTGCGCAAGGCGTTCGCGGACGGCCCGGTCACCTTCTATTGCGGCTTCGACCCGACCGCGCCGAGCCTGCACCTCGGCAACCTGGTGCAGCTGCTCACCATGCGCCGGATCCAGCAGGCGGGCCACCTGCCGCTGGGTCTGGTCGGCGGCGCCACGGGTCTGATCGGCGACCCCAAGCCGACCGCCGAGCGGGTCCTGAACGACCCGGAGACGGTGGCGGCCTGGGTGCTGCGCCTGCGCGGCCAGGTCGAGAAGTTCCTCGACTTCGAGGGCGACCACGCGGCCCGCCTGGTCAACAACCTGGACTGGACCTCGGGCCTGTCCGCGATCGGCCTGCTGCGCGACATCGGCAAGTACTTCCGGGTCAACAACATGATCGCCAAGGAGGCGGTGGCCCGCCGCCTCAACTCCGACGCCGGCATCAGCTACACCGAGTTCAGCTACCAGATCCTCCAGGGCATGGACTTCCTGGAGCTGAACCGCCGCTACGGCTGCACCCTGCAGACCGGCGGCAGCGACCAGTGGGGCAACCTCACCGCCGGTACCGACCTGATCCGCAAGGCCGAGGGCAAGTCGGTGCACGCCCTGGCGACCCCGCTGATCACCAAGGCCGACGGCACCAAGTTCGGCAAGACCGAGTCCGGCACCATCTGGCTCGACGCCGAACTGACCACGCCCTACGCCTTCTACCAGTTCTGGCTGAACTCCGACGACCGCGACGTCTCCAACTTCCTGCGGATCTTCTCGTTCCGCTCGCGGGAGGAGATCGAGGAACTGGAGCGGGAGACCACCGAGCGCCCGCACCTGCGCCTCGCCCAGCGCGCGCTCGCCGAGGAGCTCACCACCCTGGTGCACGGCGCCGAGCAGTACGAGCGCGCGGTGGCCGCCTCCAAGGCGCTCTTCGGGCAGGGCGAGCTGACCGACCTGGAGGCCGCGACGCTGGCCGCCGCACTGGCCGAGGTCCCGCGGGCCGAGGTCAGCGAGCTGGCCCCGATCGCCGACCTGCTGGTCGCGGTCGGCCTGGCCCCCAGCCGCTCGGCGGCCCGCCGCACCCTCAAGGAGGGCGGCGCCTACCTGAACAACGCCAAGGTCGCGGACGAGGAGGCCGTCCCCACCGAGGGCGACCTGCTGCACGGCCGGTGGCTGGTGCTGCGCCGTGGCAAGCGGAACCTCGCCGCGGTGGAGCTGGTCGGCGTCTGAGGCCGCGTCAGGCGGGCCGGGCAGCTTCGGCCGGCCTGAAATCACACTCGGTTTGACCTGGTGAAACACCCCGCAGGGGCCAGATCTGGACAGATCCGGCCCCTGCGTGTTTGACGGCGCTGCTCAGCTGACCTAAGGTGGATCGAGTCGCCTGAACCGGGGGACGCAAGAGGCGGTCGAGAGACTGGCTCGATTCTATCCGGTGCGACCATCACACTTACGGATTTATCAGCCAAGCTATTTTCCATTCGGAATCAGCATGGTCCGGACCTGGTCCGGAAATGCGGTAGAGTGATGGTCGTCGCAAAAGCAGAAAGCGACCCTGGCCAGCCAGGAAGTCAGAAAAGGCACCAAGCCGGATCTGATAAGCTGGAAACACGAAAGAACGAAGCGCCCGGAGGGGCCACGGAAGTGGCTGCGAAGGAAGCGTCCGTTCCTTGAGAACTCAACAGCGTGCCAAAAGTCAACGCCAGATATGTTGACATCCCCGGCCTTGATCCTTCTGGATCGGGGTTGGAGATTCCTTTTGAAGTAAACACTAGCGAGGACGCAGTGCACGGGGCCGCCCTATTCCGGTGGTTGCTGTGCCGCTCTGCGCGAGTGCTCGCTCGATTACGAGCAGACATTCACGGAGAGTTTGATCCTGGCTCAGGACGAACGCTGGCGGCGTGCTTAACAC
>NZ_JARZAH010000029.1:0-97231 GCF_029892145.1 Kitasatospora sp. GP30
GGAAGCTAAGCCTTACAGCGCCGATGGTACTGCAGGGGGGACCCTGTGGGAGAGTAGGACGCCGCCGAACAATTCTTCAGAAGAAGCCCCCACCGAATATTCGGTGGGGGCTTCTTCGTTTTTCTGCCACAATCCAGGCCGTGACCGAGAACCAGCTCATAGAGCCCAGTGAGTACGTCCGCAGCCTCCCCATCGGTGAGCGGATCCCCCTGCCGACCGACGGCATCCCGTTCTGGGAGGTCTTCCCGTACGAGGGCGACATCCAGATCAAGGTCCTGGAGCCGCCGGTGCTGCCCGAGCCGCCGCGGAACGGTGAGCACGGCACCGAGGACTGCTTCACCTGCAAGCGCGGTGAGGACGACCCGACGGTGATCTGGGCGAACGAGAACTGGATGGTCCGCACGGTCTCCGAGCCGGCCGCGCTGCCCGCGATGCTGATGCTGGTCCCGCGTGCTCACCACGACCTCGTCGATCTGCCGCCCGAGCTGGCGGTGGAGATGGGCGGGATGATCCAGCGGGTGGAGCGCGCGATCCTCTCTCTCGGCGGGATCGCCCGGGTGCACGTCAACCGGTGGGGCGACGGCGGCGCGCACCTGCACTGGTGGCTGATCGCCCGCCCCGAGGGCATGATGCAGCTGCGCGGCACCTGTCTGCCGCTCTGGGACGACGTGCTGCCCAAGCAGTCGCCCGAGGCCTGGGCGGAGACCAACCGCCGACTCGCCGAGGCGTTGGCGGCCGACGGCCGGTAGCGCGTGATCGGCAAGCGCACCAAGACGCCTGATGGCGTGTCACCAGTCGCGGTGACACGCCATCAGAACGGTGCTGAAGCAGCTGAAGGGCTCAAGCAGAGGCGTTCAACCGCTGACCGCGGCGGCCCGCCGCGCGGCCTTGGCGGTGGCCTCGGCCTCGTCCAGGGCCTCCGCCTCCTCCAGAGTGGGTGCCGTGCCCCCCAGGTGAGCCGGCAGCCACCAGGAGTCCTCGGAGCCCTTGGGGCGCGCCGGGTACTCCCGCTGGGCGCGGTCCAGCATCTCGCTCATCGCGGCCCGCAGCCGCCGGGTGACCATCACCGGCTTGTCGGTGGGCGCCAGGTGGATCGGCTCGCCGATCATGATGGTCACCGGCACGTGCCGCTTGGTGAGCGTCTTGGGCCGACCCTTGGTCCAGAGCTGCTGGGTTCCCCAGAGGACCACCGGCAGCAGCGGGGCGCCGGCGTCGGCGGCCATCCGGGCGGCGCCGGTCTTGAACTTCTTCAGCATGAACGAGCGGCTGATGGTGGCCTCGGGGAAGACGCCGACCACCTCGCCGGCCCGGAGCGCGCTCACGGCGGCGTCATAGGCGGGCTGCCCGTCCGTGCGGTCCACCGCGATGTGCTTCATGCCGCGCATCAGCGGGCCGGAGATGCGGTGCTTGAAGACGTCGTCCTTGGCCATGAAGCGGGTCTTGCGCTTGGCCACCTTGAAGGCGCCCATGCCGGCGAAGATGAAGTCCAGATAGCTGATGTGATTGCTCACCAGGACCGCGCCGCCAGTGACGGGGACATGCTCGGCACCCTGGATGTCGAACCGCACGTCCAGTGCCTTGAAAGCAGCCAGCGCTGTCCGGATCACCGGTGGGTACACGAATTCTGCCACGGTCAGCCCTACGTTCTTCCGACGGGCCCTGGCCCGGTGGGACGGCCACCCGGGTCGGTGCTGCGGCAGGCCGGGGCGCTGGGCCGCGGCACGCCGCGGCTGCCACGGGTGATTCTGCGATGAATAGTCCCTCGTGAAGGGGTGTCCTGTCACCCGAGGGGACAGGGCCGACGGGAGATTGTCGTCACACCCGTCGACACCGGCGTACCGTGACGGTGCAAAGGTGCGCTGGACAGGCGTGCGAAGGCGTCCTGGACGGGAGCGGGAGAGGGATCTGGCGTAGTGGAGCTGTCGGCCGCCGAACTCGGCGCAGGTGTCGTTCTGGGGGACCGGGCCACCCTGGTGCAGTTCTCCACCGCCTTCTGCCAGCCGTGCCGGGCCACCCGCCGGGTGCTCGCCCAGGTCGCGGCCCTGGTGCCGGGTGTGGCGCACGTGGACATCGACGCGGAGCGGCACCTGGAGCTGGTGCGCCGCCTGGAGATCCTTCGCACCCCCACCACACTGGTGCTGGACGCGCACGGCACGGTCGTCCACCGGGCCGCCGGGCAGCCGCGCCGGGCCGCCGTGCTGGCCGCTCTCGCGGACGCGCTCTGACCTGCGCTCCGACCGGGGAATTCCCGGTGGGTTGCCCCTTGTGGAGTGGAGAGCTTCGTCACAATGATCAGGGGATACGGAGCCCCGTTATTGCGGCAAGATATGGGCGACCGGTATTTAGATACTGACGAGTAACCAGAGCGGGATGCTGCCGAGTATGCTGCCGGAAGTGCCGGTCGGGGCAGCGGGAATGCGCTGTCCGAAGCGGGTGCCATCATGTGCGCTCCCGCCCGTTGCACCGCCGCAGCCGCCGGACGAGACCAGTACAGGAGACAGGCCGTGAGCTTGAGGATCGTTGTCTGTGTGAAGTACGTGCCCGACGCGACCGGGGACCGTAGCTTCGCTGATGACCACACCACCGACCGGGACGCCGTGGACGGCCTGCTGTCGGAGCTCGACGAGTATGGCGTCGAGCAGGCGCTGCGGATCGCCGAGGCGAACGAGGGCACCGAGGTGACCGTGCTGACCGTCGGCGGTGACGACGCCAGCGACGCGCTGAAGAAGGCCCTCTCCATGGGTGCCGACAAGGCCGTCCACGTCAACGACGACGACATCCACGGCTCGGACGTGATGGCCACCTCCGCGATCCTGGCCAAGGCCCTGGAGAAGACCGGCTACGACCTGGTCGTCTGCGGCATGGCCTCGACCGACGGTGGCATGGGTGTGCTGCCGGCCCTGCTGGCCGAGCGCCTGGGCCTGCCGCAGGTCACCCTGCTCTCCGAGGTGTCGGTCGAGGGCGGCGTGGTGAAGGGCCGCCGTGACGGCGACGCCGCCACCGAGCTGGTCGAGGCCGCGCTGCCGGCCGTCGTCTCGGTCACCGACCAGTCGGGCGAGGCGCGCTACCCGTCCTTCAAGGGCATCATGGCCGCCAAGAAGAAGCCGGTTCAGAAGTACGACCTGGACGACCTCGACATCGACGCGGACGAGGTCGGCCTGGAGAACGCCTGGACCGCCGTCGAGACCGTCACGGCGCGCCCGGCCCGCACCAAGGGGACCATCGTCACGGACGAGGGCGAGGGCGGCAAGCAGCTCGCCGCGTTCCTCGCCGAGCAGAAGTTCATCTGACCCGCCGTTCGGACCCCACGTTCCGTCAGGAGACAAAACATCATGGCTGAGATCCTGGTCCTCGTGGACCACGCCGACGGCGCCGTCCGCAAGCCCGCGCTGGAGCTGCTCACCCTGGCCCGCCGGATCGGCGAGCCGTCCGCGGTCGTCCTCGGCGCCGGTGCGGCCGCCGCCGACATCGCCGCCAAGGCCGCCGAGTTCGGTGCCGCCAAGGTCTACGTGGCCGACGGTGCCGAGTTCGCCGACTACCTGGTCGTGCCCAAGGTCGACGCGCTCACCCAGATCGCCAAGGCCTCCTCGGCCGCCGCCGTTCTGGTCACCTCCTCCGGTGAGGGCAAGGAGGTCGCCGCCCGCGTCGCGCTGCGCCTCGGCTCCGGTGTGATCACCGACGCCGTCGACCTGGAGGCCGGCGCGGACGGCCCGGTCGCCACCCAGTCGGTCTTCGCCGCCTCGTTCCAGGTGAAGTCCAAGGTCACCAAGGGCGCGCCGGTCATCACCGTCAAGCCGAACGCCGCCGCCCCCGAGGCCGCCCCGGCCGCCGGCGCGGTGGAGAACGTCACCGTCGAGTTCACCGGCAACGCCGCCAAGGTCACCTCGCGCAACCCGCGCGTCTCCTCCGGCCGCCCGGAGCTGACCGAGGCCGCGATCGTGGTCTCCGGCGGCCGTGGCGTCGGTGCCGCCGAGGGCTTCGGCGTCGTCGAGGAGCTGGCCGACGCGCTCGGCGCGGCCGTCGGTGCCTCGCGCGCCGCGGTGGACGCGGGCTGGTACCCGCACAGCAACCAGGTCGGCCAGACCGGCAAGCAGGTCTCCCCGCAGCTCTACGTCGCGGCGGGCATCTCCGGTGCCATCCAGCACCGGGCCGGCATGCAGACCTCCAAGACCATCGTCGCGATCAACAAGGACGAGGAGGCGCCGATCTTCGAGCTGGTCGACTTCGGTGTCGTCGGCGACCTGTTCGACGTGCTGCCGCAGCTGACCGGCGAGGTCAAGGCGCGCAAGGGCTGATCCCCGCGAAGCTGGTGCCGCAGGGCGCGCTCCCCATCACGGGGGCGCGCCCTGCGGCCGTTAGAGTGCCGCTGTGAACCTCTTGACGGCACTTCAGGACGGCCACGGCGACGCCGCCGACGCGCTGCGGATCGACGGCCGGGCGCTCAGCCGCGAGCAACTGCTCGGCGCGGCCGGCGCGGTCGCGGGCCGGGTGGGCGGGGCCCGGGCGCTCGCGGTGCTCGCCCGGCCCAGCGCGGAGACCGTGGCGGCGGTGGTCGGCGGGCTGCTGGCTGGGGTGCCGGTGGTGCCCGTCCCGCCGGACGCCGGGCCGGTGGAGCGGGCGCACATCCTGCGCGACTCCGGCGCCGAACTGCTGGCTGGTGCCGACGAGCCGTCCGAGGAGCCGGGCATCGAGGCGCTTGCGGTGGACCTCGGCGAGCGGCACGACTACGGCGGCCCCGAGCCCGCGCCGGAGCGCCCCGCCTTCGTGCTCTACACCTCCGGCACCACCGGCCCGCCGAAGGGCGCCCTGCTCTCCCGGGCGGCGGTCGCGGCCGACCTGGACGCCCTGGCCGAGGCCTGGGCCTGGACGCAGGACGACACGCTGGTGCACGGACTGCCGCTGTTCCATGTGCACGGGCTGGTGCTCGGCGTGCTGGGCGCGCTGCGGATCGGCAGCCGCCTGGTGCACACCGGCCGCCCGACGCCGAAGGCCTACGCCGAGGCGGCCGGCAGCCTCTACTTCGGGGTGCCGACGGTCTGGTCCCGGATCGCCGGTGACGAGGCGTCGGCCCGGGCGCTGGCCGGGGCCCGGCTGCTGGTCTCCGGCAGCGCACCGCTGCCGGTGCCGGTCTTCACCCGCCTGACCGAGCTGACCGGGCTGCGGCCGATCGAGCGCTACGGCATGACCGAGACCCTGATCACCGTCTCCACCCGCTGGGACGGCGAACGCCGGCCCGGCAGCGTCGGGCTGCCGCTGCCCGGCGTGGCGACCCGCCTGGTCGGCGAGGACGGCGCACCGGTGCCGGCTGACGGGGAGAGCGTCGGCGAGCTGCAGGTCAGCGGGCCGACCCTGTTCGACGGCTACCTCAACCGGCCGGCGGCCGACGCAGAGGTGCGCACCGCCGACGGCTGGTTCCGCACCGGGGACGTCGCCGTCATCGGCCCGGACGGGTTCCACCGGATCGTCGGCCGCGCCTCGGTGGACCTGATCAAGAGCGGCGGGTTCAAGATCGGCGCGGGCGAGGTGGAGGCCGCGCTGCGGGACCACCCGGGGGTCGCCGACGCCGCCGTGATCGGGGAGCCCGACCCGGACCTGGGCCAGGCCGTGGTCGCCTTCGTCATCCCCGCCGGGCCGGTGACGGGCGATCAGCTCACCGCGTTCGTCGCCGAGCGGCTCTCGGTGCACAAGCGGCCGCGCCGCGTGGTGCTGGTCGACGAACTGCCGCGCAACGCGATGGGCAAGGTGCTCAAGAAGCGACTGCTGGAGGGCTAGGCGTACCGCCCCTCTCCGGGCTCCGGCGCGGAAACGGCGTCGGTCCAGTGCAGCGGGTTGGCCACGGGGGTAGGAAGCCCAGCTGAGCGGCGTCGGCCCGTTGCCGCAGCTCGCGTACCAGCTCACGCCGGTCCTGCTCCTGGCCGATCCTGGCCCGCAGGCTCTCGGGAGAGGCCACGCCGAGTTCACCGGGCAGCCCGAGGAGCTGCGGATCGTTCAGCCAGGGGTGCAGGGTGGCGAGCGACCAGAGGGCCCAGCGAGGTCAGGAGCCAGCGCGGCCAGGCCACGGCCGCCGGGCGCACACGCGAGGCGAGGCTGCTGACCAATGCGAGCAGCAGGATGCCGATCGCGGCCGGCAGCAGGATGCGGCCAGCCGGGCTGAGCCAGTCGTCGTGGAAGTACTGCCCGTTGGAGGCGGCAGCGGGCAGGATGTGGCCCCGCAGCCGGTCGACGGTGGCCAGGCCGGCGGCCGCGTCGGCATTGGCCTGGTCCTGCCGCCGGGCCCGCCGGAACTCGTACCGGGCCCGGTCCGGTTCGCCGCGGTGCAGGTACGACTGCCCCTCCAGCACCCCTTTCGCGGCGATGTCGCGCTGCCGGTCCAGCTCGGCCAGCTCCTCGGCCACACACGGGTCCTCGCCGGGGCTGGGGAGCGCCGTGAGGATCGCCTTCGCCTGGTCGAGGTCGCCGTCGTCCACCTGCCGGTCCGCCGTCCGGCAGGCGATGGCGGCCGGGACGGGGGCGGGCGCGGTCGGTCGGGGTCGGGGTCGGCGGCCCGGGCGGAGCCGGGAAGGGCGAGCGCCACCGCGAGGGCGATCAGCAGCGCGAGGAGCAGCGCGGTGGCGCTCGGCCCTGGGCACGGCTGCCGGGCCGGGTGCGCCATGGCGGGCCTTTCGGGCGGGGACGGGCCGCGCGGGGACGGGGCCGCGGTTCTCCGACCCTAGGGGGCGGTGCGGGTGCGGGCCCGTGGGTGGCGGCGTCCGGGTGACTGATCGTCAGATAGGGTGCTCGGTCAGACGACGCAGGGGCGCGCCGGGGCGCGCGCCCGCGTGCGAGGCGGCGTGTGGCGCACGCGTGCCACTCCGGTGTGGCCGCGCATCGGATCGTCAGGTATGAGAAGTCGGGCGGTGGGGGTACCACCCGAACGGGTGCCGGGCTGCCCAGCAGTGGGGGACCGGGCTGGGCCGAGGTCAGGGGATGTCGTGATCGTCTGGGTCAATGGGACGTTCGGTGCGGGCAAGAGCAGTGCCTGCCGGGAGCTGGTGGAGCTGCTGCCGGGCAGCACGCTCTTCGACCCCGAGGAGGTCGGCTACGCCCTGAAGCAGTGGCTGCCGGCCCGGCGGCTGGCCGAGGTCGCCGACTTCCAGGACCTGCCGTCCTGGCGCCGCCTGGTGCCCGAGGTGGCCGCGGCCATGCTGGACGAGGCCCCGGGCACCCTGGTGGTGCCGATGACCCTGCTGCGCGAGGCCTACCGGGACGAGATCTTCGGCGCCCTCGCGGCCCGTGGGATCAGCGTGCACCACTTCGTGCTGGACGCTGAGGAAACGATCCTGCGCAGCCGGATCACGGCCTGCGAGGAGTACCCCGACAACCCGGAGGCCAGCGCCCGCACCCGCCGCTGGCGCCTGGACCACCTGCCCGACTACCGCGCCGCCCGGGACTGGCTGCACCGCGACGCCCACGTCGTGGACATCGCCGAACTGACGCCACGTCAGACAGCCGAAACCCTGGCCGCGTTGGTCAAGGACGGCACCGCACGGTGCCCGATCGTGCGCAGCTCCACGGCCCGCGGCGACACCGTGGCCGCCGCAGTGCTGCTCTTCGACGAGCAGGACCGGGTGCTGCTGGTCGACCCGGTCTACAAGCCGGCCTGGGAGTTCCCCGGCGGCGTGGTGGAGCTCGGCGAGGCGCCCACCGACGCCGGGGTGCGCGAAGTCGCGGAGGAGCTCGGCCTCGAACTGGAGCCCGCCGCCCTGCGGCTCCTCGCCGTGGACTGGGAGCCGGCCACCGACGGCCGGCGCGGCGGCCTCCGGCTGGTCTACGACGGCGGCCGGCTGACGCCGGGTCGGCGGGCCGCCCTGCGGCTGCCGCCCGACGAACTGCGGGCCTGGCGGCTGGTCAGCACGGCGGAGGCGGCGGACCTGCTGCCGCCGAACCGGCACCGCAGGCTGCTGGCGGCACTCGCCGCGCGCAGCGGCGACGCCCCGCAGTACCTGGAGGCCGGGCAACCGGCGGCGCTCGGCCTGCCCGCGGGGTCGACGGCGGGGTGAGGCGGGAGTGTTCGGCTGCCGCGTTCGGTGTGACTGCGGGGTCGCCGGTGGGGTGAGGCTGGGGCGGCGGTGGTGCGTTCGGCTGCCGCGTTCGGTGGGGCTGCGGGGTCGACGGCGGGCTGAGGCGAGGGTGTTCGACCGTGGGGTGAGGCGGGTGCGTTCGGCGGCGCGGTGGGCCACCATGGGGACGTGCCGTTCACCTTCAGCCATCCGGCCGCCGTGCTGCCCCTGCTGCGCGGGCTGCGGGGCCGGGGGCCGCTGATCGCCTCCGGCCTGGTCGCCGGCTCGATGGCGCCGGACCTGCCGTTCTTCGCCGCCTCCTGCCGCCCCGGGCTGTTCCGGCACGGCGCCCTGACCCACCGCTGGTGGGCGGTGCCCACGGTGGACGTCGCCCTGGCCGGTGCCATGGTGCTCGGTTGGCGGACCGCGCTGCGCCGCCCGCTGCTCGGCGCCCTGCCGATGCCCTGGGCGGCCGCCGCCATGGCCGCCACCGCCGACCGCGGCGAGCCGCCCCGGGCCGCCGCCTTCGCGCTGTCGGCGGCGATCGGCGCCGCCAGCCACATCGGCTGGGACTCCTTCACCCACCCCGGCCGGGCCGGTGTGCGCCTGCTACCCGCGCTGACCCGCCCGGTGGCGGGCGTGCCGCTCTGCACCCTCGCCCAGTACGGCGGTTCCGCCCTCGCCCTGGCCGGCCTGGGCCGCCACCTGGCCCGCGAACTACGCGCCCTGCCGCCCGCCGAGCAGCTGCCGCCACCCGCCGGCGGCCGTCGCCGCCGTGCCCTGCTCGGCGCGTCCGCCGCGCTGGGCGCCGGGCACCGGGTGCTGCGCGGGCGGCGCCTCCCCGGCCGGACGGGCCTCGACGACCTGGTGTCCGACCTGTGCTTCGGCGCCGGCGCCGGGGCGGTGGCCGGCGCCCTGGTGCTGAGCGCCGTCGACCGGGTGGGGCGCGGCCGGTACGTGCCGCGGGCGTTCGACTAGCCGCGCCCCACCCGGGATCGGGCTACTTCCCGAACACCTTCGGGTAGTCGCGCAGGAAGAGCGCCTCGGCCAGGGCCATGTGCTCCAGCTCCGCCGGGTCCAGGCTCTCGTTGAGCGCGTGGATCTGGGTGGTCGGCTCCTCCACGCCGATCAGCACGATCTCCGCGTCCGGGTAGAGGCCGGCCAGCGTGCTGCAGAGCGGGATCGAGCCGCCCATGCCGGCCAGCGCCAGCTCCGTGCCGTAGGACTCGCGCATCGCGCCCTTCAGCGCCTCGTAGGCGGGACCGGAGGTGTGGGCGCTGAACGCCGAGCCGATCGAGCCGGCGGTGACCGCCAGCTGGACCTGCCAGGGGGCGACCGACTCCAGGTGGGCGATCAGCGCGTCCTGCGCGGCCTTCACGTCCATGCCCGGCGGCACCCGCAGGCTGAGCTTGGCTCGGACGCCGGCCTGTACCGAGCTGGTGGAGCCGACCACCGGCGGCACGTCGATGCCGAGCACGGTGACCGCCGGGCGGGCCCACAGCCGGTCGCCGATCTCGCCGGTGCCGATCAGCTCGACGCCGTCCAGCACCCGCGCGTCCGCCCGGAAGCGGTCCTCGGGGTAGCTGACGCCGGGCCAGGTCTGGTCGCAGGGCAGGCCCTGGACGACGGTGCCGCCGTGCTCGTCGTAGAGCGAGTCGAGCATCCGGATCAGCGCGGCCAGCGGGTCCGGCGCGGCGCCGCCGAACTGCCCGGAGTGCAGGTTGCCCTCCAGCGCGCGGACCTCCACGGTGACGTCGCAGACGCCGCGCAGCGAGGCGGTGGCGGTGGGCTGCCCGGCCGCGAAGTTGCCCACGTCGCCGATGATGATCGCATCGGCGGTCAGCAGCTCCGGGTGGGCCAGCGCGTACTGCTCCATGCCGCCGGTGCCCTGCTCCTCGGAGCCCTCGACGATCACCTTCAGGTTGACCGGCAGCGCCCCGCCGGTCTCGCGCAGCGCCCGAACCGCCGTCAGGTGCATCAGGATGTTGCCCTTGCAGTCGGCCGCGCCGCGCCCGTACCAGCGGCCGTCGCGCTCGGTCAGCTCGAACGGCGGGCTGGCCCAGCCGGCGGCGTCCAGCTCCGGCTGCACGTCGTAGTGGGAGTACAGCAGCACCGTCGGAGCGCCGGGGGCGGCGAGCAGCTCACCGTAGACGGAGGCGGTGCCGTCCGGGGTGTCCAGCAGCCGAACGTTCGTCAGGCCCTCGGCCCGCAGCGCGTCGGCCACCCACTCGGCGGCGGCCCGGCACTCCCGCTCCAGCCCGAGCTGGGGGTCGGCGATCGACGGGAAGGCGACCAGCTCGGCCAGCTCCTGGCGGGCTCGGGGCATCAAGGCCCGGACGGCGGCGGCGAGATCGGGTTCGGTCATCGGGGTCTCCGGATAGATGAGGGGTCCAACTGCCCGTCGAGCATAGGTGGCGCTCGCACGGGTGCGCGGGCCGTGGTGGGGTGGACTGCCGTGTCGGCGCATAAGATGACTCGACGTGAGAGATTCCGGTTACGCGCCCGAGCCAGAGCACACCACGCCCGCCGACCAGACCGGCGACGATCGAAGCGCGGCCGGCGACACCGAACCCGATCCGCTGGACGGCGACACTGCCAGCGATCCGCTGGGCGGCGACACCGAGCCCGATCCGCTGGCCGGCGTCTGGGACGTGGTGGTGGTCGGTTCGGGTCCGGCCGGCTCCTCGGCGGCCTACGCGGCCGCCGGGCAGGGCCGCCGGGTGCTGCTCCTCGACAAGGCCGAGCACCCGCGCTACAAGACCTGCGGCGGCGGGATCATCGGGCCGTCCCGGGACTGCCTGCCCGACGACTTCAAGATCCCGTTCCAGGACCGGGTGAACGCCGTCACCTTCGCGCTGAACGGCCGCTACAACCGCACCCGGCGCTCCCGGCGGATGCTCTTCGGCCTGGTCAACCGCACCGAGTTCGACCAGCGGCTGGCCGAGGCGGCCCAGCAGGCGGGCGCGGTGCTGGTCACCGGGGTGACCGTGACCGGCGTCGAGCAGGGCGGCCCGGACCGGCGCACCGTCGCGGTGACGCTCGCCGACGGCCGCTCGGTGCGGGCCCGCGCGGTGGTCGGCGCGGACGGCAGCGCCAGCCGGATCGGACGGCACGTCGGGGTGACCTTCGACCAGATCGACCTGGGCCTGGAGGCCGAGATCCCGGTGCCCGAGCGGGTGGCCCGCACCTGGGAGGGGCGGATCCACCTGGACTGGGGACCGCTGCCCGGCTCCTACGGCTGGGTCTTCCCCAAGACCGACTCCGGCACGCTGACCGTCGGCGTCATCTCGGCCCGTGGCGACGGCGAGCAGACCAAGCAGTACCTGGCCGACTACATCCGCCGACTGGGCCTGGCCGAGTTCCGGCCCGCCGTGGAGTCCGGGCACCTGACCCGCTGCCGCGCCGAGGACTCGCCGCTCTCCCGGGGCCGGGTGCTGGTCGCCGGGGACGCGGCCGGGCTGCTGGAGCCGTGGACCAGGGAGGGCATCTCGTACGCGCTGCGCTCCGGGCGGCTGGCCGGGGAGTGGGCGGTGCAGGTGGCCGAGGCGGGCGTGCCCCAGGAGGTGCGCCGGCAGGCCCTCAACTACGCGTTCGCGGTGAAGGCCGGGCTGGGCGTGGAGATGCGGGCCGGCAAGGTGATGCTGGCCGCGTTCGAGCGCCGGCCGCACCTGTTCCACCTGGCGATCTGCCTGATCGGGCCGGCCTGGCGGGCGTTCGCCCAGACCACCCAGGGCCACACCACCTTCGCCCAGATCCTGCGCCAGTACCGGGCCGCGCGGCGGCTGTCGGCGTGGGCGGCGCGCTGACCACTGGTCGCGGGTACTCCCCAGGGAGTACCCGCGACCACCCCGGCGGGCTGATGCCGGGCCGGGGCGACCTCGCCTAGCCTGCGCACATGAGCACCTCGGACGTCCGCAACCCGAGCGACCCGGACCGTGCCGGATGAGCGGCGAGCAGCCCTGGCGCGGGCCCGGCCCCTGGCACGGGCGCGGCCCCTGGCGGTTCCCGTGGGTCCGGGCGGGCTGGCCGGTGCTCTCCTCGGTGGTCATCGCCGTGATCCAGGTGGCGGGCAGTGGCGCCGCCGCACGCCACCAGGTGCCGCCGCGCCATGCGCTGGACGCCTTCGGGTACCTGCTGCTGCTGGCCGGGCCGGCGCTGCTGGTGCTGCGCCGGCGCCGGCCGGTGGTCGCGGTGGCCGGCACCGGGGTGGTGCTACTGGTCTACCTGGCGGCCGGGTACCCGTACGGCCCGGTCTTCGCCAGCTTCGCGGTGGCCTACTGCGTCGCCGTCCGGCTCGGGCACCGGCGGGCGGCCTGGGCGACCCTGGGCGGCGTCTACCTCGGGCATCTGCTGCTGACCTTCGCGATGCCGGCGGGCTGGCTGCCCGGCACCGGGCACGGCGGCTGGTGGCAGGAGCTCGGCGTCACCGCGCTGGCGCTGCTGCTCGCGGCCGTCGCCGAGCTGGTGCGGTTCCGCTTCGAGCAGATCGTGGCCCGTCGGGCCGCCGAGGAGGCCGCCGTGCGGCGCCGGGCCGACGAGGAGCGGCTGCGGATGGCCCGCGAGCTGCACGACATCCTGGCGCACAGCATCTCGCTGATCCATGTGCAGGCGGGGGTGGCGCTGGAGCTGATCGACGACCAGCCGGAGCAGGCCCGCTCGGCGCTGGTCACCATCAAGGCGGCCAGCAAGGAGGCGCTCGGCGAGGTGCGGCAGGTGCTCGGCACGCTGCGCGGGCCCGGCGCGGCCGCACCGCGCCGGCCGGCGCCGGGGCTGGACCGGCTGCCGGAGCTGGTCGAGCAGGCGGCGCACGCGGGGCTGACCGTGACGGTGCGCAGCAGCGGCACGGCGCGGGCGCTGCCCGCCGGGGCGGGGCTGGCGGCGTTCCGGATCGTCCAGGAGGCGCTGACCAACGTGATCCGGCACTCGGCCGCCCGCCGGGCCGAGGTGCTGCTCGACTGGACGGTGCCCGAGGGGCTGACCGTGCGGATCGACGACCCGGGCCCGGCCGCGCAGCCCGAGCCGGCCGAACCGCCGGGCGGCGGCAACGGGTTGGCCGGGATGCGCGAGCGGGCCGAGGCGCTGGGCGGCACCCTGGCGGCGGGGCCGCACCAGGGCGGCTTCCGGGTGCTGGCCTGGCTGCCGGCGGGACGGACGGCTGACGGATGGCGACGGGACGAGGCTGACCGATGATCACGGTGCTGCTGGCGGACGACCAGGTGCTGGTCCGGGCGGGCTTTCGGGCACTGCTGGACGCGCAGCGCGACATCACCGTGGTCGGCGAGGCCGACGACGGTGAGGCGGCGGTGCGGCTGACCGCCGAACTGCGACCTGACGTGGTGCTGATGGACATCCGGATGCCCGGGACGGACGGCCTGGAGGCCACTCGGCAGATCACCGGCCGGCCCGAGCTGGCCGCGGTCAAGGTGGTGGTGCTGACCACCTTCGAGTTGGACGAGTACGTCTTCGAGGCGCTGCGCGGCGGCGCGGCCGGCTTCCTGGTGAAGGACACCGAGCCGGCCGACCTGCTGCGCGCGGTGCGGGTGGTCGCGGCCGGCGACGCGCTGCTCTCGCCAGGCGTCACCCGGCGGCTGATCGGCGAGTTCGCGGCCCGTTCCAAGGCGCCGGCGGGGACTGCGGGGCCCTCGCTGGACGTGCTGACGGAACGCGAACGGGAGGTGCTCACCCTGGTCGGGATGGGGCTGTCCAACGACGAGATCGCCCGCCGGCTGGTGGTCAGCCCGCTCACCGCGAAGACCCATGTCAGCCGCACCATGGTCAAGCTGGCTGCCCGGGACCGGGCCCAACTGGTGGTCCTCGCCTATGAGTCGGGCTTGGTCAGGCCCGGATGGCTCGGCTGACGGGGCGCGCGGCGCGGGCTTCGCACCGGAACGCCATGTACATGGCTGGCGACGGAAGGTAGTCTCGGGTCTGCGATCGCCGGAGGACTCTGCCACGGCAGCCTTGCTGAAGGAGAGCACTTATGGAGCGCAAAAAGGTCCCAAGAGTGATCGAGGGCACCCACACCTTCGTCATCGACCCCTCTGACGTCGAGGTGCTGGACGTCGACGCACTGGACATCGACGCGTTGGACGTCGATGCGTTGGATGTCGACGCGGACGACGTCGACACGAGGCACCTCGGTGCGAGCGGCCTCGGTGCGGGTGACCTCGGTGCGAGCGGCCACGGCGCGGCCGGCCGCCGCTCGGAGGACGCGGCCGACGACGACGGCTCGGCCGCCTGACGGTCCGTCGGCTCCCCGCCTCCCCCCTGTGGGCGGGGCGCCGACGACCCGGCCGACCGCTCCGACCCGGCGCGGCCCGGTGGCCGGGTGGCCGGGCAGCCCCGGCTCAGCAGGCCGAGCCGCGCGGCCAGCTGTAGCGGCCGTCGATCCGGTACCGCCCGGGCGCGGTGGTGGTCAGCCTGGTCCAGTCGCCGTCCTGGCGGAGGCAGGCGCCGGCCGGGCCGTGCGCCACCAGCCACGGCGACCAGGGGATCCGCACCGTGACCGAGCCGGCCGCCGGCACCGTCAGCGCCACCTCACCGTCGTCGGCGTGCTCCACCGCGGCCGGGGCCGGCACCATCGGCTGGGCGTCGGTGAACCGGAACAGCTGCCAGTGCTGGTCCTGCCAGACCGGCTCCAGCCACGCGGGACGGGCGCGCACCACCGCGCCCTCCTTGGTGCCGGCCACGTCCAGCCGCCCGGTGGGCAGCACCACGTACCGCACCGACCACTGCTGCAGCCAGTCGTGGTAGCGCGCGGCGGTCAGCGAGCCGTCGTAGAAGAACGGATTGCGCTCCACATCCGCCTGGCGGTTCCAGCCGCGGGCCAGCTCCACCGTGGGCAGCAGGCGCCAGGACTCCCAGTGGTCCAGCCTCGGCACCGCCTCCACCCGGGCCTGCTCCGCGTGCAGGGCGCGCAGCTCGATGAGCAGCCCGTCGGCCTGGTTCGCGGGCGGTGCCTGCGGGATGCCGACGACGTCCGCGTTGACCGTCCAGCCCAGGGCGAGCACGCAGGTGACCGCCAACGCCACCCGGCGCGGGCGTCCGGCTGTGCCCCAGGTGTCCGAGCAGACCATGGCGAGCAGCACCACGCCGCCGAACAGCAGCCCGAGCCGCTGCACGTTCCCGCCGATCGGGCTGGTGACCAGGGCGGTCAGCACGGTGCCCGCCGCATAGAGCCAGCTGCCGATCCGCACCGCGCGCCACCCGGCCGGGCTGAGCAGCGCGATCGCGACCGCGAACAGGGTGGTGACGATCACCGTTGAGAGCGGGATCGGGTAGACCCCGTCGAACGGGAACGCCAGGCTCGGACCGATCACCAGCACCGGCGGCGGCACCCCCAGCGCCACCGCGACCCGGCGCCGCCCGCTGAACAGCAGCGCCGCCGCCAGCACCTCGACGAACAGTCCGGCCACCGGGCTGCCGATGGTGGCCAGCGCCGCCAGGGCGGCCACCCCCGCCAGCCGCCACCTGCCGACCGCGCGGCCGGGCCCGGGTAGCGCCGCCACCGCCGCGGCCACCGCGAACGCCAGCCCCACCGCGAAGGTGACCCGCCCCGCGATGACGTTCGCCGCCATCGCGAACGCACCCCAGAGTGCCACCGGCAGCGGCCGGCGCACCGCGGGCATCCGCCGCACCAGCACGGCCAGCAGCGCCGCCGCCCCGACCGCGGCGGCCACCCCGACCGCCGGCACCCCGACGGCAGCCATCAGATACGGCGTCAGCGCGCTGTACGAGACCGGGTGCACGCCGCCGTACCAGCCGAAGTCATAGGCCGCGCCGGGGTGCCGGGCCGCGAAGTCGGCCCAGGCCCACTGGGCGGAGAGATCTCCCACCGGTCCGGCCAGCCGGCAGGCCCACCCCACCCCGAGCAGCAGCGCCAGCGCCGCGGCCGCCCAGACCGGAGTCCAGGCCCGGCGGGTCGGGGCAGCGCCCGGCGGCGCCTGGCGCTGGGTTGGCACCGGTGCGCCCGGGGGCAGTCCGGCCGGCGCGGTCGCGGCACTCTCGTCGTTGATCACGGCCAGAACGTTACGTGGTCGACGGCGCGGGCCGTGGCGCGGTCCTGATGGTCAGTCAGGTCGGTCTCTCGCGCCGGGGGCTGCCGAGCCGGCATACCCGAATGGCCTAACAGGAGAGCCCAGCCCCGGCTCGTTCGGCGCAGCGTGGAAGTACCGGACCCGACTTTGCCCAAGGAGGTAAACGGTATGTCTGTCCTGGAAACCTACGACTTCGTGGTCCCTGGTAAAGGGGACCAGGAGGCGGTGCGCCACCTGGTCGCCACCAGCGAGGCCTCCAAGTCCTACGGCCCCGGCTCCGCCGATGGCCTGGCGCTGCTCCTGATCGCGGCCGCCCTCCTGCTGGAGGCTGACCCGCGGAAGAAGGAGCCGGTCGAGGACGCCTTCGTCGGCTCGGTCCAGAACCTCGCCTGCGCGGCGGCGTTCTAAGAGGACCCGGAAGCCCCGTGCCCATCAACCACGAGACGGTGTCTGGCGCGGTCGACTCGGCCGCCCAGGCACTGGCCGCCGACCTGGTCGAGGCGATCAGCGGCACGGCTGACCCGTTCAGCCTGTACCGCAAGATCGCCCAGCAGCCCGAGCAAGTGCCAGCGCTGGCCGCCATCCGGGTACTCGGTGCCGATGTGCTCAGCGTGTACCTGCTGGCCGGCCACGCGTTTCCGGCCGCCGACGCCCAACTGGTTCACGCCGCCGTCGGCGCCTTCCCCGCACCGCCCGGCACCGACCCCGACGGCGCCCTCTGGGCGCTGCGCGATCAGGCGCTGAGCGCCGCACTGGCCGAACTCGGCGTGGCCGCCGACGGCTGGCCCGGGTTGGCCGGGACCGCGGTGGCGCCGACCGAGGTGCCGCACTGGGCCGCCTGGTCCACCGAACTGGTCCGCTGCTCATCGCTGGCGCTCCCGCCGGTGGCCAGCCCGCTGCGAGAGCAGGCCCGCCGCCGCCGGCTCGACCTGGTGCGCGGTGTCAGCCGCGCGCTGCTGCGCCGCGACTACCCGAGCGCCGCCAAGCTGGCCCGCTGGCTGGCCCTGGACGAGCAGCAGGCCCCCGAACCGCTGCTGGCCCCGGCCCTGGAACACCTCGAATTCCTCGCCGCCGACCAGCCGCGCACCATGCTTGACGTCGCGTTGGCCCGCCGGTTCGCCCGAGGGGAGAGCTGAATGGACGTCACCACGGTCCGTCAGGCCCAGCACGTCGCCGACCAGGCGATGGCCTGGCTCGGGCGGATGCGCGCGAGCTTCGCGCTGCCTCGGGACGTGCCGTACTGGGAGATACCCGGCAACTCCCTCAAGGCGCTCGCCGAAGTGGCGATGGCCGCGGCGGTCGTCCGTCGCGAGGCGGTGGCCGGACCGGAGACCGCGCGGACCGCCGAGGAACTACTGGACTTCGCCTGGCGCGAGTACGGCGACGGTGAACTGCTCCACACGATGCAGCGGCACACCCCGCCCGCCACCCACCCGCTGGAGATCTACTCCAACTTCGCCATGGCGGGCCTGCACCACCCGCCGCTGGAACGCTTCGTCGCCCATCTGGCGGGTCTGCGTGCGGCCGCCGTGCCCGAGCACGTGCCCAACCGGCGCCTCGCAGTGGTGGCGGCCCAGCGGCGGATCGGTCTGCCGGACCGTGATGACGTGCCGGCCCTGGTCGCACAGACCTGGTTGGGCGGTACCCCCGAACCCTGGATGCTCGACACCTACAACGCCTACGGCGTCACCCACACCGTCTTCCACCTCACCGACTGGGGCAGGAATCCGGACGGCATCGACCCGCGGCTGCAGGAGTACCTGCACCGCTGGCTGCCGGTCTGGGTGGAGGTGTTCACCGAGACCCGTTCCTGGGACCTGCTCGGTGAGCTGCTGGCTGTGGACGTCTGCCTGTCCGAGCCCGACTGGTATCCGCAAGCCTGGGAGCAACTCGCGGCAGGGCAGCGGGAGGACGGGATGCTGCCCAACGGCATCACCCGCCCGTCCGACGACCCGCTGCATGCCTTCACCAACCACAACCACCCGACCATCGTGGCCGCCGTCGCCGGCACCCTGACCGTCTCCCGGGCCCTGGCGGTGGCGTCATGACCGCCGCCACCGGTGCCGGCCTGGCCGACCTGCTGGCCGGGCAGACCGCCGCGCTGCTCGCCGAACGGCAGGTGCCCGGGCTGGCTGCGGCCGTCGTCCAGGGCCCGGAGCAGGAGCTGCTCACCGCAGGCTGGGCGGCGGCCGGGCGGCTGGTCGGCCCCGGCACCACGTTCGCTCTCGGGTCGCTCACCAAGACCTTCACCGGACTGCTGCTCGCCGACATGGCCGAGCGCGGCGAGGTCCGCTACCACGACTCGATCTCCGTCCACCTGCCCGGTTACGCGGCGCCGGCCACGACGGTCACCCTGCTGGAGCTGGCCACCCACACCGGCGGCCTGCCCAGGGTGCCGCCCAGCCTCTACCGGCGCGCCGCCCGGCACTGGTTGAGCAACCCGTACCGCCGCTACCGCCTGCAGGACCTCTACCACGACGCCGCACGGCTGCACTCCAGGCGGCGGGGCCAGGTCCGCTACTCCACCTTCGGCGTCGGCCTGCTCGGGCAGCTGCTCGCCAACGCCGCCCGCACCGACTACGCGACCCTGCTGACCGAACGGGTACTGCGGCCGCTGGGCATGCGGGACACCCTGGTCGCCGGGCCGCACGAGCTGCTGCCAGGGGCGGCCACCGGCTACCACCACGGCCGCGCCGTCGAGCACTGGACGTTCGACGCCCTGGTCGGCGCCGGCGCGATCTACACCAGCGGCCCCGATCTGCTGCGCTTTCTGCAGGCCCAGCTGCGGCCCGAGTCGGTGCCGGAGCTGACCGCCGCGCTGATGGCGAGTCAGCAGGAGCGGGCGCGGCCGGAGCACGGCGCCAACCAGGTGGCGCTGGTGTGGAACCGGCGGGAGACGGACGGCCGGACCCTGCTCTGGCACACCGGTGGCACCCGCGGTTTCACGGCCTACCTGGGGTTCAGCCCGGACGCGCGGGCCGGTGCGCTGGTGCTGGCCAACGCCGGGCCGACACTGCCGCAGCCGGTGGTGCGGGCCGGACGCCGACTGCTGAAAGCCGTGGTGTTCTGAGCGGGGTGCGGTCCGGTTGACCATGGTCTTCTGAGCCCGGTGTGGTCCAGTCGACCATGGTGTTCTGAGCCGGGGCATGCCAGAGTCTTTCCAGTTCGTCCGACCCACCCTCACATCGGATTACTGGAAGGCAGGTCCCACCCTGATGACCAGCGCACCCGCAGGCCCGCTCGTCCGCGTCAGCACGGCCGGCTCCGTCACCACCCTGGAGCTCGACTCGCCGCACAACCGCAACGCGCTCTCCACCCGGTTGATGGCCGAACTGACCGAGGGCCTGGCCCGGGCCGCCAAGGACCCGCAGGTGCGGGCCGTGGTGCTCGGCCACACCGGCAAGGTGTTCTGCGCGGGCGCCGACCTGTCGGAGGCGACCGGTGACGATCCGACCGTCGGGCCGCGCGGCTTGGTCGACCTCCAGCGCGCCATCGTGGAGTGCCCCAAGCCGGTGATCGCCTACGCCAACGGGCACGTCCGGGCCGGCGGGCTCGGCCTGGTCGGCTCGGCGGACCTGGCGATCGCCGGACCGGCCTGCACCTTCGCGTTCACCGAGGTGCGCCTCGGCCTGGCTCCCGCGGTGATCTCGCTGCCGCTGCGGCCCAAGCTGGAGCCGCGCGCCGCGGCCCGCTACTACCTGACCGGGGAGACCTTCGACGGCGCCGCTGCGGCCCGGATGGGCCTGGTGACGATCGCGACCGACGAGCCCGAGCAGGCGCTCGCCCAGGTGCTGGACGCCCTGCGGCTGGCCTCCCCGCAGGGGCTCGCCGAGACCAAGCGCTTGGTCAGCGCCGAGGTGCTGGCCTCGTTCGAGGCCGACACCGAGGCCCGGGTGGCGCAGTCGGCGCGGCTGTTCGGCTCACCCGAGGCCCAGGAGGGGATGCGGGCGTTCCTGGAGCGCCGCCCCGCGCCGTGGGCGGTGCCCGGCGCCTGACCCAGTGACCTGCTGTGATGTTCGTCCCCCGGCGCTCGGGCGGGTGCCGGGGGCGGCTACGGTGTGCGCATGCCCTTTGCCGCCCGCCTGCTCGCCACCGTCCGCACCCGGGCCCGCCACGCCACCGGGCGGGCCGTGCACCGGGGCTGGCGCTGGGTGCAGACCCGTGGCGCGGTCAGCAGCGCCAGCCCGGGCCCGTACCGGTTCGGCGAGTTGGGCGACGGCAGCACCCTGGCCTTCCCGACCGGCACCATATTCAACGAGAGCTCGATCAGGATCGGCCCGTTCTGCATCATCGGCGAGCGGGTCACCCTGTCGGCGGGCTTCCTGCCCGGCCTGGACCTCGGCCCGGAGCCGGTGATCACGATCGGCGGCGGCTGCGTGATCGGCCGGGGCAGCCATCTGGTGGGCCATCAGTCGATCGTCCTCGGTGACGACGTCTGGACCGGCCCCAATGTCTACATCAGCGACCAGGCGCACGAGTACCGGGACACCACGCTGCCGATCGGCAAGCAGTGGCCGCGCAACGAGTCGGTGGAGATCGGCTCCGGCAGCTGGATCGGCACCGGCGCGGTGATCCTGCCGGGTGCCCGGCTGGGCCGCAACGTGGTGGTGGCCGCCGGCTCGGTGGTGCGCGGCGAGATCCCCGACTACAGCGTGGTGGCCGGCGCCCCCGCCAAGGTGGTGCGCAGCTTCTCCGACGTCGACGGCTGGCAGCCGCCGTTCCGGCACGCCGCGCCCACCCCGCTGCCGGACGGCATCACCGCCGAGCAACTGCGGGCCCTGGTCGGCTGGGACCTGCGGCCGCCGACCGGGGAGTGAGCACGATGACGAGCAGTGTCGAGCTGCGGCCCGCCGAACTCGGTGACCTGGAACCGATCGTCGAGCTGCGGGCCGCGGTGATGCGCCCCGACCTGGAGCGCCTGGGCCGCTACGACCCGCACCGGGTCCGGCAGCGGATGCGCGACGCCTTCCAGCCCGAGCACACCAGCGTCATCCTGGTGGACGGCGCCTTCGCCGGGAGCGTCGCACTCCGTCCGGCCGACGACGGCCACTGGCTGGAGCACTTCTACCTCGACCCGACGCTCCAGGGGCGCGGCATCGGGACGGCCGTGCTGGCACGCGTCCTGGCGGACACGGGACTGGTCCGCCTCAACGTCCTGCAGGGCAGTCCGGCCCGCCGGCTCTACGAGCGCTTCGGCTTCGCGCAGGAGCGGGCGGACCCGGTGGACGTGTTCATGGTGCGGGGCTGAGGAGCCGTCAACTCGCTTGCCAGGGGCGGTAATAGCCCTCCCGCAACGGGCCACCGACTTGGTCCAGCACTTGGCCGGCGTGCTCCAGGAAGGCGGCCGGGTCGGTGGCGGCCGTGCGGCGCGCGGTGAGTAGCGCGGTGCCCAGCTGCGGGTCGGCGGCGCGCAGGCGGCGGGGGAGCCACTTGCCACTGCCGGTCCAGGCACGCCGGTGGTCGCAGAGCAGGTCGGCCGCTTGGCACAGGGCGTGGTCGGCGAGGGTGCCGCGTTCGTCGGGGTCGGCGGCATCGTCGAGGTCGTCGAGTACCTCGGTGAGGGCGTAGCGGAGGGCCTCGCGCTGAGCGGCGGTGAGCGGTGACGGGCCGGCGGATAGCTCGGCTGCGGCCGCCGCCTGGAACTGGGCGACCTGGCCGCTCGGGTCGAGGAGCACCACGCCCTCGGCGTACATCCGCTGCATCACCCCGCGGCGGTCTGCCCGCCCGGCTGCGAACAACTCCGGTAGGACCTCCGGGGTGTGGGCGAACAGCTCGATGACGCGGCCCTCGAAGCGCAGGGTCTGCCGGTAGCTGGCCCCGGTCACCAGCACTGCCAGGTCGAGGTCGCTGGTGGCCGTCTCTCGTCCCTGCGCGGCCGAACCGGCCAGCACGGCGCCAACTGCCTTGACGACGTGGGTGCTGATGAAACGCCGGGCCTGGTCGATGGCGGTCACAGGGTGAGCACCGCGCAGGGGCCGGCCGGGGTGGGGGTTGGGGTGGTGCTGGGGTGGGTGATCAGGGTGGCGTCGAGGGTGGTCAGGTCGATGGCGAGGTGGGGGCGGCCCGGGGCGGGGTGCAGGGTGGCCGGCGGGTGCAGGGTGATGGCGGGGTCCGGGTGGCGGGTGATCAGGTTGAGTGCGGTGACCGGGCCGCCGAGCAGTCGGCAGGCGGTGGCCGCGCCGCCCGGGAAGGCGAAGGGCTGCAGCGGCGGTACCACGACCGGCGGTGCGTCCCCGATGGTGAGCTCGATGCCCTCGCCGGACAGCACCGTGAGGATCCGCTGCTGGTCGGGGAAGGCGGAGAACGGGCCGTCGGCGGCGATCTCCGCGAGGCTGACGCGCGAGAAGTCGGTGCTGACGACTTCTCGCGTCACCCCGCCGCCGTTGCGCCAGGGGGTGGGGTGACGGTCGGCCGCACGCAGGTGTTCAACAGGCATAGCGGGCACCTTAACCGGCTACCCCCGCCACCAGTGGCGCAGGCGGGCGATGGGGCGCAGGCGGGAGGGCCGGGCCGCTCCCTGGCGGAGCATGGCGAGGCCGTTCCACCGCGGGTCGTCGGGGGAGAGGGCCGGCGTCCGGCGCTGCGCCTGGGCGCGGATCTCCTGGTGGGCCTCGTAGGAGGTGACGCGCATCGAGTGCTCGAAGGCGACCAGTGCACCCTGGAGCGCCGAGCCCGCACTCCCGCGCCGGCGCACCACACCCCGCAGCCAGGTCAGGACGCCCAGCAGCGCGAGCAGCGCCCCGAACACGATGAGGTCGGGTAGTAAGTCGCTCATGCCCGCTCAACTCCTCAGCGTGCGACCGAGTTCCGCGAACCGGCCGGGCCGGCCGCGAGGTTGTCGCCGCAGCGGTCAACTCCGGGTGGCCTGCGGGCGGTTGACCACGAGGGAGAGGCCGGCCGCGCCCGCGCCGGCGGCGGCCACGGTGGTGAGGGCGAGTGGCAGGCCGGCGGCGTCGGCGAGGAACCCGATCACCGGCGGACCGATCAGCATGCCCCCGTAGCCGAGCATGGAGGCGGTGGCCACGCCGCCCGGGCCGCCGGTCTCGCCGGCCCGGGCGATGGCGAGCGGGAAGAGGTTGGAGAGCCCGAGGCCGACCAGGACGAAGCCCAGCAGCACCACCGGCACCGACGGGGTGAGTGCGGCCACCAGCATCCCCGCCCCGGCGAGCAGGCCGCCCGCGACCATCAGCCGGGCCGGCCCGAACCGGATGGACAGCCAGGTCCCGGCCAGCCGGCCGGCGGTCATCGCGAACGCGTAGGTGGCGTAACCGAACGCGGCGACGGCGGCACTCGCGTGCGCGTCGTCGGTCAGGTGCAGAGTGGCCCAGTCCGCCAGCGAGCCCTCGCCGTAGGAGCTGCAGAGCGCGGTGAGGCCGAGCAGCAGCACCAGCAGGCGGGCATGCGGCACTCGGACGCCAACGTCGACCCGGTCGACTTCCCGTGCGCCAGCACGCGTGCCCGCGCCCGGGTCGGCCGCAGCCCCCGGTGCCCCGCGCAGCAGGACCGCCCCCGCGAATCCGGTGACCAGCAGCCCCAGCAGGCCGCTCAGCGTCAGTGCCCAAGTGGCCGTCAGCGGCCCGGCGAGCAGCCCGCCGACCGCCGCGCCGAGCAGCCCGCCGAGGCTGTAGCCGGCGTGGAAGCTGGGCATGACGGGCCGTCGCAGCTCGGCGACCAGCTCCACGGCGGCGCTGTTCATCGCGACGTTGGCCGCGCCGTAGCCCGCGCCGAACAGCAGCAGCACCGCGCCGAGCACCGGGACCGAGTGGGCGTGCGGCGGCAGCATCACCGCGGCGCTGAGCAGCGCGAGCGAAGCCACGGTGGTGGGCCGGGTGCCGAACCGCAGGCAGAGCCGGCCGATCAGCGGCATGGTCGCGACCGCGCCGGCCGAGACGCAGAGCAGCGCCAGCCCGAGGGCGGAGTGCGAGGCGTGCACCTGGGCGCGCACATCGGGGATGCGCACCACCCAGGCGGCGAACAGAAAGCCGTCGACGGCGAAGAACGCGGTGAGCGCGAGCCGCGCAGCCGTCCTGGCCGAGGGGTCCGCTGAGCCGTTCGGGTGAGATTCGAGGGGGTGAGAGCGGGCGGGCTTTTTGTTTAGGAGCGGCACAAAGTCAGAATAGAGGAGTGCCGAACACCTCGACAAGCCGATTCGAGCCGGTCCGCCGGACCGCTCCGGACCGTGGCCGCAGCCTGCTCGGGCCGGCCCTGGAGCTGATCCACACCGGCCGGGCCCCCACCCGGTCGGCGCTCACCGCCGCGCTCGACGTCACCCGCGCCACCGCCGGGGCGATCGCCGCCGAGCTGGCCGCGCTCGGCCTGGTCACGGTCGACGCCCACCCGATCGGCAGCGGGCGCGGCCGCCCCTCGCACCGGCTGGCCCCGGCGCCCGACGGACCGGTGGTGCTGGCCGCCCAAGTGCACGCCGACGGGCTGTCGGTCGCACTCAGCGGGCTGGGCGGCGTGCTGAGCGGGCGCGGCGGCACGCTCGGCGAGGCCGTCTACCACCCGCTGCCTGCCAGCACCGAGCCCGAGCAGGTGCTCAGCGCGATCGCCGCCGCCGGCGCCGAACTGGTCCGCGCCGACCGCCGCCGCTGCCTGGGCGCCGCACTCGCCCTGCCCAACCCGGTCCGCGAACCCGAGGGCACCGCCCTGGCCGCGCTGACCTTCGGCTGGCCCGGCGGCACCCCGGTGGCCGAGCTGTTCGCCACGGCGGTCAACGCACAGGACCTGGGCCTGAGGGCCCGCCACCCGTTGCCCACCGCCGTGGGCAACGACGCCAACCTGGTGGCGCTCGCCGAGCACCGGCACGGCGCCGGTCGGGACGCCCGCCACCTGCTGCTGGTCACCTCCGGCCACCGCGGGGTCGGCGGCGCCCTCGTGGTGGACGGGCGGCTGCACACCGGCAGCGCCGGACTCGCCCTGGAGGTGGGGCACTTGACGGTGGATCCGCTCGGCCGGCCGTGCCCGTGCGGCAACCGGGGCTGCCTCAACGTCGAGACGGACCCGGAGGCGCTGTTCGCCGCCGCCGGCCGCACCCCGAACCCGTCGCTGCCGCTGCTCGACCAGGCCCGCGAGCTGGCCCGTTCGGCCGACCGGGACCAGGCGGCCCGGGCAGCCGTGGACCGGGTGGTGGACCGGCTGGGGCTCGGCCTCGCCGGCCTGGCCAACATCCTCAACCCCGACCGGATCGTGCTCAGCGGGCTGCACCAGGACCTGCTGGAGGCGGCCCCCGAGCGGCTGCCCGAGGTGGCCATGCGGCACAGCCTCTGGGGGCGCTGCGACCAAGTACCGCTGGTCGCAGCGCAGTTGTGCCACGCCGGACTGCTCGGTGCGGCGGAGCTGGCCTGGGAGCCGTACCTGGCGAACCCCCAGGAGGTACTGGCGAAGTAGCCGGACACCGGCTCGCGTACTCCCCGGGTGGTAGTCGCACTGCCGCCGCCGAGGCGACGCGCCAAGGGGCGGGTCGGCGGGACGCTCAAGGGGACAGGTCCGGTGGAGGCCGGGCCGACCCCGAGGAGATGGATCCCCATGCACACGACCGCCGCAGCCACGGTGCTGGCCACGCACGCCTGGCACCCGTGGTTCCTGTTCTTCCCGTTCTTCTGGCTGCTGTTCCTGGTGATCGTCTTCGTGGTGCTGCGCCGCACCGTGTGGCGCCGGGGTGGCTGCTGGGGGCCGTACCAGGCCGGCCGGCAGGGCCCGCTGGCGGTGCTCGGTGAGCGCTATGCCCGCGGTGAGATCGACGAGGAGGAGTACCGGGCCCGTCGGGCCGTGATCATCGAACGGCCGAGGGAGGGTGACGGAGAGCGATGAGGCCGGTGGGGCGGCGGGGCAGCGCCCCTGTCGCCCCTCACGCGCCGTGCTCTATAAGCGGAACCACTACCCCTCAGAATGACTACTTTCCGTTACAATAGATCACATGACAGAAACCCTGGGAAGCGCCCTGGACGTCGACCGCTCCGACGCCGACTACCGCCGCTGGCTCAAGGAGGCGGTACGCAGGGTGCAGGCCGACGCCAACCGCTCCGCCGATACGCACCTGCTGCGCTTCCCGCTCCCGTCCGACTGGGGCATCGACCTCTACCTCAAGGACGAGTCCACCCATCCGACCGGCAGTCTCAAGCACCGGCTGGCCCGCTCGCTCTTCCTCTACGGGCTGTGCAACGGCTGGATCAGGCCCGGCAAGCCGGTGATCGAGGCGTCCAGCGGCTCCACCGCCGTCTCCGAGGCCTACTTCGCCAAGCTGGTCGGCGTCCCGTTCATCGCGGTGATGGCCCGCAGCACCAGCCGCGCCAAGATCGAGCTGATCGAGTTCCACGGCGGCAGCTGCCACCTGGTCGACAACCCGGGCGAGGTCTACGAGGTCTCGGCCCGCCTGGCTGCCGAGACCGGCGGCCACTACATGGACCAGTTCACCTACGCCGAGCGGGCCACCGACTGGCGCGGCAACAACAACATCGCCGAGTCGATCTTCGCCCAGCTGAGCCTGGAGCCCCACCCCGAGCCCAGCTGGATCGTCGCCACCGCCGGGACCGGCGGCACCTCGGCGACCATCGCGCGCTATGTGCACTACCAGCAGTTCGACACCCGGATCTGCGTCGCCGACCCCGAGAACTCCTGCTTCTTCGACGGCTGGGTCAACCACGACCCGGACGCCAGCGTGGCCACCGGCTCCCGGATCGAGGGCATCGGCCGCCCCCGGATGGAGCCCAGCTTCGTGCCCGGCGCGATCGACCGGATGATGAAGGTGCCCGACGCCGCGTCGATCGCCACCATCCGGGTGCTGGAGCGGGTGCTCGGCAAGCGGGCCGGCGCCTCCACCGGCACCGGCCTGTGGAGCGCCCTGCGGATCGTCGCCGAGATGCGCCGGCGCGGCGAGCGGGGCAGCGTGGTCACCCTGATCTGCGACCCCGGCGACCGCTACCTCGACAAGTACTACTCGGACGCCTGGCTCGCCGAGCAGGGCCTGGACATCGCGCCCCATCAGGAGGCCCTGGAACGGTTCCTGGCCGGTGCCGCCTGGTCGGAGTGACCGCAACTCGGGCCACGGCCACGCCCGTTCAGGCGATGACCAAGTCCCGGATGTACTCCCGGGCCGACTCCGCCGCCGTCTCGGGCAGCTCCGAGTCGGTCACCCAGGTGTCCACCTCGGCCAGTTCGGCGAAGGTGGAGAGCCCGACCACGCCCCACTTGGTGTGGTCGGCGACCACCACCACCCGCCGGGCCGAGGACACGAAGTTGCGGTTGGTCTCGGCCTCCGCCAGGTTCGGCGTGGAGAGCCCGGCCTCCGGGGCGAGCCCGTGGGTGCCGAGGAACAGCAGGTCGAAGTGGAGCGAGCGGATCGCCCGGTCGGCGATCGGCCCGACCAGCGAGTCCGAGGGCGTGCGCACCCCGCCGGTCAGCACCACCGTGGTGCCGCCCGCCTCGCCCTGCCGCTGGGCCCGCTCGAAGACGTCCGCCACCCGCACCGAGTTGGTCACCACCGTCAACTGACCCACCGCCACCAGGTGTTGGGCCAGCGCAAAGGTGGTGGTGCCGCCGGAGAGCGCGATCGCGCTGCCGGGCGCCACCAGCGCCGCGGCGGCCCGGGCGATCTCCTCCTTGGCGGACAGCTCCAGCGAGGACTTCGCCTCGAAGCCGGGCTCATGGGTGCGGGCCTCCTCCACCGGCACCGCGCCGCCGTGCACCTTCTCGATCGCGCCGACCTTGGCCAGGGCGTCGAGATCCCGGCGGATGGTCATGTCGGAGACGTTCAGCCGCCGGGTCAGCTCATTGACCCGGACTCCACCACGCCGGCGAACCTCGTCCAGGATCAGTGCCCGGCGCTGCTCGGCCAGCAGGTTGCTGTTGTCGGCCACGTCCTATCGCCCCGCCTCGTAGATCTTTCAATGGGATCATCCTGCCACGACTCAGGCCGGGTGCGGATGCGGGAGCGGGAGGTCGGCCGGAACCAGGAGTTGGAGGTCCTCGGTGGACGGGTCGGGCAGCTGCGCCACCCGCATCGCGTGCCGCTCCACCATGGTCTCGAAGACCTGCCGGGCGGTCCGCCCGTTGCCGAAGCTCGGGCCGCGGTCCAGGGTGGCGAAGTGCTTCAGCAGCGCTCCGGCCGTGGCCTCGGCCAGCTGGTACTGGTGCTCCACGCACTGGGTGCGGGTGATCTCCAGCAGCTCGGCATCGGTGTAGTCGGGGAACGCGATGGTGCGGGAGAACCGCGAGGACAGGCCCGGGTTGGCGGCGAGGAAGCGCTCCATCTCGGCGGTGTAGCCGGCCACGATCACCACCACCTCGTCGCGGTGGTCCTCCATCAGCTTCACCAGGGTGTCGATCGCCTCCCGGCCGAAATCCCGGGCGCCGTCCTCGGGCGCCAGCGTGTAGGCCTCGTCGATGAACAGCACCCCGCCCCTGGCCTGGTCGAACGCGGCCTGAGTGCGGATCGCGGTGGAGCCGATGTGCTCGCCGACCAGGTCCACCCGGGCCACCTCGATCAGGTGCCCGCGCTGCAGCACCCCGAGCGAGGCCAGGATCTCGCCGTACAGCCGGGCCACCGTGGTCTTGCCGGTGCCCGGGGAGCCGGTGAAGACCAGGTGCCGGCGCAGCGAGGGTGCCTTGAGCCCGGCCTGCATCCGGCGCCGTCCCACCGAGATCAGGTCGATCAGCGTGCGCACCTCCTGCTTCACGGTGGCCAGGCCGATCAGCGCGTCCAGTTCGGCCAGCGCCTCGTCGGCCGGGCGGCAGTCCGGGATCGGCGAGATCTGGGGCGGGGCGACCAGCGGCGGGGCGGCCGAGGTCAGCTGGGCGGCGCGCTGGGCCGGCAACTCGGCGGGCGGCGGCGGGGCCACGTCGTCCGAGGTGCAGCCCTCGGCGATCGGGCCCGGCTCGGAGAACTCGAAGCCGGCCCGGCGGTTCTGCTCGGCACGGCAGCGGGTGAGCACCGTCCGGCAGCCGTCGATCACATGGAAGCCGAAGCCCCGGCCCTGGATCGCCCGGCACTCCTCGAAGCTGCCCCGGCCCTGGGCCGAGACGTAGACCGCGGCCTCCGCGCTGCCGCGCACCACGCAGCCGCGCAGCACCGGATCGGCGCCCTTGGTGACGATCACCCCGGTGGCCACCTCGGCGATCTCGCAATCGGTGAGCCGGCCGCCGCTGCCGTGGTCGCGGAACCACAGCCCGGTCCCGGCCTCCTGCACCCGGCAGCGGGCCAGTTCCACCGTGGCGCCGGAGCTGACCGACACCGCCGAGCTGCGGATCCGGCTGAACGAGGTGTCGGTGACGGTGGCCCGGGAGTCCCGGTCCAGCACGAAGAGCGCGTCCGGCAGGTCGTGCAGCGCGCAGTCGGTCAGGGTCAGCTGGGCGCCGTCGCTGACCCAGATCGCCGGGTAGTCACCGGTGCTGTCCTCGATCTCGCAGCCGGTGGCCGCCACCCGGGTGCCCGGGTCCCAGATCGACAGCGCGCCGCGCCCGAACGCCCGCACGGCGCTGCGCTCCATGGTCAGCGCGGCCCGGCCGCGCAGGTCGGCGGCGTTCTCCGGCAGGTCGTGCAGCCGGCACTCGGTCAGCTCCAGCTCGGCCTCGGTGTCCAGGGTGAGCCCGTTGCCGGTGACCCGGTGGATCTCGCAGTCCGTCAGCCGGCCCACCGCCCGGGACTCCGCCTGCACGCCGCTGCCCCGGATCTCGAAGATCTCACAGCCCGTCAGCTCGGCCAGGCTGCCCGCGTCGCTGAGCAGCACGCCGGCCCCGGCCGCATGGTGCAGCCGGCAGCGGTGCAGCCGGGCGCCGGAGCCCTCCAGCACCGCGAGCCCGGCCTGCCCGGCGGCCGACACCTCGCACTCCTCGAACCGCGCCACCGCCTCGCCGCGCAGCCGCAGGCCCAGGCCCGAGGGGTTGGCGACGGTGCAGCCGGTGAGCAGCACCTCGGCCTGGTCGGTCACCTCGATGCCGACCGCGGCATGCCCGTCCACCCGGCAGCCGACCAGGCTGGCGGTGGCCTTCGGTCCGGCGATCAGCACCGCGGGGGCCGAGCTGTCGCAGCCCTCGATCACCAGGTCGCGCACGGTGGCGCCGGCGGTCACGGTGAGTGCGGTGCCGGACGGCGGGTCGATCCGCACGGTGCCGGGGCCGTCAGCCGTGACCACGTGCACCGGCTTGTCGAGCACCACGTTCTCGCGGAACACGCCCCGGCGCACGGTGACCGTGTCACCGGGCTCGGCGACGGCCAGCGCCTCGGTCAGCGTGGCATATTCCCCGGCGCGCCGCCGCCAGCGGGAGCCGCTGTCCTGCGTGACCCGGACCCGGTTCTCACTCATGACGCTCGGTCGTCCCGCCTTCCCGCTGCTCGACCTGTGCTTTCGTCCGGCCCACCGTAGCGTGCTCGGCTGAGTCGGCTATGCCGCCGGCAATCGCTCGCCGCGGGACAGCACGGTCACTTCGTCGCCCAGCCGGAGGGTGCCGAGTGCGTCGCCCGTCACCCCGTCGGGTCGCTCGGGGATCAGGTTGACGCCGAAGGCCGCCTTCTTGTCGAACCGGCGGCGCTTCTGCAGGGTGCGCAGCGGCTCGGCGCCGCGCCGCTCGCCGACCTCCTGGTCGGTGGTGGTGACCACGCAGCGGCCGCACAACTTGACGGCACGGAAGGTCAGTTCGCCGATCCTGAGGCGGCGCCAGTGGTCCTCCTCCCAGGGCTCGGTACCGTCGATCACCACATTGGGCCGGAACCGGGAGACCGGCAATGCCTCGCCGCCGCCGGCCACCAGCCAGTCGTTGAGGGCCGCCAGCGAGGCGGTGGTGACGGCCAGCAGCGGGTAGCCGTCGGCCATGCTCACGGTTTCGCCCGGCTCGCCGAACGCCGGGTCGATCGGCCGGGCCCGCGGGTCGGACAGGTGCAGCAGGCGCAGCTCGGGGTCGTCGAGCCGCTCCCGGAACCAGAGTTGGGCCTTCTCGTCGGCCTCGGCGGCGGCGAAGGCCCAGCCGAAGACCTCACCGCGGACCGATGGCGTGCGGGGCGCGGGCACGTGCAGGGTCGCGCCGTCGGGGTCGGTGATCAGCAGGCCGCCGTCCTCCGCCGGCTCGGGGCGGAAGCCGGCCAGCGCGGGCAGGTCCCGCTGGGTGACGGCGAGACCGGAGGGTCGGGCCAGCATCCAGCGCCGGTCGCCGCGCAGGCCCCACGGCTCGACCACCGCCTCCCGAGGGCTCAGCCGGTACAGCGACTTGACGGGGTATCGGTGGAGTCCGAGCAGTGCAGGCATGTCGACATCCTGCCAGGCTAGGCTCGCCGAGTCGTCGTCGGGTAACGCGCGTAGCGGACCCGGCAGGGTGCCCAGATGCGAGGACCGCCCGGCAGGCCCGTGGTGGCGTGCCGGGCGGTCCGTCGATGACCGTCCCCCTCGGTCGGCTGACCGTGTCGCTCGGTCAGTAGACCTGTCCCGGGTAGGGCTGCTGCTGCTGCGGGTAGGGCTGCTGCTGGCCGAACTGCATGGTCGGCTGCGGCGGTTGGGGCTGCTGCTGGCCGGGCTGCTGGAAGAACTGCTGCGGCGGCATCGGCCGCACCGGGGCCATCGGCGCCTGGCCGACGGGCGCGGCCGGGCGGAACTGGCCGGGCTGCTGGTCCCAGGGCTGCGGCGCGGCCGGCTGCGGATAGCCGGGCGGCATCGGCGTACCCGGCACCCGCGGGGCGGGCACGTAGCCCTGGCCGGGGTAGCCGGGCGCGGGCGGGGCGGGTTGGTAGCCGCCACCGGTGCCCGGGCCGAGCGCGAGGCGGGCCGGCGGCAGCGCCGGCAGCAGGCTGGTGGACTCCATCGCCGGGGCGTAGGCCTGGGCATAGGAGGGGGTCGCGGCCGGAGCCGGCGGCAGGGCGGCCGGCACGTTGATCGGCGCGATCTGCGGGACTCCGCGCTCTGCGACCAGACTGTCGTAGATGGGCGTGCCCGACGAGAAGGACGGAGGGTAGTAGCCGCTTCCGTCGTAGGAGCGGGGCGAGGTCATGGGGCATACCGTAAGCCCAGAATGCGCCCCTGAGGAGACTGGGAGGGGTGGTAGTTCGAGATGTTTACGCACTCTTCGCCAGTGCAAACTCCTCGAATGGCCGGAGATCGGACATATCGGCAGCGCTTTCCGGACATTCTATGAATTTCCTGGGAGTGTGCGCCCCGCGCTCCGGGGCGCACACCGGCGCGCGATCAGCCGCGCTGAGCGGTCTGAGCAGGCAAGCCCGGCAGCCCCGCCACCTCGGAGGTGCAGAACGAGCAGCGCACCGCCGCGGCCGGAATCCGGCTCAGGCACTGCGGGCAGTCGACCTTGGCCGGATCGGCGGCCCTGGGCTTCTCCAGCCTCGCCTGAAGCTTCGTCACCGGGACCACCACCACGAAGTAGATGACCGCCGCGACCAGCACGAAGCTGATCAGCGCGTTGAGGAAGGCGCCGTACGGGAAGGTGGTGCCGACCAGCGTGAAGGACTCCTTCGAGAAGTCGCCCACCGCGCCGGAGGCGACGCCGACCAGCGGGGTCAGGAACGCGGTGACGAACCCGGTGACCACGGCGGTGAAGGCCGCCCCGATGACGATACCGACCGCCAGGTCGACCACGTTTCCACGCAGCAGGAAGCTGCGGAACCCTTTCAGCACGGCTCTCTCCAGGGGTCTGTGCGGGCCGACGGCCGCCCGCTCTGCAGCGGCCATCCTGGCCACCTCCGAGACGCCCGGTCCACCCGATGTCACTCGTACCAGTGGTTCCTGAGTACCGAAGTTGACGGTCTGTCGGATGCTTTGGACACGCACGCGCCGGACCGGCCACCGGCGTCGCCGCTGTCCGGCGGTCGGGCGGATCGGCTGCCCCGTTCGGGGGAACCCCGGAATGTCGGCTGGAGCCGCTCGCGGGCGGTTTGACACGGTGCGCCCATGACACCTGTTGCTCGTGCCGCCGCCGTGCTGGTCACCGCGGTCATCGGTCTTGCCGGGGTTCCGACCCAGGCCACCGCCGACGGCACCTACGCCCCGCTGAACCACCCCCAACCCGTCACCCAGGCCAACACCCGTGAGGTCGTCGAGTTCTTCTGGTACGGCTGCAGCCACTCCCAGGCACTGGAGAAGCCGCTGGAGGACTGGGCCGCCAAGCAGCCCAAGGACGTCGTGCTGCGCCGGATTCCGGCGGTCTGGTCGAGCGCGCCGGACCAGGACGTGGAGCGTGCGCACGCCCGCCTCTACTACACACTCGAACGCCTCGGCCAGGTGGACCGGCTGCAGCTCTCGGTCTTCCAGGCGGTGCGGGACCAGGGCCTGGACCTGACCACCGAGGGCGCGGCCGCCCAGTGGGCCGAGCAGCACCAGGTGGACCGCGGTCAGTTCACCGCGGCCTACGAGTCGCCCCAGGTGGCCCAGGAGGTCGAGCAGGCGCCGCAGGAGATGGCCCGCTACGAGGTCAACGAGATCCCGGCCGCCATCGTGCAGGGCGCCAACCAGACCACCCCCAGCCGGACCGGCAGTGCCGAGCAGATGGTGACCGTCGTCGACCAGATGGTGTCCCAGCTGCCGGCGCAGTCCGACAAGCACCAGGTGCCGATGAAGTCGGGACTACCGCCTAAGTGATTTTTGATGGTTAGATTCGAGATGTCAGGACGACGCTCGAATCCAAGGGGGCGGCCACCATGGCCGAGTTGCGGATACCGCAGGTCCACCACCGTTTCGCCGAGGTCAACGGCTTGCGGATCTTCTACCGGGAGGCGGGGGAGCCGACGGCGCCCACCCTGTTGCTGCTGCACGGGTTCCCGGCTTCCTCGCACCAGTACGCCCGGTTGATCGACGCACTCGGCGCGGACTACCACCTGGTCGCCCCCGACTACCCGGGCTTCGGGCACAGCGACTGCCCGGACCCGGCCGAGTTCGACTACCGGTTCGACAGCCTGGCGGACGTGATCGAGGGCTTCTGCAAGGCCCTCGGCCTCGACCGGTTCGCCCTCTACGCCTTCGACTTCGGGGCACCGGTCGGCCTCCGGCTGGCCGTCCGGCACCCGGAGTGGATCACCGGTCTGGTGGTCCAGAACGGCAATGCCTACCTGGAGGGCCTGTCGCCCGCCGCGCAGGCCATGACCGCCAACCGCCCCGGCGTGCCCGGGGCGGAGCGGGCGGTCCGGCAGATCCTCACCGCGGAGGTCACCCGCGACCAGTACGAGGGCGGCACCGGCGACCCGTCGCTGGTCAGTCCCGACGGCTGGACCATGGACCAGCACTTCCTGGACCTGCCCGGCCGCAAGGAGATCCAGGTCGAACTGGCCCTGGACTACCACAGCAACCTGGCGCGCTATCCCGAGTGGCAGCAGTGGCTGCGCACCCACCGGCCGCCGGCGCTGATCATCTGGGGCGTTGGCGACCCGTTCTTCGTCGAGGCGGGGGCCCGCGCCTACCTGCGGGACCTGCCGGACGCCGAGCTGCACCTGCTGGACACCGGCCACTTCGCGCTCGAGGAGAAGCTGCCCGAGATCGCCCCGCTGGTGGCCGCCTTCCTGGACCGGCTGCCCCGCTGACGGACCGTCAGTAGGTGCGCCCCTTCCAGGCCGCGCCACGGCCGCGGTAGTGCTGCACCGCCGAGTCCACCGTCATCAGCAGGTAGAGCAGGGCGGTGAACGGCAGCAGCAGCGCGGCCGGGGCCGGGCGGTCGTAGTAGCGGGTCATCGGCAGATACGTCCCCGTCATCAGCAGCCAGGCGGCGGCGCCCGCGAGCAGCACCGGCAGCTGACCGGTGGCCAGGCCGACCGCGGTGGCGACCGGCGGGACCAGGTAGATCAGCGCCAGGCCGAGCACCGTCCCCAGCAGCAGGGGCGGCGAGTGGCGCAGCTGGGCGTAGGCGCTGCGGGAGATCATCCGCCACAGCGGCCCGAGCCCGACATAGGGCCGCACGCTGCGGACCGTCAGCTCCGGGTCGCGCTCGGCCAGCCCCAGCCAGGTGCGGCCGCCGGAGCGCTTGACCGCCCGGGCCAGCGACACGTCGTCGATCACCGCGCCGCGGATCACCGCCACCCCACCGGCCCGCTCCAGGGCGTCGCGGCGGACCAGCGAGCAGCCGCCGGCCGCCGCGGCGGTGCGGGAGCCGGGCCGGTTGCTCCAGCGGAACGGGTAGAGCTGGGCGAAGAAGTAGACGAACGCCGGCACGACCAGCCGCTCCCAGCCGGTCTCGGTGCGCAGCCGGGCCATCTGCGAGACCAGGTCCAGCCGCTGGGTCTCGGCGCCGGCCACCAGGGCCGCCAGCACGCCGGGGCCGTGGGCGATGTCCGCGTCGGTGAGGAAGAGCAGCTCCGCCTCGCCGGCCAGCTCCACCCCGTGCCGCACCGCCCACAGCTTGCCAGTCCAGCCGGACGGCAGCGGCGGGGGCGTGGTCACGGTCAGCGGCAGGCCGCCCGCCTCGGCCAGCCGGCGGGCCGTCTCGGCGGTGCCGTCGCTGCTGTGGTCGTCGACCAGGATCACCCGGGCCCGGCCGGGGTACTTCTGCGCCAGCAGGCCGGGCAGGCTGCGGGGCAGCACCTCGGCCTCGTCGCGGGCCGGGACCACCACGGCCACGTCGGGCCATCTGTCGGGGTCGATCCGGTGCGGCGGCAGGCGCTGGTCGGTGCGCCAGAAGAAGCCTTGGCCGACGGTCAGCCAGCACCAGCAGGCCGCGGACAACAGGGACACGATGATCCAGAACGGCGTCACTCCCGCAGTCTGCCGCAGCGGCGCGGCCCGGATGGGCCACATCGCCGGATCGGCTAGGGTCAATCACTGTGAAGATCGCACTGATGGACTCAGGAATCGGGTTGCTGCCCGCCACCGCGGCCATTCGTGAGCTGCGCCCGGACGCCGACCTGGTGATCTCCAACGACCCGGAGGGCATGCCCTGGGGCCCGCGCACCGTGGCGGACCTGACGGAGCACGCGCTGTTGTGCGCCCGCGCGGCGGCGGCGCTCGAACCCGATGCGCTGGTGGTGGCCTGCAACACCGCGTCGGTGCACGCATTGGACGCCCTGCGCGCCGAACTGGAGCCGCGGATTCCGGTGATCGGGACGGTGCCGGCCATCAAGCCGGCCGCCGCGTCCGGTGGCGCGGTCGCGATCTGGGCCACGCCGGCGACCACGGGCAGCCCCTACCAGCGCGGCCTGATCGCCGAGTTCGGCGGCACCGCGGACATCACCGAGGTGCCCTGCCCGGGCCTGGCGGACGCGGTCGAGGCAGCCGACGAGGCCGCCATGGACCGCGCGATCGCCGCCGCTGCCGCGCTCACCCCGGTCGGCACCACCACCCTGGTGCTCGGCTGCACCCACTACGAACTGGTCGCCGACCGGATCCGCGCCGCGCTGGCCGGCATCGCCGTGCCGGACCTGGTGATGCACGGCTCGGCCGCCGCGGTGGCTGCCCAGGCGCTGCGCCGCCTGTCGGCCGAGACGCTGGCCGACACCGGCGGCGGCACCCTGACGGTGCTGGCGAGCGGCCGCCCCGGCGCCCTGCCCGCCGCGGCCGCAGCCTACGCCGAGGGCCGGGCCCTGCTCGCCGTCCCGGTGCGCTGACGCCTACGCCGCGCGGCGAAGGGGGCTTGGCTCCGCGCTGAGCTGCGAGGCAGCTCCGGTGGCTGACCCGTGCGGTGGCCTCGGGGGCCGCTTCGGCGGGTTGGCCGTGCGCTGACCCTCAGGGACAGCTCCGGTGGCTGACGCGTGCGGTGGCCTCGGGGGCCGCTTCGGCGGGTTGGCCGTGCGGTGACCCTCAGGGACAGCTCCGCCGGCTGACCTGTGCGGTGGCCTCGGGGGCCGCTCTGGCGGGTTGGCTGTGCGCTGAGCTGCGAGGCAGCTCCGTCGGCTGACCCGTGCAGTGGCCTCGGGGGCCGCTTCGGCCGACTGGCCGTGGGCTGACCCCCGGAGGCCGTGCCGGCAGCTCACCGGTGCAAGGGCCTCCGGGCCCGCTCTGGCGGGTTGGCTGCTGCGCTGGCCCCGGAGACCGCGCCGCCGGGACGACCCGTGCACTGCCGTCGTAGGCCCGGGCCACCCGCTTGCCCGTGCGCGGACCTCACAGGCCGCGCCGGGGGCTTGGCGGGTGCGCTGAGCTCAGAGGCCGCGCCAGCGCCTGACGGCCGACTGCAGGCCTGACAGCACCGCCTCGAAGTGGTCCCGGGGGAAGCTGGTGTCCACCGACAGCCGGCTCACCCGCAGTGCCTCCCTGGGCAGTCGTCGGTTCAGCCGATGATCGGTCAGGAACGCCGCCCGATAGCCCAGCTCGGCCAGCACCCGGGCGGCCCGCGGCTCATGCCCGCCGCCCGGGTAGGCGAACGCGGTGGGCGCCGCGCCCAGCCAGGCGGTCAGCTCCCGGTGTGCGCTGCGCAGCTCGGTCGCCACCGTCTCGTCGTCGCACCGCCCCAGCTCCGGCGCGCCCAGGCTCTGGCTGCCGATCGCCACCCGCCCGGCCAGCAGCCGCCGCAGGTCCTGCGGGGTCAGGCGCTGGCGGCGCGGGGCCTGCGCGGTGGCGCTGACCTGCAGCTCGTGCATGCTGCGCCGGCGGTCCGGGTCGGGCAGCGCGGCCAACTGCTCCAACCGGCTGTACCGGGCGTCCGGCACCAGGGCCCGGGCCTGCCCGCGGTGGGCCAGCAGGAAGGCCGCCTCGTCACGCCAGGACGGCCGGTCGGTGCCGATCAGCTCGGTCACCACGAAGGCCACCGCCGGCAGCCCCCGAGCGGTCAGGGCGGGCATGGCGTGCTCCAGCACGGTCCGGTCGGCGTCGTCGAAGGTGATCAGCACGCTGCGCGGCGGCAGCGGCCGGCCGACCGCCACCGCCTGCTCCAGGGCCGGCAGCGAGATCGGCACCGCGACCTGGCAGAGCCGGTCCAGCTGGGCGCCGAAGGCCCGCTGGTCGGTGACCCGGCTGTAGGCGAGCACGGCCAGCCGGCGGGCGGCGTGCGCGCGGAACAGCGGATGGGCGGGGGAGTGGCGCAGCCAGTGCACCAGGCGGTCGGCGGCGGGCACGGCGGTGAGTGCGGGCGCGCGCAGTGGCATGAGTGCGCTGCCACGCGGCGCGGAGGACGTCAGGTCCGGCGTGGTGGTGTCCGATCGCGGCACGGTGCTCCCCAGGCGAGGCCGGGCTGACCCGGCGTGTGATCCCTCGACGCAGTGCTGACTCCTGCGCCGCGCGGATGGTTGTACGCGGTGGGGCGGACATTTTCGGCCTCCCTCGGCCCTCGGCCGGGGGAGCCCGGTGCACGGCCGAAGGAGGCTCAGACCTTGCGCTGTCTGTACATCTCTTCGGCGGCGTCGACCACCGCCGCCAGGTCGCCGCCGGCCGAGGCGGTGGCGACCGCCGCGACCGCGCCCTCCACGAACGGTGCGTTGGCGAACCGCACCGGGAACGGCAGCCCGTGCTCGTCCGCCCTGGCCAGCAGCGCCAGCACGGTGCGCACCGCGCCCGGCAGGTCGGCCAGCACCGCCACCCCGTGCCCCTGGTCCACCCGGCGGGCCGCGGCGGCGATCAGCAGCGCGCTGCTGCCCAGCCCGTCCCCCGGCTGGCCGCCGGTGGCCGCCACCGCTGACGGGTCGTCGGTCTGGGCCAGCGCCCGGGCCAGGTCGGCGGTCTCCTGCGCCAGCTCGCGGCTGTGCGAGACCAGCACCACGCCGACCCGGCCCAGCGCCGCCGAGCGGGTCGGGGCCTGGCTGGGCACCCGGGTGGCCGACGGTGCCTCCCCGATCGGGATGACGTCCGCTCCGGCCCCGCCTCGCGGGGAGATCTGCCCCATCGGCTGCTCCCAGTTCTGCCGCGTCCTGCCGTCCGGTTCCTGCCACGGCCACTCTCCCAAACCCGGCCCCGCCGAGCCCGCCGCCCGCGCCGGGGGGCGTGGAAACCGCACCCCGGCCCACGGGTTGGCCGATACGCTGGCGGTCCTGAAACACCGTCCGGGAGGAGCACCACCAGTGGCAACGGAAACGGGTAGCGGCGAGGCCGCAGCGGGCGCCGAGGCCGTCGCACCGTCCCCCAAGCCGAAGTTGGACACCACGGGGGCCGAGTGGCTCTCCGCCAGGCAGGAGGACGGTTCGCCGGGCGATGTGCAGATCGCCTTCGTGGACGGCTACATCGCGATGCGGGACGGCCGGTTCCCGGACGGGCCGGTGCTGGTCTTCACCCAGGCGGAGTGGGACGCGTTCGTGCTCGGCGCCCAGGACGGCGAGTTCGACCTGGACTGAGTCGGGTGGCCGCGGCCGGCTGACACCCCGTCGGCCGGTCCGCGCCGGCTCCCCGGCGCGGCCGGCTGACACCCCGTCGGCCGGTCCGCGCCGGCTCCCCGGTCCGCGCCGACTCCGAGGACGGCTGGAACCCGCGCCGACTCCGAGGACGGCTGGAATCCGGGCCGGCTCCGACGGCAGATGGCTCAGACAGGCAGACGCCGTGCCGACCGCCCCCACGCGGTCGTGCACGGCGTCTGCTGTGCTACCCGGCTCGCGACGCCGGGCGTCCTCCCGCGGTTCCCCGGGTCGACTGCGCGCGCAGTCGGCCGTCGCCGGGAGGTGGCGGCGGGGCAGAGCCCTGGCCGCCGGTGCTCGGGATCCGAACGCCCCCACGCGTCGGTGTCCCGGGCGTGGCCCGCAGGTGCGACAGAGTCGGGGAACCCACGAACCAGGCTTTGGGTGAAGGGTGCTTCAGGTGAATGGTGTGCTGAACTTGCAGCCGTCGCACGACGATGTGCCATAGCGGGGGGACGCGAGCGCACGCGAATGCGCCACAGCAGGCCACCCCCACATGGACAGGTCCACAGCAGCTGCCGTACATCGCGACCGTAGCCCGGACGGTTGCTCAGCGTCAACATTCGTCTCGGAGCGTGGAGCCGACGCGTCTGTGAACCGCCTTCGAACGTGGTTCGAACGAGCCAGCCCGGCCTGCCCGGTGCGGCGCGCGCCGAGCGGACACGTACCATGGCGGCATGTCTTTTCTCCGCCGACGTTCCGGCGCGCCCGCGGGCCCGGACTTCGACGTGCTCGCCATGGACCCGGGTGACTGGCCGGGGCTCTTCGGCGCCGCGATGATGTCCGGCCCGGACGGCTCGTGCCAGGGGATCTTCCTGCGCTACGACCTGTTCGGCGGCCGGGGCCCCGCGATGTTCATCGGCAACCTGCCGGAGGGCTCGCCGGCCCGGGACACCCCCGACGGCGTGCCGTTCGAGGTCAGACAGCTGCTCGCGGCGCTGGAGATCGAGGAGCCGGTGGACTTCGTGTCGGCCGAGGACTTCCCGGTGATGCTCCGGGACGACCTGCTGATCGTGAAGAAGATCAAGGTCTCCGAGGGGCGGGTGTTCTGCGCCCAGTTCGACCGCAGCGACCAGGTGCAGGTCACCATCGCCTCCTGGGACCGGCCGATCGCGGACGATCTGTACCAGCTGCTCAAGCCGCTGCCGGCCGATCTCTTCCAGCAGGGCTGACGGCAGGGCCGAATCGGGGCCGGGAGGCTGTTGCGCGCCTTTCGGCCATTCCGCACGCCCCCGTCACGCGTACGCCCCCCATCGCGCGACGCGCCCCCGAGTCGGCCGTCGCGCCCCAGTCGGCCCCCGGAGGCAGTGAGCCATGACCAGCACCCCGACCGACACCCAGCCGCCCGCCGCGGCCGCGCTGCGCGGGCTGCCCCGGGTGGTGGACCTGCTGGCGGCCCGGGCCGAGGAGCACGACCGGGATGCCACCTTTCCGTACCAGGGCGTCGAAGCGGTGCACGAGATAGGCCTGCTGACCCTGACGGTCGGCCGGCAGTACGGCGGCCCCGGCGCCGGCCTGGCCGAGGTCGTCGAGGTGCTGGCCGAACTCGGCCGCGGCGACGCCTCGGTGGCCCTGCTCGCCGCCAACACCTTGCTGCACCACGCCGAGCAGGCCCGCACCGGCGGCTGGCCGAATCCCGTCTATCGACGCCTGCTGGCCGAATCGCGCCGCGGCCCGGCACTGGTCGCCGCGGTGGACGCCACCGCCGATCCGCTGATCGCCCGACCCGGCCCATGGGGTTCCCGCGGGCCGAGGGCCCAGGGCGGGTCCTCCGAGTCGGAGGCCCAGGGCGGCTGGCGGCTCAGCGGCCGGCTGACCGGCTGCCCGGGCGTCGAGGCGCTGGCCTGGCTGGCGGTCCGGATCCGCACCGCCGAGCCCGAGCCGCGCACCGGCACCTTCCTGATCCGCGCCGAGAGCCCCGGGCTCGAGGTCGACCCGGTCGGCGACCAGCTCGGGCTGCGCGCCGCCACCTGCCACGAACTGCGGTTCACCGAGGTGGCGGTGCCCGCCGAACTGGTGACCGGACTGCGCCTGGATGACATCGGCTCCGCGACCACCACCGCCTGGCGGGACCTGGCGCTGGCCGCCGTGCAGATCGGCGTGGGCCGGGCCGCGCGCGACTGGCTGGTGGGATTCCTGAGCCGGCGCACGCCCGGCGGTACCGGCGAGCCGCTGGGTGCGCTACCGCACTACCAGGCCGCGCTGGGCGAACTGGAGAGCGCGCTGATCGGCGCGGAGGAGCTGGTGACGGGGCTGGCCGGCCGGATCGACGCCGGCGACGAGACCGCGGTGGCCCGGACCGGCCCGGCCCACCTGCTGGTCTGCCGCGCGGTGGTCGACGCCGTCCGGGCGGCCGTGGAGCTCACCGGCAGCGCCGGCCTGAGCCGCCGTCAGCCGCTCGAACGCCAGCTGCGCGACGCGCTCAGCGGCCAGGTGCACGGCCGCCCCCCGCAGGCCGTGCTGGAGACCGCCGGGCGCGCCGCGCTGGACCGCGGGTAGCCGTGCCCCATGGGGCCGGGCGGCTCAGCGAGTCCCCACCGCGGCCCGGACCGCGCGCCGCGCCAGCGCCGCGTCGTCGTACAGCCGACGGATCATCAGCCGCTGCTCCTCGCCGGCGCCCGGCACGTCGTAGATCCGCAGCTCGCGCATCAGCACCAGCACCAGGTTGACCAGGAACGCGTCCCGGGCCAGGGTGCCGCCCACCTGCGCCAGCTGGCTGATCTGCCGGCGTGCTGCCGTGTCCGCCGAGAGCACGCTCCACAGCACCGCCAGGTCGTAGCCCGGCAGGTACCAGCCGGCCTGCTCCCAGTCGAGCAGCACCGGGCCGGACGGCGCCAGCATGATGTTGCTCAGCAGCGCGTCGCCGTGGCAGAGCTGCCAGCCGGTGTGCGACAGGCCGTGCAGCAGCTGGCGCAGATCGCCGGCGTCCCGGTCGGTCAGCTGCCCGACCGAGTGGTAGCGGCTGATCTCGAACTGGTAGTCCAGCGGCGCCTGGAAGACGTCGGTCGGCGGGCGCCAGAGGTTGAGCGCGCGCACCGCGCCCAGCATGGCCCGCACCTCGCCCGGGGTCGGCGCGTCGGCCGGGTGCCGTTCGAGTGCGGCGATCCGGCCCGGGATCCGCTCGATCACCAGCACGCAGCGGTCGTGGTCGGCGGCCACCAGGCGGGGCATCCGCACCGGCGGGCGGTGTCGCACGAAGGAGCGGTAGACGGCGACCTCGCGGCGGAACCGCTCCACCAGGAGCGCCCGGTTGTCGCCCTGCACGGCTTGCGGGGAGAGGCACTTGGCGACCACGGGGGTGCGCCCGATCAGCCCGGTGATCAGGATGTGCGCCGCATCCTCGCGCAGCACCTGACGCGCCGAGAACGCGGGACATATCCGCGTGATGTGGGCCAGCGCGGCCCGCACCGACGGCGCCGCCAGTGCGGCGTTGTCGACCCGGCCCCACCCCTCGGAGACGGGGACCGACTGGGGCGCGCGGGGGCGCAGCAGGCGCTCACCGGCGCGCGGGATGAACCCCGGTGCCTCGATGCGCCCCACCGGGCGGGCTGGGGGGAGCGCGGGCTTCAGCCCGGGCCGGCGGACCGTCCCGGCGGCCGGTGGCCGTGGCGCGGTTCCGATCCGGGACGCGGTGGGGGAAGTCGCTGAGGAGTACATGAGGGGGCGGATTTCCCTTCCTTGCCGATGGCATATGACGGCCAAGGCGGGGGCCCTGGCAAGGTCGACTGGCGGCGTACGCCGGGGCCACAGGGGAGTGCGCCGGCGCACCAAGGAGTGCGGATCCGAGCGGTCGCCACCCGCGCTGGGTGGGGTGGGCGGGCGACCGCGCCGGGGGAGCCACCCGAGCCGACCCCGGCCGGCCGGACCGCTCGACGCATCCTGGGGAAATGCGCCGGTCGGACCGGTCGGCCGGGAGCGGCGCCAGGCGCGCCACCCCTTTGCGCCACCCCTGCCCCCGGGCCGCCGAAGCGGTCCGCGAGCGGCTCCGAGAGGTCGTGGAGCCCGCATTTCCGGGCCAGTTGGCCCGGTGCGTGGTGGCGCATCTCTACCTGACACCTACGCAGGCATGGCTTGCCAGTTGGCGCACCCTGGCGAAGCCTGGCGAATGCTCGCGTGGCACATGACAGCTCGTTAGGCTCGAACTCAGCCGAGACCCTGGGGGCTTGAGAGTGGGCAACGGACCCAACATCCGACTCGCCGATCTGTTCGAACTGACCGGATGGTCGAAGGGTGAACTGGCTCGGCTGGTCAACCGGCGAGGTGCGGCGATCGGACAGCAGCAGCTGTCCACCGACACCTCGCGGGTGCGGCGGTGGATCGAGTGGGGCGAGGTCCCGCGCGACCCGGTACCGACGCTGTTGGCCGCCGTGTTCACCGAGCGACTCGGCCGTGTCGTCTCCATCGAGGACCTCGGCCTGACCCGGCAACGGCGCAGCGGTGCGACCCCCCAAAGAGGGGCCGCGACCCCGGAGCCGGATCGTACGGCAGAGATCCTCACCGAGTACACCGGAATGGATCTCATGCTCAACCGACGCGGACACACCGAAGCCGGCCCGGAGTTGCCGGGCGCCGGCGTCATCCCCGACTCGCTCTACTCCTGGCTCTCCGGAGCCTCCGTCGCCCAGGCCGCGGCCCGCCCGGGCCCGCGGCAGCCGATCACCGCCGCCGCCCGCCTGATCGTCGACGTCTATGAACCCGGCCCGGCCGGAGCTGAGGAGGTCGCGGCGCTGGAGCACTCCTTCGAGGTGTTCCGGGCCTGGGACGCCTCACGCGGCGGCGGGCTGCAGCGCAAGGCCGTGATCGGCCAGCTCAACGAGGTCGGCGGGCTGCTGACCCACCGTCATCCGCCCGAACTGGCCCGCCGGCTCTGGCTGGTGGCGGCCAACCTGGCGGTGCTGGCCGGCTGGATGTCCCACGACGTCGGCCTGGAGCGCACCGCCCAGCGGTACTTCGTGATCGCCGCCCAGGCCGCCAAGGAGGCCGGCGACCGGCCGCGGGCCGGCGAGGCGATCTCCCGCACCGCGCGCCAACTGCTGCACCACGGCCGGGGTGCGGAGGCGCTGGAGCTGATGCGGCTGGCCCGGGCCGGCGCGGGGGACGGCACGGCTCCGCGCACCCGGGCGATGTTCAACACCGTGGAGGCCTGGGCCCAGGCCACCCTGGGCAACCGCACGGAGGTGTCGCGGCTCCTCGGCGAGGCCGAGGAGTACTTCGTGCTCGACTCGACGGAGCCGCAGCCGGTCTGGATGCAGTCCTTCAACGAGTCCGAGCTGCACGGGATGGAGTTCCTGGTCTACCGCACCCTGGCGGAGCACGACCCGCGCGCGGTGCGGCCGGCGCTGACCCACGCCGCCGCGGCGATGGGGCTGCGGGCAGTCAAAGGGCAGGAGCGGTCCACCCTGCTCGACCTGGTGACGCTGGCTTCCGTGCAGTGGCTCGCCGGGGAGCCGGAGGCTGCCCACGAGTCGGCAACGGCCGCGCTGGCCAAGATCGGTGACACCTCGTCGCGCCGCACCTGGGACCGGCTGCGCCGGATGTACCGGCTCTCCGAGCCGTTCGCGGGGGAGCAGGCCGTGGCCGAGCTGCGGGCGCAGATCAGGGCGGCGGTTCCGCCGAGCCGCCGCCCTGCCGGATAGCCCCCTCGGGGCTCAGATGTTGTCGACACCCGCGGTGTGCACCTGGTCCCAGGCCTCCTGGACGTAGCGCTCGCGCTCCACCAGGGTCAGGACCGGGAAGTACTCCTTCAGCCGCTCGACCACGACGTTCTCCGGCTCGTGGCACTCGTGCAGCAGGAACGCGGCCTTGTGAAGAATCTGCTTGTCCATCGGAACGGTCCTCCCTTGTGCAGGTCCGCCCTGTTGCCGACACTGCGGCGGACAGCATATGTGCGCTGGTTGGCAAGCATTCGGCGGGGGCAGGCAAGACGCCATCCGGCCGGGGCGGGCCTCGGTCGGACCGGGTCGAGCACCATTGGGCACCTTGCTCGGACGCATTGGGGCCACAGTGCTCAGAGCGCGTTGAGGACCATGCGCAGCGCGACCACCTGGCCGTCCGTGCCCCGGTCGGCCCGGCCGGTGCAGGCCACGGCCCGCGCGCTCGGCGAGTCGGCGACCCGCAGCACGCCCGCCACCGGGCGCCCGTGCACCAAGGCCTCGGTGACCATCCGGCGCAGCACCGGACGGTCCTCGGGCAGCAGCTGGCCGGGCAGCTCGTCGAGGGTGAGCGGGCCGAGCGCCGGGTCCCTGGCCAGCAGCTGGTAGGCGGCCGGGGACCACCGCACGGCGTCCCGGACCAAATCCCACTCGACGGCCGCCGCCTCCTGGACCGGGGCCGGTGCGGCCGCTGTACGGAGCGGATGGTGGCTCATCGGCCGTCCCGTCGGTGAGGTTCGGATGGCGGTTGCTGTGAGACGACTGTCTCACAAGATCACGCAGCGTGTGGGTGGAATGACGGAGCTGATTGGAAATCTCATCTGGCATATGCCAAACGTCGAAATTCGACCGGTCGCGGCACTGTGTGCATACCGGGCAGGCAGGCGGTAACCTACGGTGCTTCCGGCGCCCGGGCGCCCGTACGACCAGACCAAACAGACCCCGGCGACGGAAATCCCGTTGCCACGACGACCGCCGCAACGGATGCTGACCTCATGTTCGAGCCCGTGATAGCCCCCAGTGCCAGCCTCCTCGGCTTGCTTCAAAGAGGACGCGGCGACGGGCAGCTGCATGCGCTCGCAGCCGACCGTGACGAAGCGATCGCCGCCCTTGAGGAGTGTGTCACCAGCGACCCGCGCAGCGACTGGCAGGTCGAGAACCGCTCCCTCTACTACGCCCGGGTCTACATGGACCTGGAGGCTCCGCTCGGCGGCATCGAGCGGCATCTCAACTGTTCCGACGACCTCACCGACCCCGACGACAACCGCACCGGCCTGGCCCTGTCCGTCCTCGGCCACCTGGCCGGCTACGGCCGCCGGGACGCGCTGCTGCTGCTCCGCCAGTACGCGGCCACCGGCAGCAACTGGGCATGGGCGCTGGACGAGTTGGCGCTGCGCGACGACGACGCGGCGCTGCTCGCGCTGGCCCCCGCCGTGCTGCGGCGGTTCCCCGCCGACCCGCAGGGCGAGGCCGAGTTGCGGGCCGCGATCCGCGGCGCCTACGAGCCCCGGCCCTGGCGGCTCTGGGCCGCCCAGCACCCCCGGATCGCCGCCGCCGGCGAGCAGTCCCCGTTCGACCTGTGGCAGCGGCAGTTCCAGCGCCCGGCGGTGACGCCCGGCTGGAGCGTGGCCGACGTGCTCGCCTGGGCCGACCAGTGCGAGCCGGAACCGGGCGCAGTGGAGCGCCGGGCCGCCGCCGCGGCCCGCTGCCTGGCCGCCGTCGCCCGGCCCGAGGACCGCGAACTGCTGCACGCCGCCGCCCGCGACGGGGCCGAGGGCCCGCGCCGGGCCGCCCTGCGCCACCTGGCCGACCAGGACGATCCCGCGCTGCCGGCGCTGATCGAGGCCGCCGCGGCCGCCGCCGACGAGCGAGTGGTCGCCGCCGCGCTGGACACCGTGGGCCGGATGCGCGGCTCGCAGGCGCTGCCGGCCGCCCGCCGCTGGGCCGACCCGGCCACCGGTGGCACGGACAGCGCGCTCGGCGAGGCCGCGATGCTGCTGCTCGCCGACATCGGCGAGGCGTGCGACGCGCCCGCGGTGGTCACCGGGCTGCGCCGCTGGCTCCAGGTGCACGGGGTGCGCGGCGCCGGGCTGGCCGCGCTGGTCGACGGCGCGGGGCGGCTGGCCGCCGCCGACGCCGTGCCGACGCTGCGGTACATCTACGGCGAGGCCGCCTCGTCCGACCTGCGCGGCCGGGCCGCCCAGGCACTGGCCCTCACCGACCTCTACTTCGCCTGCGGGCCCGCGGTGGAGTGCCTGTGGGACTGCGAGGAGGCGACCCGTGAGCTGGCCGCCCGCCATGTGGTGACCACCGGGGACGCGCGGGTGTTGGAGCGGCTGCGCCGGCTGGCGGCCGATCCGGCGGAGGAGGCCGAGGTGCACGCGGCGGTGCGGGGGCGGCTCACGGCGCGGGATCGTTGAGGAGTGACTGGTGAGTCGGCTGCGCGCCACGTAGTGCCCGCTCGGGTCGTCCGGGTGCGGGGGCGGCTCACGGCGCGGGATCGCTAGGGATCACATCGGCCAGGGCGCAGGCGATGTTGTCCGGTCCGCCCGCCCGGTTCGCCAGGTCGACCAGCTGCTGCACGGCCCGCTCGGGGTCGGCGACCGTGCTGAGCACGGTGTGCAGGTGCTCCTCGCGGACCACCGCGCTCAGGCCGTCCGAGCAGAGCAGATAGCGGTCGCCGGCCCGGGCGGTGAACAGCGTCAGGTCCGGCCGGCCCGGGGCGGTGCTGGTGAGCGCGCGCAGCAGCAGGGTGCGCTGCGGGTGCGAGGCGGCCTCGGCCGGGGTGAGCCGGCCCTCGTCCACCATGGTCTGCACCAGGGTGTGGTCGTGGGTGATCCGGAACAGCTCGCCCTCGCGCAGCAAGTAGGCGCGGGAGTCGCCGATGTGCACCAGGGCCAGCTGGTCGCCGCAGGCCAGCAGTGCGGTCAGGGTGGTGCCGATGTCCTCGGGCGTGTCGGCGACGCTCTCCCGCACCGCCTGGTCCAGCGCGTTCAGCAGCCCGCCCGGCCCGAGCGCCGTCGGGTCCACGGCGCGCAGGGCGGCGATCGCGGCGCCGCCCGCGCTGGGGCTGCCGTAGCCGTCGGCGACCGCGAGCAGGCCGGCGTCGGCGTAGGCGGTGTCGTCGTTGCGCTCGCGCACCCGTCCCAGGTCGGAGCGGGCGGCGCAGCGCAGCGTCAGGGCGCCGGTCAGTACCGGCGGGCGGCCGCGCAGGTGGTCGACCAGGTGGGTGACCAAGTCCTGGCGGGCCGTCGTCTCGGCCAGCACCTGCCGCCAGTAGGCGGTCAGCTCGTCGGCGGCCAGATCCGGCGGCAGCTCCAGCACCCGGCGGATCCGGGCCAGCGGCACGCCGATCCGCCGTAGATGGGCGACCAGCCGGGCCGGTTCGAGCTGCTCGGGCCGGTAGTAGCGGTAGCCGGAGACCCGGTCCACCCGGTCCGGGCGCAGCAGTTCCAGCTCGTCGTAGAGCCGCAGCGCCTTCGCCGACAGCCCGCAGGCCCGCGCGAACGCCCCGATGGTCAGCTCCGTCATCCGTTTCCCCCCTTTGCGGATGCCGCTCATGCTGGACCCTCACCCTGGGGGAGGGTCAACCCATGATCGGTATGAACCGTACCGGGGTGCCCGGGCGGGCCTGCGCGGCGGCCGGCAGGTCGGCCTCCGGCACCACGCCGATCACCGGGTAGCCGCCGGTGGTCGGATGGTCGGCCAGGAAGACCACGGGCTGCCCGTCCGGCGGCACCTGCACCGCGCCCAGCACCATGCCCTCGCTCTCCAACTCGCCGTGCCGCGCCCGGATCAGGGCCGGCCCCTCGCTGCGCAGCGCGATCCGGTTGCTGGCGGTGGCCACCCGGTAGCGGGCCCGGGCCAGCGCGACCAGTGAGCCGGGCAGCAGCCAGTCGGCCCGTGGGCCCGGCAGCAGCCGCAGCACCAGCTCGGTGGGCATCGCGGGCAGCGGCACCAGCTCGGCGGCGGGTGGGCCGTGGGTGGTGCCGACCGGCAGCCGGTCGCCGTCACGCAGCGGCGGCGGGCCCAGGTGCGCCAGCAGGTCGGCGGAGCGGCTGCCGAGCACCGGCGGCGGGACCAGGCCGCCGGCGACCGCCAGGTAGCTGCGGACGCCCGAGTCGGCGGGGCCGACGTTCAGGGTCGCGCCGGCCGGGAGGAAGACCGGTGCGCCCCAGGCGGCAGGTTGACCGTTGACGGTGATCCGGGCCGGGGCACCGGTGACCGCGACCAGCAGCGGGCTGCCGGTCGCGGTCACTGCCGCGCCGCCGAGGGTGGTCTCCAGGACGGCGGCCCCGGGGGCGTTGCCGACCAGCCGGTTGGCGGCCAGGTAGGCGGGTTGGTCCAGGGCGCCGGCGCGGGGGACGCCGAGGTGGGCGGTGCCGTGGCGGCCGTGGTCCTGGACGGTGGTGAGCGGGCCGGCGCGGGTGATCAGCAGTTCAGGCATCGGCGGACCCCGCCACCGGCACGAAACGCACCCGGGTGCCCGGGGCCAGCAGCGCGGCGGGCTCGCGGGCGGTGTCCCAGAGCCTGGCCTCGGTGCGCCCGAGCAGTTGCCAGCCGCCCGGTGAGGCGCTCGGGTACACCCCGGTGTAGCGGCCCGCCACCGCCACCGAGCCGGCCGGCACCGAGGGGCGCGGGGTGGCCCGTCGGGGCACCGCCCGCTCGGGCGGCAGCCCGGTCAGGTAGCCGAACCCCGGTGCGAAGCCGCAGAACGCCACCCGGTACTCGATCGCGCTGTGCAGGCGGACCGCGTCCGCCGGGCTGACTCCCCAGTGGGCGGCGACATCAACCAGGTCGGCGCCGTCGTACACGGTGGGCAGCTCCAGCAGCGGGCCGTCGGTCGGTGCGGTGGCCGCCACCGACCAGCCGGCCAGCAGCTCGGCGAGCGCGGCCGGCTTCGGCACGCCGTCGAGCAGCACGGTGCGCGCGGCCGGCACGATCTCGGTCGGCCCGCCGCCCAGGGTGCCGTCCGCCCGGGCCGCCAGCAGCTGGGCGTACAGCGCGCCGACCTGCTCCGGGTCGTCTACCTCCAGGAGCAGGGCCTGCTCGCCCATCCGGCGAACGGTCAGGTCATGAGCTCTGATAATGGCCCCCATTAATAATGGCTCGCATTAATGCTGCCGTGCCCGCCTTCCTCGATGGCTCTCGTTGCCGGCTCTCATTAATGGCTCCCATTAGGTGCACCAATGGCTCCCGTTGGGCGCACCGCCAGGCCCGCCACTAGGCGCATTAATGGCTCGCATTACGTGAAGGCCTCCACCCGGATCCCGGCGGAGGCCAGCGCGCCGCGCACCCGCCAAGCCAGCTGGGCGGCCCCGGGCGTGTCGCCGTGCACGCAGAGCGAGCGGGCGTCGATCGCCACCGGCTCGCCGCCGATCGCCGTCACCAGGCCGTCCCTGGCCATGCCGACCGCGCGGGCGATCACCGCCTCCGGGTCGTGCACCACGGCGTCGGGCTCCTTGCGCGGCACCAGGGTGCCCGACCAGGTGTACGCGCGGTCGGCGAACGCCTCGGTGACCACCGGCAGCCCGACGCCCTCGGCGACCTCAAGGAGCCGGGAGCCGGGCAGCCCGAGCACCGGCAGCGGGCCGTCGCAGACCGCCCCGGCCCGCAGCACCCCGGCCACCACGGCCTCGGCCTGCTCGCTGTCGGCCACCACCCGGTTGTACAGCGCGCCGTGCGGCTTGACGTAGCTGACCCGGGAGCCGGCGGCCCTGGCGAACACCTGCAGCGCCCCGATCTGGTAGGCGACCTCGTCGGCGAGTTCCTCCGGTGGCACCTCCATCGCACGGCGGCCGAAGCCGGCCAGATCGCGGTAGGAGACCTGGGCGCCGATCCGCACCCCGCGTTCGGCGGCCAGCGCGCAGACCCGGCGCATCGTGGACGGGTCGCCCGCGTGGAAGCCGCACGCCACGTTGGCGCTGGTGACCACCGACAGCAGTGCCTCGTCGTCGGTCAGCGTCCAGCGTCCGAACCCCTCGCCGAGGTCCGCGTTGAGATCGATCACCGCACCGGTCACGCCGACTGCCTCCCACTGTCAGAGCTGCTGCGGATCGCCTGAGGGGATCGTAGGGCTTTCCGGGGCTCCCGGACCGCCGCGGCCACTCCCTTGGCGGACCGTCAGCCAAGGTCCGCCAGGCTGCCGCGCCCGTCAGGCGGTCGCGACGGCGGCGGCCGCCCGCGCCGCGTCGAGGCGCTTGATGCCGCGCAGCACGATCAGCAGCGGCACCGCCCCGACGATCCCGAACGACATGTCGACACAGCTCCAGAAGAACGGGATCCCCCGCACCGGCCCGCAGATCAGCGCCAGTGGCACGATCCCGGCGCAGGCCCCGAGCGCCCACCGCACCACGAACACGTTGCGCACCGGATCGCGCAGCGGTCCCCAGAACGCGCCGGCGATCACCAGGTGCGCGAACGCCAGCCAGTCGGTGCCGTAGGCGAGGAACGGGTAGCGCCGGTCGGTCTCGGTGATCCCGGTGTGGATCCGCTCCAGCCAGTCGAGTACCGGCCCGGGCGTGGGCAGCCGATGGGCGGCGTCGACCAGCAGAGTGCTCTCGGCGTGCAGCGGGAACGCGGTCAGGCCGCTCAGCGCCAGGCAGACGATGAAGATCCACAGCCAGCGGCGCACCCGCCGCAGCTCGACGCCCGCGGTCCCGGTCGGCCCTGCGGTCCCGGTCGGCCCTGCGGTCTCGGCCGTCCTCGCGGTCTCGGCCGTCCCTGCGGTCTCGGTCATCAGAGATCCCCTCCTGAGTAGACGGCCAGCACTCTAGAGGTAGTTTTGAACGTGTTCAACTCTGCCGAAGCCGCTGGGTAAACCGGTGCAACAACCCCGTTTCGGACACTGTCCCCAGCTGGCCCTAGGCTTGTCCCCCGTGACCGTCATCGCCGCCCAGCCCGCCGAGCCCGAGCTCAGGCCCGCCGCGGCCGCCCGCCCCGCGCCGGGGCCCGCGGCCGACGAGGGGCTGGCCCGCCGCCTCAAGGCGCTGGCCTGCACCGCCCCGCTGCACGACTTGGACAGCCGCAAGGTCAACCTGGCGGGCGAGTACGGCGGGTACGCGATGGCCGAGGTCGGGCTCGCCGCGATCGACCTGGTCACCCTGAACATGGACTTCGACACCGGCGCCGACCGGGAGACCGTGCTCTCGCGCCTGCTGCCCCGGGTCGCCGCCCAGCACCCCGGGCGCCCGGCCGCCGAGCACCAGCGGGTGGCCCGCTGGGTGCTGGAGTCGCTGATCAACGTCGGCAGCGTGGACCGCGGTTTCCGGGCGGTCTACGGCACCTTCGGCGCGGACGGTGGCTATGTGCGCCGCGACTACGACTTCAAGCTGATCGAGGAGGTGCCGGGCCCGGACGGTGGCGTCTACCTGCGCACCACCGACGAGGCGGTCAACGTCCTGGTCGGCGCGCTGGACACCGATGTGACCTCCGCTCAGATCGCTGCCGAGGTCAAGCTGGAGGTGCTGATCCGGCGCGGCCGGCTCGCCGACGCCCAACTCGCCGCCGAGCAGGCCCGCTACCGCACCGTGCAGTACGCCGAGACGCTGCGCCGTGCCCTGGAGGCCACCCGCCGCAACGTCCGCGCCGTCGACTGGATGCAGGCCGTTCCCGACCTGATCGACGAGGCGCTGGAGCACATCGCCGACCGCTACCGGCACGAGAACGCGATCCTCACCAACATCCGCCGGGCCCGCGACGAGGCCGAGGGCACGGACCACAAGCGCCAGGCCGCCGAGCTGGTCGACATCGTCAAGGACTGCATCCGCCGCCACACCCAGCTGCAGACCAGGCTGCTGGAGGCCGGGCCGCTGTTCCGTGCCGAGCAGGACCGGCAGGCCTTCGCCGCGCCCACCGCCCGCGCCGGCATCGACCTCTACGGCCAGCTGCTGGCCCCCGTGCTGGAGCTGCCGATCGAGCGGGCGATCCGGCCCACCGACGCCTTCTTCGGGCGCGGCATCGGGTTGCGCAGCCCCGCCGTGGTGCGGCTGACCGATCTGGTGGAGCTGCTTCTCACCCCGCCGGTGGAGCGCGAGCACCTGGGGGTTGAGCTGCCCGATCCGGATCTGGTCGCCACCCCGGACGACAGCCGGTTCTCCGAGGCCCAGCTGGAGGCCGCGCTGCAGCTGCTCGACCTGCCCGCCGACGCGCCCCGGCGGCTCTCCGGACTGCTGGCCGACGCCCGCAAGCAGGATCCCGAGCTGCCCTACCTGGTCGCCCTGCTCGCCGTGCACGCGGCCAGCCCGCCCGTGGGCACCGCGTACCGGCAGGGGGAGGAGCGGCTGCTGTTCGCCGTCGACGACGGCACCCAACTGCACGACCCGGAGTTCGGCGGGGCCGACCTGATCGTCGGCAGCGCCCTGCTGGACGCGGTCGGCATGGCGGCGGACCGGCAGTAATCGTCGCCATTAATGACCTGCATCAGCCTGAGTCAACCTCAATCAATCCGAATCAACCTGACCGGACCCGCCAGACGCCGCCACTAGCCACCGCCGTTAATCGCTACCATTAAGTTAATTACTGCCATTAATCCCCGATATTAATCCACATTAATGGCCCACATTAATAGCCCCCATTGACCGCCCGTCAGTACGCAAGTGGAGCACCAGGAATGACCACCCCCCAGGACGCGTCAGCCACGCCGACGGTGACCGCGGCCGATGTCGCCGACGCCGCCCGGCTGGTCTCCTTCGGCCTGCAGGCCAAACTGCTGCCGGCCCGCGACACCGAGTACACCGAGCTGGTCCGCCGCTACCGGGAGGACCCGCAGTTCGCGCGGCTCGCCGACGCCGTGGCCACCGGCCTCGGCCTGGTGGTGCTGGAGGTCTCGCCGCGCGCCGGAATGGCCCTGGCCGGCGCCGAGGACTCGGTGTTCGCCGTCAAGATGGGCGACTACTCGCGCCGCGCCGCCTCCGAGACCACCGACCGGTTCCTGCACGGCCTGGCCCACCTCGCCGTGGCCGCCATGGCCTTCCCGCGCCCCGAGGACCTGGCCGACGACGGCTACCTCGGCCGGATCACCGTCAACGGCGTGGACGCCTTCGTCCGCCAGGCCTGCCGCCGCCTGGAGGAGCGCGCCGAGGCCGCCGGCGACAACACCGACCCCACCAGCGACGCACCCGGCCTGGAAGCCGCCTGGCGGGTCTGGGCCCGCCGCTCCACCACCGGCGCCACCAAGGACGCCCGCCGCCTGGCCGGCTCCACCATCGGCATCACCGGCAAGGCGGTCGCCTTCCTGGTCGACTCCGGTTTCCTGCAGAAGGCCTCCGACGACGCCGGCGGCACCTACCGCACCACCGCCCGCTACCAGTTGCAGGTCCGCGAGCTCGCCGCCAGCGCCGCGATGGCCGAACTGCTGGACCTGGGCGTGGTCCCGGTCAGCGACGGCACCGCCACCCTGCTGCCCGCCGACCACAGCGAGGAACTGGTCGCGGACGCCGGCCTGCCGTTCCACTCCCTCTGACCGACTCACCAACCCGCCAACCCGCCAACTCGTCACTTCTCGAAGACTTCTCGAAGGCTGCACATGTACGAGCTCAACCGGATCCGCCTCTACTCCATCGGTCCGGCCGGCGCCCGCTACGCCGACACCGTGCTGGACCTGCGAGGCGTCGGTGAGCCGGTGGCCAACCCCGCGCCGCTGCAGCTGGGCATGTTCGGCGAGGAGCCGGCCGGCCCCCAGCGCCGCCCCGCCCCGGCCGGCGTGCTGTTCCTGGAGAACGGCGGCGGCAAGTCGGTGCTGCTCAAGCTGATCTTCTCGGTGATGCTGCCCGGCCACCGCAACACCCTGGGCGGCGCCAGCTCCGGCGTGCTGCGCAAGTTCCTGCTGGCCGACGACTGCGGGCACGTCGCGCTGGAGTGGCAGCACACCGTCACCGGTGAGCTGATCGTGGTCGGCAAGGTCAGTGAGTGGCGCGGCCGCCAAGTCTCGTCCGATCCGCGCAAGTTCGCCGAGACCTGGTACTCGTTCCGCCCCGGCCCCGGCCTGACCCTGGACGCGCTGCCGGTCGCCGAACGCGCCAACCTGGGCGACCCCGACTCCCGCCCGCGCGGCCGCCGTCGCACCATGAAGGGCTTCCGGGACGCGATGACCGAGGCCGCCAAGGCCTACCCGTACCTGGACCTCACGTTCGAGGACGGCCACGACCGCTGGACCGAGCACTTGGGCGAACTCGGCCTGGATCCCGAACTGTTCCGCTACCAGCGCGAGATGAACGCCGACGAGGGCGAGGCGGCCGGCCTGTTCGCCGTCAAGCACGACGCCGACTTCACCGACCTGCTGCTGCGCGCCGTCACCGACACCCGGGACACCGACGGGCTGGCCGACCTGGTGCACGGCTTCGCCGCCAAGCTCGGCCGCCGCGCCGAACTGACCGCCGAACGCGACTTCACCGCCGGCTCGTTGGAGCTGCTGGAGCGGATCGTCGAGGCCACCACCGCCCGCGAGTCGGTCCGGGAGACCCACCGCACCGCCGAGCGCCGCACCCGCCGGCTCGCCCAGGCGCTGGCCGGCCGGGCCGGCGCGGAGCGCGAGCGCGCCCAGGACCTGGCGATCGAGGTGGCCGCCGCAGCCTCCGCCGTCACCGCCGCCGAGGCTGACCGCACCCGCCACTCGCTGATCACCGCCGAGCTGACCCACCGCCACGCCACCCTCAGCCTGGCCGCCGCCACCACCGAGGCCGCCGCGCTGCGCCGCGAACTGCTCGACGCCCGCACCCTGTACTCCGCCTGGCAGGCCGCCGAGGCGGTGCTGCGCCACCGCGCCGCCGCCGACCGCGCCGCCCGGGTGGCCACCGCGATCCGTGAGGCCGAGCTGGACGCCGCACCGGCGCTCGCTGCCCGCGCCAAGGCGGCCGGCGCCCTGGCCCACGCCCTGGAGGCCGCCGCAGCCACCGCCGAGGAGCGCGCCGAGGCCGAGGAGGCCCGCGCCGCCGACCTCCAGCAGGACGGCGCCCGGACCCAGGCCGACGGCCTGGCCGCCGCCACCGCCGGCCAGAAGGCCCGCTCCGACGCCGACCACCTGCGCCAGCGACTGGCCGAGGTGGAACAGGAGTTGAACGCCGCGGTCGCCGCCGGCTGGATCGACTCGACCGATGACGTTGACCCGGCCCGCGCCGCCCTGCACGCCGCCGACGCCGAGCAGGCTGCCACCGCCGGCCTGGAGCAGTCCCGCGCCGCCGCCGAGCAGGCGGCCGCCCGCACCCGCGAGGCCGCCGCCGCCGAGGGCCGCGCCGAACTCGCCGCCGCCCGCGCCGCCGACGCCCGCTCGGCCGCCCAGCGCGCGCTGGCCGCCGAGCAGCGCACCGCCGTCCAACTCGCCGCCGAACCGCGCCTCGCCGAACTGCTCGGGCTCGCCTCGTACCATGAGGAGGACGAGGAGAACCGCCTCACCCCCGACGTCCTCGACCGGGCCGCCGACGATCTCGCCGAGCTGCTGGACGGCGCGATCTCCAACGCCGAGCGCACCCTGTTCGAGCTGCGCACCGCCGCCGCCGACGACTCCCGGATCCTGGCCGCGCTCGGCGACGGCGGTCTGCTGCCGCCCGGCCCTGACGTGCTGGCCACCGTGGAGTACCTGGGCGAGCACGGCATCCCGGCGCTGCCCGGCTGGCGCTACCTTGCGCAGTCCGTCGACCCGCAGGACCACGACCGGATCCTGGCCGCCCGCCCCGAGCTGGTCGACGGTGTGGTGATCACCGACCCGAACTCGCTGGACCGGGCCCGCGAGGCGCTGCAGTCCGCCGCCCTGCTGCCGCGCTCCACCGTCGCGGTCGGCGCGGCCGCCGCGCTGATCGCCCCGATCACCGACAAGCCGGCCTTCTTCCTGGTGCCGCCGAACCCCGCGATGCACGACGAGAGCGCCGCCGACCAGGAGCGCCGCGAACTGCGCGAGCGGGCCGGTGCCCGCGAGGAGCGGATCCGTACGCTCGCGGCCCGGCTGGGTGGCGATCGCGCGCTGGCCGCCCGGCTCGCCTCCTGGCGCTCCTCCTGCCCGTCCGGCACCCTGGCCGAGCTGGCTGACGCCGCGTCAGAAGCCGCCGAGCAGGCCGAGATCGCCACTGCCCAGCTGGCCTCCGCCCGTGCCGCGCACAGCGAGGCCGAGCAGGAGCGGGCCACTGCCGCCGCGATCCACGAGGAGCGCCGGGAGGCCGCCCAGCAGACCCGCCGCCGCGCCGACGCCCTGGCCGGCCTCGCCTTCCGGCTGCGCGAGCGCCCGGCCTGGCACCGCTCGGTGCGTGAACTCACCGAGGACGCCGCCGAATGCGATCGCCGCCAGGCCGCCTGCGCCGAGCGCGCCCAGGCCTGCGACGAGGACCGCCGGGCCGCCCAGCGCGCCGCCGACGACGCCCGCCGCACCGCCCGCACGCTGCGCGCCGAGCGGGCCGAGCTGTCCGGCACCGAAACGGTCGCCGACGAGCTGCCCACCGCCTCGCTGCCCGCGCTGCGCGAGGCCTACCGGGCCGCCGCCCAGCTCTACGAGAAGGTCGGCGTCGGTGCCGACCTGCGCGCCGAGCAGGCCCGCGCGGAGAGCGACGAGACCGCTGCCCGAGCCGAACTCGACCGGCTCACCAACAAGGTGCGCCTTCGCGCCGAGGAGCTGCTGACCAGCCCCGACGGCGCCGACGGCCCGGCCCGGCAGGCCGCCGCGGCTCGCGCCGAAGAGCTGGTGGCGACCATCGAGACCCGCGCCCAGGCGGCCAGCGAGCTGCTCGGCCGGCTGCGCGGCGAGGTCGAGCGTTCGGCTCCGGCCAGCGGCGAGGCACACACCGAGCTGCCCGAGGAGCTGGTGCCGACCGATCCCGAGCACGCCCAGCAGCTGCTGCGCATCGCCACCGGTGAACTGGCCGAGAAGCGCGACCTGTTGGAGAACGCCCGGATCGAGCACACCGAGTTGCTGCGCACCCTGCAGGCCGCGCAGTCGGCGGCCGCGGACTTCGACGAGGCGGCGGCCCAACTGCGCGACGGTCTGCGCGACCACACCCCGGAGGAGGGCGAGGCGCCCGCCGAGCCCTACCTCGATTCGCTGACCGAGGCCCGCACCACCGCCACCGAGACCCGCCGGGCGCTGCGAGTCGCCGCCGCCGAGCTGTCGGCCGCCGACCTGGCCGTCCGGGACGCCGCCGACGCACTGGTCCGGCATGCCAACGCCGCCCGCTACGAGGCGGTGCGCACCCCGGCCCGCCAGCAGATCCGTGAACTCCCGGCCGCCCTGCTGCCCGAGCACGCGGCCGCCTGGGCCGAGGCCTTCGCGCCCCGACTGCGGGTGCTCACCGATGAGTTGGCCCAGCTGGAGCGCAACCGCGGCTCGATCGTCGACCGGTTGCGCGGGCTGGTGGAGTCCGCGCTCGCCACCCTGCGCGCCGCCCAGCGGCTCTCCCGGCTGCCCGAGGGCCTGGGGGAGTGGTCCGGCCAGGAGTTCCTGCGGATCCGCTTCGAGGACCCGGATCAGACGGTGCTCGCCGAGCGGCTCGGCGAGGTGATCGACGAGGCCACCCGGGCCGCCGTCAAGAAGAACTCCGACCTTCGGCGCGACGGCATGTCGCTGCTGCTGCGCGCGGTGGCGGCGGCGATCGGGCCCAAGGGCGTCAGCGTGGAGATCCTCAAGCCCGACGCCGTGCTGCGCGCCGAGCGGGTGAGCGTGGGGCAGATGTCCGATGTCTTCTCCGGCGGCCAGTTGCTCACCGCCGCCATCGCGCTCTACTGCACCATGGCCGCGCTGCGCGCCAACGACCGCGGCCAGTCGCAGCTGCGGCACGCCGGCACGCTCTTCCTGGACAACCCGATCGGCCGCGCCAACGCCACCTATCTGCTGGAGCTGCAGCGCGCGGTGGCCGATGCGCTCGGCGTCCAACTGATCTACACCACCGGCCTGTTCGACACCACGGCACTGGCCGAGTTCCCGTTGGTGATCCGCCTGCGCAACGACGCCGACCTGCGCGCCGGGTTGAAGTACATCTCGGTCGAGGAGCACCTGCGGCCGGGCCTGCCGCCGGAGCCGGACCCGGACGGCCCGGTGATCCACGGTGAGATCACGGCGACCCGGATGTTCAAGCGCCCGGCGGAGGTTGAGAACGCCTAGCCCGCAGGAGGGGGACGGCTGGCATGCCGGAGGGGGACGTCGGCTCGGCCGACTTCCCCCTTCTCCGTATCATCCTCCCCGTGCGGTGAACGCGATCTTCCGCACCACGCACCGGGGGAGAACCAACCATGTCCACGATCTACCACCGGGTCGCCGGCAGCAGCGTGCACCGGCTGGCCGCGATCAGCGACGGCATCTTCGCGGTGGCGATGACCCTGCTGGTGCTGGACCTGCACGTCCCGGAGCTCGGACGGCTCCGCTCCGGGCGGCCGCTCTGGGCGCCCGGCTCGCTGCACGGTGAGGGCCAACTGCTGCACGCCCTGCTGCCGTTGGCCTCTCGTCTCGGGGTCTACCTGCTGGGCTTCCTGACCCTGGGGATGTTCTGGCTGGGCCAGCAGGCCCAGTTGGACCACTTCGCCCGCAGCGACCGGCAACTCACCTGGCTGCACCTGGCGTTCCTCGGCGGCATCTCGCTGATGCCGTTCTCCACCGCGCTGCTGGCCGAGTACGAGGCCTACCGGGTGGCGCTGCTGGTGTACTGGCTGCACCTGCTGGTGCTCGGACTGCTGCTGCTCGCCAGCCTGCGGTACGCGCGGGATGCCGGGCTGGTGCGGGCCGATGCGCCGGACGGGCTGGTGGAGGCGGCTCGGCGGCGCATCGTGGTGGCACAACTGCTGTACGTGGGAGTGGTGTTGCTCGGAGTGGTGAGCACCTACCTCAGTGTGGCGCTGCTGGTGCTGCTCCAGCTGAACTCGGCGGTGGCCCCGAAGGTCCGTCCGCTGAACCGGTTCTGAACAGCTGTCCGCCACCGATAGCCTGTCCTTGAGCCACTGACGAACGGATCCCCTGGATGGCCGGCATCGCTCGGACCGCTGCCACGGCGGCGGGACTGTTCGCTGGGACCAATGTCGACGACCTCGCCGTCCTGGCGGTGCTCTTCCTTGCCAGCCGGGCCGGCGGGACCATCCGACGCCGACAGATCTGGGTGGGGCAGGCCGCCGGGTTCACGGTCCTGGTGGTGGCCTCGATGGTCGTCGCACTCGGCCTCGCCGCCGTGCCCGGCGGATGGATCGGCCTGCTCGGCCTGATTCCGTTGGCGTTGGGCGTCGTGGGCCTGGTCAGAGCCGCACGAGCCCACCGCGGCGGCGAGCATGTCCCCGTGGTTCCGGCCAGCGGCATGGCGTCGGTGATGGCCCTGACCATGGTCAACGGGGCCGACAATCTGAGCGTCTACCCGCCGGTCTTCCGCACCATCGGCACCGGAGCCGCTCTGGTCACGATCGCGGTGTTCGCCGCCGGAGTGGTGGTGTGGTGCCTGCTGGGCTCCCTGCTCGGCTCCCGCAGGAGCATCGTGAAGATGGTCGAGCGGTGGGGGCACTGGATCGTCCCCGCCGCCTTCGTCGCCATCGGAGTCGTCCTGCTGCTCGGCTCCGGGGTCCTCACCCGTTGAGCTGCCGGTCGAGTAGCGTCGCGGTTCGGACGGCCTCCATGGCTGCGGCCTCGTTGGGCACCCGGGGCCTGGCGCCCAGGCCGAAGAAGCCGCCTTCGTTGTTGGCGTCGGCGACGGTCGTGGCGATCTCCATCAGGAACGCGCGGAAGCCGGTGAGTTCCTCCGGCGCGGTCCGGGCGACGGCGGCGGTGGCCTCGCGGATCGTCTTCAACGCGGGCCCCCGGTACCCGACATAGGTAGTGTCCGGCCGCAGGCCGGTCTCGAAGGTCGACGAACCCGCGAGTTCGCGGATGAACCGCCGGGGATGGCTGACGCTGGCCTCCCGCAGCAGCTTGACCAACGCGGAGAGCTCCTCGGGATCGGCAACGCCCTCGGCGAGTGCCACCAGCACGCCCGCCGCCATCAGGGACGTCCCCAGCGTTCCCCAGTCCTCGGGGGTGAAGTCCAGCTCACCCACCCCGTCAGCGCCCGCTCCGGTCCGCAGCACCTGGAAGCCCACGTCGGCCAGCATGGCGGGAAGTCGCCGCACCATGTCCACGGCCCGCTCCCGCGCCCGATCGGACAGCAACTCCCAAGGCACCAGCCCGTCGCCCAGCGTGTCCCGCTGGCTGGGCAGCTTCGTCACGCCGCGAGCCTTGCGCTCACTCAGCCGGAGCTCGTACTCCCGCCGCGCCAGCAGCCGTGCCTCCTCCTGGTCGAAGTCGACGATCAGCGACGGGTCGTAGGTCGGAACCATCAGGCAACCGATCTCGGCCAGCAGCTCACCGAGCTTGCGCGCCTGCAGACGGTTGGCCTCCTTCAGCTCCTCCGGCAGTTCGTCCCAGGGGCGCAGTGCCGGCCGGCTGCCCTGCTGCTGTCCTTCCGCGACGGCGGCCTCAAGCCTGCTCTGATGGACGGCCCGTGCCAGTTGCCGGGTGACCTGGGTGCTGGTGTAGTCGGCCAGGCTGTCGATGACGCGGTCCTGCGCCACCAGACGCGCCTTCATCCGGCGGCACTCGTGGAGGATCGCCTCGGCATCGAGGAGGGTCTGCTCGGAACGGCGGTCGGCTGCCTTGTTCAGGACGTCCTGCCCGACCATGATCACGATCATGAAGACGAGCTGGGCCAGGGTGGACAGGAAGCTCATGAAAGCGAACGGGTACGGGTCGAACTTCTGCACGCCCAGCTCCGCCATGCCGATCCAGACCAGCTGTGTCACGGCGGCGACGTAGAAGGCCCACATGCTGCCCAGCCGCTGCGTCAGCCAGGCGGCGATCCGGCCGTTGACACCCGTGGTCTGGTCGACGGCCTGCGGTGCCGGCTGCACCCGGTGCCGCTGGATCCACGGGTGCGGGCTCGACTCCAGCAGGCTGACCCCGCGGCCGAGCGCGCGGTCGTGCCGGTCGAGATGCGCCTGCAGGTCCGTGACCCGCTCGAAGATCGCCTCGGCATTCTCGTACGTCTGGACCGCCCGGCGGTCGGCAGCCATGCCCAGCACCCGCTGACCGACCAGGATGACCAGGCAGAGCACCAACTGGACCACGTTGTCCATGAACAGCAGGAACGGGAAGGGATAGGGATCGGCGCCGCGCAGCGGCCCCAAGGTCGCCAGGGTGATCCATCCGGCGAAGACGACCAACGTGATGTAGAGGGCGGGCATCGAGCCCACCACTCGCGTTAACGCGGCCGCTACGGCACCGTTGAGACCGACCCGCTCGTCCGCGCTCGTCACTGGCTGCTGACGCGGTAGGTCGGCCGTCGTACCGGCTGTGCTCATGCTCTGCTCCCCCCACTGGATCCGAAGCCTGCTGACGCAGCCCCGACCATGGTGACACTCACCTGTCATGACCTGTTCCGCATTTCGACCACCGCTCGGCGGTTTGTCGACACGGAGTGGCGGACCGGCCGCGGCCCCCGTTGGTGGGGCGCGGCCACGGTCGCCGTCGCATGCCCGGTGGTGGGGTGAGGTTCCGTCAGGCGGCCGGTGCGGCCCAGTCGATCCGGTGGTGGAGGTGCGCCGAGAACTTCTCCTGGTTCATCAGCTTCATGCCGATCGGCATCAGCGCATCGCGCAGCACCCGCCCGACCGGGCCCGCCGCCTTGTTGCTGTTGGTGCGCTCGGCCTGCTTGATGATCCGCTCGACGCGCGGGCGGCGCAGCGCCTCATAGCGAGCGAGGGCCTCATCCAGCGGCAGGTCCCTTGCGCAGCGCGCCAGTTCGACCGAGCTCTCGATCGCCAGTGAGGCCCCCTGGCCGGAGCTGGAGGAGGGCGCGTGGGCCGCGTCCCCGACCAGCACCATCCGGCCGCGGCTCCAGCGCGGCAGCAGGGGCATGTTCTCCATCGGCCCGGTGATCAGCAGTTCGGCCGGGTCGGTGTGCCGGATCAGCTCCAGCGCCGGGGTGCGGTCCTCGGCGCAGGCCTCGGCCAGCACCTTCAGCCAGCGCTCGGCCCCGTAGGCGACGGCCTCGGCCAGCGTCAGCGGCTCCGGGTGCGGCAGGTTGACGAACCAGACGGCGTTGCCGCCCAGCACCTGCAGGCCGAAGAAGGCCCGCTTGCCGAAGGTCATGAACATCTTCCCGCCGGTGTCCGGCACCGCGCCCGCCAGCGTGCTCACCGAGCCGAAGCCCTGCAGTCCGGCATAGCGCGGCCGCGGGGCGGCCGGGTCGATCAAGTTCCGCACCGTGGACCGGATCCCGTCGGCGCCGACCAGCAACTCGCCGGTGGCGGTGGTGCCGTCGGCGAACTGCGCGGTGACCGCGCCCCTGCCCTCCTGGACCCCGACCAGCCGCTTGCCGTGCTCGATCCGGATGCCGCGGGCGCGGGCCTCGCCGTAGAGCGCCTGGTAGAGGTCGCTGCGCATGACCAGCCGAGTGGGCTCCAGGGTGCCGGGGTTGCCGATCTCGGCGAGCTGCCTGCCGTTCCAGCTCTGCAGCACGATCGACTTCATCGGGTCGCCGAGCCCGCGGACCAGGTCGCCGGCACCGATCGCGTCCAGGGCGGCCAGCCCGTTGGGTGCCAGGCCGAGCGCGGCGCCGACGCCCTCGGCGGTGCCGTCGTACGCCTCGTAGACGGTGGCCTCGATGCCGGCCTGCTGCAGGGCGATCGCGGTGACCGGGCCGGCGACGCCGCCGCCGATGACCAGGGCGGTGTTGATGTGGTCGGACATGTCCGGGTGCTCCTTCTGGGGTAGGTGGGTCAGGCCCGGGTGGGGTCGTCGACGGTGGGGGTGGTGCCGGTGCGGTGGGCCCGGCGGACGTCCTCCAGGTACTCGCGGGAGCACATCGCCGAGAGGATCGCGATGCCGCCGCGGTGGATGCGCACCTCGCTGTTGTCGGCGGTGCCGACCAGCCGGATCCGCGGCCCGGCGAGCTCGCCGGTCGGGCCCTGGCCGTCCTTCACCCGGCCGCGAGCGGGCCAGGCCACGTCCCACTGGTCGATCACGGCGCCCTCGGGCACCAGCAGCTTGACCATGGCGCGCCGCAGGTCGATCCGGATCTCCAGCTCGGCGGGCAGTTCGGGGGAGCGCACGTCGAGCACGACGGCGCCGCTGCGCGCCTTGATCTCGAAGCTGCTGGTGGCGGTCCAGCGGCCGAGGCGCTTGGTGGTGGTGTGGTCGACGTGGATTCGCTCGATGGTGGTGATCACTTCGGAACTCCTCCGGTTCGGGACCGGCTCGCTGCCGGCTCATCCATAGTTGCACTGCAACTAGGGCCAGCGCAACTAGTTCCATCGGTAGTAGTATCCGGATCATGAGTACTGCCCCCCAGGCCCCCAAGAGCTCCCCGATCACGCTCACCGTGCTGTCGCTGCTGCACTTCAAGCCGCTGCACCCGTACGGGATGCAGCGGCTGCTCAAGCAGTGGGGGAAGGACCAGGTGGTCAACGTCGGCCAGCGCACCAGCCTCTACCGCGCCATCGACCGACTGCTGGGCGCCGGCCTGATCGCCGTCCGCGAGACCGAGCGCGACCAGCAGTACCCGGAGCGGACCGTCTACGAGATCACCGACGCCGGCCGCGAGGCCACCCGCAGCTGGTTGCTGGAGATGCTGCGCGAACCCAAGTCGGAGTTCCCGGAGTTCCCGGTCGCCCTCGCCAACCTGATGCTGCTCACCCCCGGCGAGATCGAGCAGGCCCTGACCGCCCGCCTCACCGCAGTGCGCGCCGGCCAGGCCGCCCAGCAGCGCTCACTCGCCGAGACGGCGGCGTTCGGCGTCCCCCGGGTCGCCATGCTGGAGAACGAGTACGCGGTCGCCCTGGCCACGGCCGAGGCCGACTGGCTGGAGTCCGTGATCGCCGACCTCCGTGCGGGCACCCTCACTTGGAGCGCCGAGGAGCTGATCGCCGTCGCCCAGGCCAGCGACGCCCAGGCGCCGCAGTAGGGCCGGGTGCGACAGTTGACGGTGCATCGGCGCAGGTGGGGGAGGGATCCGGTTGGCGTGGGCGAGGGGCCGGTTCATAGGGTTGCGGCATGCTCGACGAACCTTCGACCAATCGCAATGGCCCGGCCGCTGCCGAGTCGCCGCTGATCGCCAGCCTGCGGGCGGCAGTTGCCGCGGCACCCCAGGACATACCCCTGCGCCTGCACCTCGCCGAGCTGCTGCTCGACGGCGGGCACGGGCACGCGGCAGTGGCCGAGGCCGCCCTGGTGCTCAGTCAGGCCCCCGGGGATGCGCAGGCGCGGGCTTTGCTGGTGCGGGCCATGGGCGGCGGACCGGCGGCAGTAGCGCCCGTGGAGCAACAAGCGGATCCCGTTGAGCAGTTGGCCGGGTTCGACTGGGCTGCCGCCGCGCAGGAGATCGGGGACGCCGTGCCGCCGCGGTTCGCGGGGCAGGCTCATGCCAAGGAAGCCCCGGTTGCGGTCGATGGCAGCGGAGACCCGGGGGAGGCGAGCGCCTACGACGTGGACGCCCCCGATGGACCCGGCGCGGTGCGGCTCGCGGATGTCGGCGGAATGCAGGAGGTCAAGGACCGTTTGGAGGCCGCCTTCCTCGCGCCCATGCGCAACCCCGAACTGCGCAAGCTGTACGGCAAGAGCCTGCGCGGCGGGCTGCTCCTCTACGGGCCGCCCGGGTGCGGCAAGACGTTCATCGCCCGCGCCGTCGCCGGCGAACTCGGTGCGAACTTCATCAACGTGTCGATCAACGACGTGCTCGACATGTGGATCGGCAACTCCGAGCGCAACATGCACGAGGTGTTCGAGACCGCCCGCCGGCAGGCGCCCTGCGTCATCTTCCTCGACGAGCTGGACGCACTCGGCGCCAAGCGCAGCCGCACCCAGCACAACGGCATGCGCAACACGGTCAACCAGCTGCTCACCGAGCTGGACGGCGTCAACGACGTCAACGAGGGGGTGTTCGTGCTCGCGGCCACCAACGTCCCCTGGGACGTGGACATCGCGCTGCGCCGCCCCGGCCGGCTCGACCGCACCCTCCTCGTGCTGCCGCCCGACGGCCCGGCCCGGGAGGCGATCCTCCGCTACCACCTGCGCGAACGCCCCATCGAGTCAGTCGACTTGGGCAAGCTGGTGAAGGCCACCGAAGGTTTCTCCGGTGCCGACCTCGCCCATGTCTGCGAGAGCGCGGCCGAGTCGGCGCTGCTCGACTCCGCCCGCACCGGCACCGTCCGTATGATCAACAACAAGGACCTGCTGGGCGCCGCGAAGGCGATCCGGCCGTCCACCGAGCCGTGGTTCGCGGCCGCCCGCAATGTCGCGATGTTCGCCAACGAGGGCGGCACCTATGACGAGTTGCTCGCCTACCTGAAGAAGGCCCGGAAGCTGTGACGACCGCCCACCACCCGCTGGTCGAGCAGGCAGCCGCCCTGATGGCGCTCGACCGCACCGACGAGGCCCGCGCGCTGCTCGCCCGGCGGCTGGCCGACGACCCGAGCGACGTGCGCGCCTGGACGCGCCTCGCCCGCTGCTGCCTGTCGGTCAAGGAGTACGAGGAGGCGCTCGCCGCCACCGGCGAGGCAGTGGCCCTCGCGCCCGAGGACTATGACGCCCACTGCGTCCGGGTCTACGCGCTGCGGCGCCTGGTCCGGCCGGACGAGGCCCTGGCCGAAGCCCAGCAGACCATCCGGATCAACCCGCAGCTCTGGCAGGGCTATGCCGCCCTCTCGGAGGCCCTGACCGCGTTCCGGCCCCGCTGGCCCGAGGCGCTGGAGGCGGCGGCGACCGCCGTGCGGCTCGGCCTGGACGAGGTCGATGCGCACAGCGCGCTGTGGAAGGCCGCCGTGGTCAACGGCCGCTTCGACCTGCGGCAGCGGGCGGTGCTGGAGATCCTGCGCATCGACCCGCAGGATGCCTGGGCGCTCGGCGAGCGGGCCCGCGTGGCCGACGGGGAGGCCGCGAGTCCGCCGCTGACCGGCGCGGGCGCCAAACTGCCGGCCGCCGCCGAGGCGTTCGCCGACGCACTCGCCGCCGCCCCCCAGGCCCCGCAGGCCGACCGGCAGCGCAAGCAGCTGGACGTGGCGGTGTTCCGGATGCTGCGCGGCACCCGCTGGCTGGCGCTGCTCTGCCTGGTGATCGCGGCCCTCGCCGCCCGGGTCTTCCCGACCGGCAGCGACCCCACGGCCCTGCCGGGGCCGCTCGGCACCCGGCTCTACGCGCTCGCCGGGATGGGTGCGGTCTGGGGCTTCGGTGCCTGGCGCCGCTACCGGGGGCTGCGGGCCGGGGTGCGGATGAGCCTGTGGTCGTTGGTCCGGCGGGTGGGATGGGCGCGACTGGTGGTCGCGCAGTCGGCCTGGTGCACGCTCACCGCCGTGGTCATCGACAGCATGCCGTGGTCCGAACGCACCGTCCCGCAGGTGCTGTTCTGGGTGGCGCTGGTGCCGACGCTGCTCACCGTGTGGTTCGAGCGCGCGGCGATCCGCAGCTGACGCGTACGCACCATCCTGCCGTTCGTCCGGCCGACGCCGGCCGGGCAACCGGGGGACCAGTCACGTCCTACCAGCGAGCCGAGAATCAACGGCTGTGTGATTGGGCTAGCCCAATCAAAGCCGACGCCGACTCCTGCGACGACATGGAGAACTGCGGCGTCGCCCCGGGTGACACCTGGCTGAGTCAGCCGCGCGAGCCGGTCAGCCGGGATCAGCCGGGAAAGGCCGGCAACGCGCCCTGGAACAGCCAGGCGTCGAAGAGTCCCGCCAACTCGGCGCCGCCGTACCGCTGGGCATGCGCCAGGAAGTCATCGGTGGTCACCACGCCGTGCCGCCGCGCGGCCGTCCACTCCCGCAGCAGCGCCGCGAACGCCTCGTCCCCGAGGGCCTGGCGCAGCGCGAAGACCGCGAGGCCGCCGCGCTCGTACACCCGGTCGTCGAACATCAGCCGGCGGCCCGGATCGGCCAGCACCAAGTCCTGGGGAAGCTCCGCCAGTTGGGCATAGGCACGAGCCGCGTGCATGCTCGCCGCCGGGCCGCCCGCATGCTCGGCCCAGGCCCACTCGGCGTACTTGGCGAAGCCCTCGTTCAGCCAGATGTACCGCCAGTCGGCCACCGTCACACTGTTGCCGAACCACTGGTGAGCCAGCTCATGCGCCACCAGGCGCTCCCAACCGCGCAGGCCGTCAACGTGGTTGGTGCCGAACACCGCCATGCCCTGGGCCTCCACCGGGACGTCCAGCTCCTCGTCGGCCACCACCACCGTGTAGCCGTCGAAGGGGTACGGGCCGAACAACTCGCTGAAGAACCGCATCATCTGCGGCTGCCGCCCGAAGTCATGCGCGAAGCGGTCCAGCAACGCCGGCGGTACGTATGCGGTTTGCGGCACCTCGCCGGTCAGCAGCACCCGCTCCAGCGGTGCGATCGCCACCCCGACCAGATAGCTCGGGGTCGGCGCCGACTGCTCGTAGACCCAGGTGCTGCTGCTCGCCCGGGTGGTCCGGGAGAGCAGCCGGCCGCCCGTCACCACCGTGTACGGCGACGGCGCGGTCAGGGACAGCAGGTACGACGCCTTGTCCGCCGGGCGGTCGTTGCACGGGTACCAGGAGGGCGCGCCGATCGGCTGGCTGGCCACCAGCGCGCCGTCCGTCAGTTCCTCCCAGCCCAGCCCGCCCCACTGGCTGCGCACCGGCTTCGGATTGCCGCTGTAGTGCACCTCGACGGTGAACGCGGCCCCCGCCGGGATCGGCCGGGGCGCCTTGACCCGCAACTTGCCGCCCCGGTGCGCGTAGTGCGCGGCCTTGCCGTCCAGCAGCACCCGGCCGATCCGGAAGTCGGCCAGATCGAGCGCGACTTCACGCAGCGGCTCCGAACCGGCCAGCGCCAGCAGCCGGGCGGTGCCGCCGAGCCGGTTGGGCCCGGGACGGTAGTCCAGCGTCAGTTCATAGCGGTGCACTCGGTAGCGCGGATCGCCGTGGTCAGGAAAATACACATCCGCCTGCTTGCTGGGGCTCACCGAGCTGTCCACTCCCTGCGTCACGCCTGCCAGGCCTCGATCGGGTTGCCCAACCAGCGGGTGTCCGCCGGGACGGACTCGGCACGCATCACCAGCGAGGCCGGCCCGAGGGTGCTGCGGGCCCCGACGGTGCTGCCGGGCAGCACGATTCCGCCCGGGCCCAGCGTGGCGCCCTCGCGGAGGATCACAGTATCCATGCGCATGATCCGGTCGTGAAAGAGGTGGGTCTGCAGCACGCAGCCCCGGTTGACGGTCACCCCGGTCTCCAGCGTGACCAGGTCGGCCTCCGGCAACCAGTAGCTCTCGCACCAGACGCCCCGCCCGATCCGGGCACCCAGCGCCCGCAGCCAGAGCACCATCAGCGGGGTGCCCGGCACCGCGCCGACCAGCCACGGCACCGCCAGCACCTCCACGAAGGTGTCGGCCAGCTCGTTACGCCACACGAAACCGCTCCACAGCGGGTGCTCCACCGGACGGAACCGGCCGACCAGCAGCCACTTGGCAGCAGCCGAGACCAGCGCGGCCAGCAGCCCGGCCGCCGCCAGCACGAGGCCGCCGAACAGCGCCATGGCCAGCGGATCCCGCAGCAGGCACAGCGTGAAAGCGGTCAGTACGGCCACCGCGGCCGAGCAGAACACCGGCAGCAGCCGGGCCAGTTCGACCAGGCCGCGCGCCCAGAGCAGCCGGGTCGGCGGGTCGTACGTCAGGCCCTTCTCGCCCTTCTCGGCGGCGCGCGGCAGCTTGACCGGCGGCAGGCCCAGGTAGGAGCTCCCCTTCTTGGCCTTCTTGGGGGTGGCCGACAGCACCCCGACCAGGCCGCGATCGGGCACCGCCCGACCCGGCGCGGTCATCCCGGAGTTGCCCAGGAACGCCTTGCGCCCGATCTCGGCGCGGTCGATCCGCAGCCAGCCGCCGCCCAGCTCATAGGGGGCGATCAGGGTGTCGTCGGCCAGGAAGGCGCCGTCGCCGACCGTGGTCAGGCTGGGCAGCGCCAGCACCGTGGAGACCTCGGCGCGCCGCCCGATCTTCATGCCGAGCAGCCGCAGCCAGACCGGGGTGACCAGGCCGGCGTAGAGCGGGAAGAGCCGCTCCCGGGCCTGGTCCATCAGCTGGCTGACCGTCCAGGTCTGCCAAGCGATCCGGCCGTGCAGCGGGTGGTGGCCGGGAACCAGGCCGAGGCTCAGCAGCCGGATCGCGGCGACCAGCAGCCCGGCGTACCCCAGGCCGAAGACCAGCGCGGCCGGCACCACCGCCGGCAGTGCGCCACGCAGTGCGTCACCGAACGCCGCGTCCGCGGGCACGAACAGCCCGGCCAGCAGCAGTGCCGGCACCGCGGCCAGCAGCGGAAGCACCGTCAGCGCCAGGCCGGAGGCGCCGTAGGCCGCCGCCCAGCCGGAGTGGCGCGGCGGGCGCTGCCGGGGCCAGCCGCGCTCGGCCCGGCCCAGTTTGGCGGCCGGTGCGCCGCCCCAGCGCTGGCCGGTCGGCACCTGCCCGGTGACCGAGGAGCCGGGCGCGATCTCGGCCCGCTTGCCGACCCTGGCGCCCGGCAGCAGGGTGCTGCGGGTGCCGACCACGGCGGCCGAACCGACCCTGACCTGGCCGATCTCCAGCCGGTCGCCGTCCAGCCAGTGGCCGGACAGGTCGACCTCGGCCTCCACCGCGCAGCCCCGGCCGAGCCGCAGCATCCCGGTCACCGGCGGCAGCGAGTGCAGATCGACCTCGGGCCCGATCCGGCACCCCAGGGCCTGGCCGTAGCGCACCAGCCAGGAGCCGGACAGCCCGGTGGCGCCGCTCGCCTCGGCCAGCCGCTCGGCCGCCCAGAGCCGCAGGTGCACCGAGCCGCCGCGCGGATGGCTGCCCGGCTGCACCCCGCGCAGCAGCAGCCGGGCACCGCCCGCCGCGATCGCGATCCGGCCCAGCGGACTGAACAGCAGGGCGACCCCCGCACCGACCGGCCACCAGGAGGCGGTCGGCGCCCACGGATAGCCGCCGAGCAGGTGCAGCAGATTGCCCAGCGCCAGCAGCAGCACCGTCCAGCGCAGCCCGGTCAGGGTGAACAGCGGTAGCAGCGCGAGCAGTTGGATCAGTTTGGCGCGGGTCGGCAGCGGGGTGACGGTCCGCTCGGCGCCGTCGGCCTGGGCGGTGCCCTCCAGGTGGCGGGCCAACTTGCGCAGCACCGGCTGCTGGTAGATGTCGAGCACGGCGGCGGCCGGATAGCGGCTGCGCAGCAGGGTGGTGAGCCGGGCGGCCGCCAGGCTGCCGCCGCCGATCGCGAAGAAGTCGTCGCGGGCGCTGGTCACTTGCACGCCGAGGATCTCGCTCCACTGCTCGGCGAGCCAGGCCTCGGTGCCGTAGAGCTGCTCGACCGGGCCGGTGGGCTCGGCGTCGGGCAGCGGCCAGGGCAGGGCGTTGCGGTCCACCTTGCCGGAGGTGCGGGTGGGCAGGTCGTCGACGACGGCGAGCAACGGGACCAGCGCGGCCGGCAGTTCGGCACGGAGCCGGGCCACCGCCTGCTCGCGGTCGAAGCCGTCGGAGGTGACCAGGTAGCCGACCAGCAGCTGGTTGCCGCCGCGCGCGGTGCGGACCGCGGCGGCCGCGCCGGCCACGCCGGGCAGTGCCTGCAACGCGGCGTCCACCTCGCCGAGTTCGATCCGGCGCCCGCCGAGCTTGATCTGCTCGTCGGCCCGGCCGAGGAAGACCAGGCCCTCGGGGTCGGCCCGGACCAGGTCGCCGCTGCGGTAGGCGCGGTCCCAGCCGAGCGCCGCCAGGGGCGCGTACTTCTCGGCGTCCTTGGCCGGGTCCAGGTAGCGGGCCAGGCCGACACCGCCGATCACCAGCTGGCCGCTGCCGCCCAACGGGACCGGCTCGCCGGCCTCGTCCACCACGGCCAGCTCCCAGCCGTCCAGCGGCAGGCCGATCCGCACCGGGCCGTCGCCGCCGAGCAGCGCACCGCAGGCGACCACGGTGGCCTCGGTCGGCCCGTAGGTGTTCCACACCTCGCGGCCCTCGGTGACCAACCGCTCGCTCAGCTCCGGCGGGCAGGCCTCGCCACCGAAGATCAGCAGCCGCACATCACCCAGCGACTCGGCCGGCCAGAGCGCGGCCAGCGTCGGGACGGTGGAGACCACGGTGATCTCCTGCTCCGCCAGCCAGGGGCCCAGGTCCGCGCCGCCGCGCACCTGGGAGCGGGGGACCGGCACCAGGCAGGCGCCGTGCCGCCAGGCCAGCCACATCTCCTCGCAGGAGGCGTCGAAGGCGACCGACAGGCCGGCCATCACCCGGTCGCCCGGGCCGATCGGCTCGTCCTGCAGGAAGAGCGCCGCCTCGGCATCCACGAACGCGGCGGCGCTGCGGTGGCTGACCGCGACGCCCTTGGGCTTGCCGGTGGAGCCGGAGGTGAAGATGATCCAGGCGTCGTCCTCGGGGCGCGGCTCGCCGGCCACTGCACCGGCGGGCTCGGCGGCCTGCGTGCCGTGCGGCGCGGCGGCCGCCGTGCTCCCCGGGGTTGCCGGGGTCAGGACGGTGAGCGCCAACCCGGCGCCCAGCACCGCGCTCACCCCGGCCTCGCCGAACACCAGGTCGGCCCGCTCCTGCGGGTCCTCGGCATCCACCGGTACATAGGCGGCACCGACGGCGAGCACGGCCAGGACCGCGACATAGAGGTCGTTGGTGCCGGACGGCACCCGGATGCCCACCCGGTCCCCGCGCCCCACCCCGGCGGCGGCCAGCCGCCGGCGCAGCGCGGCCACCTCGCCGGTCAGCGCCTGGTAGCTGAGCCGGGTGCGGCCGTCGTCCAGCGCCGGCTCCTGCGGGTGCGCGGCGGCGCTGGCGGCCAGGATCTCCACCAGGGTGCGCGGCGGCGGTGCCGGCCGCGCCGCGAAGATCGCGAGCGGGCCACCGGGCCCGCCCTGCTCACCCCCAGTGGTGACCTGCGTCATGACAGCCATCCGGACCTCGTCCCTCGACCCCCGCCCGGGTCGCCGGTATGCCCCTTCCGACCTGCGGTTCTGCGTCGGATCACGGGCCCTCGGCGGCTCCGGAGCACAACAACCCGACCGATACTAGACCCGCATCATCGGCCACGGTGAGTGTCAACTCGACGCGATCAAGGCAAAACTGATGAATCATCAGCTGTCATCTCGGCGCCATTCGAATGAAACTGACGGATCGTCAGTCCTTTTGACGATCCGTCAGATGGTTTTTTCCGATGTGACCCACTCAACAGCGTGCGGGCGTGTCGTGGTCGGCTTTCGTCAGAACCGGAAGACCGGGTCGGTGCGGGTGTGCAGGCCGCAGGAGTTGGCGAAGGCCTGCCGCCAGTGCACCGTCATGCCGGCCCAGCTGCCGTCGGCGGTGGCGGCGACCGGCGCGTAGAGGTCGTTGCAGAGCACCCCGGTGCGCGCCTTGAGCTGGTCGAGGTTGCCGCCGGCCAGGTCCAGCGCGTCACAGGCGGCCTGGGCCTGCGGATGGCTGCCGTCGGCGGGGTGGCAGAGCAGTTCGGCGGCGCCGATCGGGACACCGGTCTCGGCGGCGACCACCCGGAGGGTGAGGTGCGAGTCGGGGAACGGAGTGGCCCGGGCGGGCGTGGCGGTGAGCAGGGCGAGTGCGACGGCGGCCAGCGCCGCGCGGATGCGCAGGGAGATCACCCGCACAGAGCTACCACCGGCTGGGCCACCACGCCCAAACCCGTCACTCCATCGTGGGCGCGTCGCTCGGCGGATCCATCGGATGGCGCAGTGCCTCGGCGCGCGCCGCAACCAGGACCCGGTCGAGCAGGCCCGGCAGCGTCTGCTCCAGGTCGGCGGTGCGCAGGGTGCTCACCCGCGAGGTGCCGCGCCGGTGCTGGCGGATCACCCCGGCCTCGCGCAGCACTCGGAAGTGGTGCGTGGTGGTCGACTTGCTGACCGGCAGGCTGAAGGCGATGCAGGCCATGTCCTGGTGCCCGTCCGCGAGCTGACGCACGATCTGCAGCCGGACCGGGTCAGCCAGGGCGTGCAGCACGGCGGCCAGGCGGATGTCGTCGGTGGCCGGCTCGGGAAGGCGGGTGGTCGTCGTGGCTTCGGTCACGGGGACAATCGTACGACTTCCTTCGTAGTTCGTCGGTCGTCGTACTTCGAAGGATCTCGTAGTACGATGCCTCTCGTAGCAGCCGGCCGTGTCAGCCGGCGCCTTTCCGTCCGTCGAAGTCCGTCGAGGAGTGCTGATGTCCGCCTTGTTCGAGCCGATCACCCTGCGCGAGCTCACCGTGCCCAACCGGGTCTGGATGGCCCCGATGTGCATGTACTCCGCCGCCACCGAGGGGCCGGAGACCGGTGTGGCCACCGACTTCCACCTGGCTCACCTCGCGGCCCGGGCGGCCGGCGGCACCGGGCTGGTGATCATGGAGGCCACCGCCGTGGCGCCGGAAGGCCGGATCTCCCCGGCCGACCTCGGCCTGTGGAACGAGCGCCAGCAACAGGCGCTGAGCCGGGTGACGGCCGCGATCAGCAGCCACGGCGCGGTGCCCGCGATCCAGTTGGCGCACGCCGGCCGCAAGGCCTCCTCGCGTCGCCCCTGGGAGGGTGGCGCCGGCATCCCGGCCACCGACGGCGGCTGGCAGACCGTCGGCCCGACCGACGCCGCCTTCGGTGACCACCCGGAGCCGGACGCGCTGATGGTCCAGGAGATCCAGCGCATCGTGCGGGCCTTCGGCGCGGCCGCCGAGCGGGCGCTGGCGGCCGGCTTCAAGGCCGTCGAGGTGCACGGAGCGCACGGCTACCTGATCCACTCCTTCCTCTCCCCGCACACCAACCACCGCACCGACGAGTACGGCGGCTCCTGGGAGAACCGGACGCGCTTCGCCCTGGAGGTGGTCGCCGCGATCCGCGCCGTCTGGCCCGCCGAACTGCCGGTCTTCTTCCGCACCTCGGCCACCGACTGGCTGACCGAGAACACCGAGGACGCGCGCGACGGCTGGACCGCCGAGGACACCGTGCGGCTCGCCAAGGAGCTGCAGCAGGCCGGCGTCGACCTGCTGGACGTGTCCACCGGCGGCCTGGTGCCGGACGCCAGGATCCCGGTGGGCCCCGGCTTCCAGGTGCCGTTCGCCAGCGCGGTGCGGGAGGGAGCCGGGCTGCCGGTCGGCACGGTCGGCATGATCACCGAGCCGGCGCAGGCGGAGGCGATCGTCGCCGAGGGGCGCGCGGACGTGGTGCTGCTCGGCCGCGAGCTGCTGCGCACGCCCTACTGGGCGAACCTGGCCGCACGCGAGCTGGGCGCGGAGCGCCGCTGGCCGACGCAGTACGGGTACGCGGTGGGCAGCAACGCCTGACCGGGCGGCTGCTCGGTGTCGTGCGCGTGGGCGAGCGCTTGCTTAGCGCCCCGTGCGTGGGCGGGTGCTTGCTCAGCGCCCTGCGTCTGACCGGGCGCTTGCTCGGCGCCTGAGCAGCCGCCAGCCTCTGGCCAAGCGCTTGCTCTGCGTCTGCCTTGGCGCTTGCCCAGCACGTGAGCAGTCGCCGGCCTCTGGCCAAGCGCTGCTCAGCCTCCTCCGCCCCGGTGCCGTCCCTTCAGCGCCGGGGCGGCCTGCTGCCCGTCAGCGGGGCGTCCCGCCCGGGCCCGCGCCGCTTTTGCGCGGCGACCTGACGCGAGATCACGATCTCCGCCAGGCACCAGAAGATCCCGAACACCCCGACCCCGCTGACCAGTAGCGACAGGGTCAGCGCCTTGCGCGCGTGTGCGTAGGAGGCCAGCGTCGCGTAGGTCAGGCTGACCAGGGTGAAGGCGAGGAAGACCACGGTGCGGACGCTGGCCGCGCGCACCTCGTCCGGCATCCGACGCCTGCGGCGTGCAGCGGCCATCGACGGTACCCCCGGCTGTCGTTCGATCGGGCAGCGGACCCACCGCCCCCCGTTCACTGCCTGCCCGCGCCGCCCCGGCGCAAACAGCACCCCGCCGACCCACGCGCCCCTCTCCGCACGGGGCGCACCCGGCGTCAGCCGAGCCCGGGGGTGCAGCTCCTAGCGCCCCGGCGCAAAGGGCGCGCCACCGACCCACGCGCCCCCGCCGCGTGGTGCGCACCCGGCGTCAGGCTCCTGCAGCGCCCCGGCGTAAACAGCGCGCCACCTCCCCACACGCCCCCCGCCGCCCCTGGCACGCAGTACGCGCAGCTCGCACCCGGTGTCAGCCGAGCTCGGCGTTCAGCTCCTGCAGCGCCCCGGTGACGATGGTGCGCATCGCCCGTTCGGCATCGTCCGCCACGCCCGCGCAGACCGCGTCGGCGACCTCCCGGTGCAGCCGTACCGCGTACTCGCGCGGTTGGTGCGGCATCAGGTTGTGCTCGGTCCGGCCGGTCAGCACCGCGCCCACCGTGTCGCCCAGGTGAGCGAACATCTCGTTGCCGGAGGCGCGCAGCACCAGGGCGTGGAACGCCATGTCGTGGCGGAGGAACGCAGCCAGGTCGGCGGCCCGCGCCGTCATCGTCAACTCCGCTGCCAGTGCGGCCAGTTCGCGGCACTGGTCGGGGGTGGCGTGGTGCGCGGCGAGTGCGGCCGCGGCCGGTTCGACGGCGACTCGCAGCGAGCCGAGCGAGCGCAGCTGGGCGGCCCGGTCGGCGCCGGCGAGCCGCCAGCGGATCACCAGCGGGTCGAACACGTCCCAGGCGTCCTTGGGCTGCACGGTGATCCCGACCCGCCGCTTGGAGCTGACCAGGCGCATCGACTCCAGCACCCGGACCGCGTCGCGCACCACCGTCCGTGAGACCCCGAACCGCGCTTCCAGTTCCTCGATCCGCAATACCGTCCCGGCGGGCAGCTCGCCCGCGGCAATGGCCGGCCCCAGTGCGTCGAGCAGTCTGCCGGGCAGCCCCTGGATCTCCATCCGGCCAGCCTAGAGGGCCCGCTTCGGGTGGCCGGGGGAGGACCTGCCGGATCAGAGCAAATAAGTATGACGATTTGATGTCGCTGCCTTGAATAAGTCATACCTTTGCCGCGATAGTGACTGCACCGCAGTCAGTCAGGAGCACAACTCATGGGTCTCAACGCCGAGAACCACGACGCCGAGAACCACGACACCGGCAACAAGGACGCCGGCAACAAGGACTCCGGCACCCAGCACGCCTCGACCGCCCCGAAGCCGCTGATCGTGGTGATGGGCGTCGCCGGCGTCGGCAAGACCACGGTCGCCGAACTGCTCGCCCAGCGCCTCGGGCTGCCCGAGGCCGAGGCGGACGACTTCCACCCGGCCGCGAACATCGCCAAGATGTCGGCCGGCATCCCGCTGGACGACGACGACCGGCAGCCCTGGCTGCGAGCGATCGCCGGCTGGCTGCACGAGCGCGGTGAAGCCGGCACCGGCGGCGTCGTCACCTGCTCCGCGCTGAAGCGCGGCTACCGCGACATCCTGCGGCAGGGCTGCGCCCGGGCGTTCTTCCTGCACCTGGACAGCAGCCGGCGGCTGGTCGCCGACCGGCTCGCCCACCGCACCGGCCACTTCATGCCGGCCTCGCTGCTCGACTCCCAGTACGCCGTCCTCGAACCGCTGCAGGCGGACGAGTTCGGCGCGGTGCTGGAGGTCGAGCCGGCGGACACCCCCCACGAACTCGTCGAGAAGGCCGTGGCGCTGCTGCGGCCCGTCAATGGAGACCTCGCGTGATCCCGTCCCCCACCCTGCTGGCCGCCGCGCCGGCGCTCGCGCACAGCCACAGCGACAGCCGGCTGGTGCTGGCGGCGCTGCTCGGCATCGGCTCGATCGTGCTGCTGATCACCAAGTTCAAGGTGCACCCGTTCCTGGCGCTGACGCTCGGCTCGATCCTGCTCGCGGCGGTCGCCGGTGCCCCGTTCGACCAGCTGACCAACAGCTTCGCCGTCGGCTTCGGAGCCACCGTGACCAGCGTCGGCCTGCTGATCGGCCTGGGCGCCATGCTCGGCAAGCTGCTGGCCGACTCCGGCGGCGCCAACATCATCGCCGACACCGTGCTCGGCAAGTCGACCAAGCGCACCCTGCCCTGGGCGATGGCGCTGATCGCCGCGCTGCTCGGCCTGCCGCTCTTCTTCGAGATCGGCGTGGTGCTGCTGATCCCGATCGTGCTGACCGTCGCCCGCCGCGGCAACATTCCGGTGCTGCGGGTCGGCATCCCGGCGCTGGCCGGCCTCTCGGTGCTGCACGGCCTGATCCCGCCGCACCCGGGCCCGCTGGTGGCGATATCCGCACTCAAGGCCGACCTCGGCACCACCCTGGCGCTCGGCCTGCTGATCGCCGTGCCCACCCTGGTCATCGCCGGCCCGCTCTACGCCAAGGTCGCCGAGCGCTGGGTCGGCCCGCTGGAGCTGCCCGAGATCGCCGAGGAGCAGCCGGCCGAGCGGCCCGAGCACACCCCCGCGTTCGGCGCGGTGCTGGCCACCATCCTGCTGCCGGTGGTGCTGATGCTGGCCAAGGCGCTGGCCGACGTGGTGATCGACAAGCCCACCGACACCACCCAGCGGGTCATGGACACCATCGGCACGCCGCTTATAGCGCTGCTCGTCGCCGTCCTGGTCGGCATGTTCACCCTGGGCAGGGCGGCCGGCTTCGACCGGAAGCGGATCTCCGCGACGGTGGGCGGTGCGCTCGGCCCGGTCGCCGGCATCGTCTTCATCGTCGGCGCGGGCGGCGGCTTCAAGCAGACCCTGGTGGACGTCGGCGTGGGCGACGTGATCAGCCACTGGGCCGGCAAGATGCACATCTCGGTGCTGCTGCTCGGCTGGCTGATCGCGGTGCTGATCCGCCTGGCCACCGGCTCGGCCACGGTCGCCACCATCACCGCCGCCGGCATCGTCTCCCCGCTGGCGCACAACATGACCGGCACCCACACCGCGCTGCTGGTGCTCGCGGTCGGCGCCGGCTCGCTCTTCTTCTCGCACGTCAACGACGCCGGCTTCTGGTTGGTGAAGGAGTACTTCGGGATGAGCGTGGGGCAGACGATCAAGTCCTGGTCGGTGATGGAGACGGTGATCTCGGTGGTCGCCATCGCCCTCATCCTTCCCCTCAGCCTCGTGGTCTGACGGATCGCCACCTGAGCGGGGCATGATGGTTCCGTAAGGGTCCTCGGGCGGTCGCCCGAGGACCCGGGTTCCGGATCGACGGACGGGAGAACCAGCATGCCCCTCACCGGCGAGTACCAGCCGAGCGCAACCCAGTTCGTGCGTGACCAGGTCGCGTTGTACGAGTCCTCCGGCGGCACCGAGGGCACCACCATGCAGGGCAGGCCCGTGGTGGTGCTGACCACCCTGGGGGCCAAGTCCGGCAAGCTGCGCAAGACTCCGCTGATGCGGGTCGAGCACGACGGCCGGTACGCCGTGGTGGCCTCCCAGGGCGGTGCGCCCACGCACCCGGTCTGGTACCACAACCTGGCCGCCGACCCCCGGGCCGAGCTGCAGGACGGCCCGGTCCGGCAGGACATGACGGCCCGGGAGCTCTCCGGCGAGGAGCGCGACCTGTGGTGGGCCCGGGCCGTCGAGGCCTGGCCGGACTACGCGGAGTACCAGAAGAAGACCGACCGGGTGATCCCGGTCTTCGTGCTGGAGCCGGCCGCCGCGCCGCACGCCTGACCCAAGACCCAGCGAGGGCCCCGCACGCCGCCTGACTGGCCGTCAGGCGGCGTGCAGCCGTACCGGCAGGCTCACATGCGAGTTGATCAGGGTGGTGGCCTTGCGCACCGGCGGGCCGAGCAGCTCGATCCGCTCGACCCGGGCCAGGAGTGCCTCGAAGACCAGCCTGATCTCCAACCGGGCCAGCGGTGCGCCCAGGCAGAAGTGCTTGCCGCTGGTGAAGGCGTAGTGCGGGTTGGGACTGCGGTCGATCCGGAAGGCGTCCGGCTCCGCGAAGACCTCCTCGTCGCGGTTGGCCGAGGTGATCCAGAGGCAGAGCAGATCGCCGGGTTCGAGCGGGGTGCCGCCGACCACCCGCGGCTCCACGACGGTGCGGATGAAGTGCTGCGTCGGCGTCACCCAGCGCAGCACCTCCTCCACTGCGGAGTCCAGCAACTCCGGGCGGCGGCGCAGCAGCTCCCACTGGTCGGGGTGCTCGGCGAACGCGACCAGGCCGCCCGCGGTGGCGTTCTTGGTGGTCTCATTGCCCGCCACCGCCAGATTGAGGCAGTTCAGCAGCACCTCGTCACGGCTCAGCCGCTCGCCGTCCGCCAACTCGGTGTCCAGCAACCGGCGGATCAGGCCCTGCGGTGCCAGCTCGGCATGGTTGAGCAGGCCCGCCAGGTGGATCAGCAGCTGACTGTTGGCGGTCTTGGTGGAGGCCCGCCGGGCGGCCAGCTCGCCGGCCCGCGGGTCGTCCATGGTCAGTGAGCCGGCGATGGCCCGGCTCGCCCGGTCGGCCAGCCGGTCCCACTCCCGCTCCGGGAGTCCGAGCAGCAACCCGGTGGCGGCGGCGGGCAGCCTGGCGGCGACCGCCGCGACGAAGTCGCACTCGCCGGCCCGCACCGCGTGCTCGACCCACTCGGCCACCAGTTCCTGGAGGGTCCCGTTCACCGTCTTCGCCACCGACTTGTTCAGGCCGCCGCTCAGCAGTCGGCGCAGCCGGGTGTGGCCGGGCGGGTCGGAGATCTCGATCATCTTGCCGGCCGCCGGGTCGCGGCTGCCGAGCGCCGAGTCCAGGGTCATGCCCGACTCGCAGCTGAAACCGGTGGCGTCCCGGAACACCGCGTCCAGGTCGCGGTAGCGGGTGGCCGACCAGAAGCCCGGCGCGTCCGCGCGCTCCTGGCGGTGCAGACCGCCCCGGCGGCGCAGCTCGGCGAACGCGGCGTACGGCGGGGCGGGGTCGAAGGAGCGCGGGTCGGTCAGGTCCGGGATCGCGGCCAAGGTGTCGGTTGCGGCGGGCAGGACGTCAGTCACGGCGGGCACCTCCGGTGGTGGCGGGCGGCGCCGGGATGAACCCGGACGCGTGGAAGTACGCGATGTAGTGGTCCAGCAGCTCCCGGTCGACCGGCGGGCAGTCGATCCCGGTTCCGGCCAGTTCCCGGTCCACCCGGGCGCGGTCCAGCTGCGGTGAGACGCTCTGCGCGGCCAGCTCCTGCACGGTGATTCCACCGGGGGTGACCCGCTTGGTGAAGAGCCGGGTGAGCGGGGTGAACGGGTGGTCGGGCCGGTCGGCGAGGTGTGCCAGCAGCGCCTCGATCCACTCGTCGTACCCGATGGTGCGGATCTCGTGGCCGTGCGCGCGCAGCCGGTCCACCAGATCGGCCAGCACCCCTTCGCGGGGGTTGACCAGGTGGTAGGTCTGGCCTTCGGCGGGGGAGTGCAGGGCCAAGTGCACGATGGCGGCGGCCACATGGTCGACCGGCAGCAGATTGAGCGCCAGGTCGAGGTCCGGGGCCAGGCCCAGTTCGGCGATCACCCGGAACAGCGCGCAGAGCGCGGCACCGCTGTTCCAGACGTGCCCGGTGGTGTCGCCGGATATCTCGTAGGGCCGGTGCACCGCCACCGGCAGACCGCCCCGCCCCGCGCTGCGGACCACCTCCTCGGCCACCCACTTGCTCTCCGGGTAGCCCATGGCGAGCAGTTCGACGTGGTCCAGCGGGGTGTCCTCGGTGACCCGGCGCACCCCGGCCGCGCCCATGCCGTGCACCACCGCCAGCGTGGAGACGTGGTGCACCGGCACCGCCCGCCCGGCGGCCAGCCGCAGCACCTCCTGGGTGCCGTACACATTGGCGGACCGCAGCTTCTCGTACGGGTAGAGGAAGTTGACCTCGGCCCCGCAGTGGTGGATCACATCGGTGGTGGCGGCCAGCTCGGCCCAGTCGGAGTCGCTCAGGCCCAGGCGGGGGTGGGCCAGATCGCCGAGCACCGGGCGGACCCGGTCGGCGGGCAGCGGATGGCGGGCGCCGTAGCGCTCCTGGGCCTGGGCGAGCCGGCGGCGGGCGTGTTCGGCGTCGTCGGCCCGGACCAGGGTGTGCACCACGGCGTCGGTGCGCTGCAGCAGTTCGCGCAGCAGGTAGGCGCCGAGGAAACCGGTCGCACCGGTGAGCAGCACGGTGCGCGGAGCCCGCCAGTCGGGGCGCGGCTCGGCAGTGGCCACCACCGGAACGTCCCACACCAGGTCGGGCCGCCAGCGGTCGAGTCGCAGCCCGTCGGCGTCGGCGTCCGGGGCGGCATCGAGCACCCGTTCCACCACGGCGGTGAACGCGCGCAGCGTCGGCTCGGCCAGCAACTCGGTCACCAGCAGGTCGCCCAGGCCGTCGTCGATCTCCAGGGTGCTCTGCACCTCGGCCACCAGTTGCACGGCGGCCAGCGAGTTGCCGCCGGACTGGAAGAAGTCGTCCTCCGGTTCGGCCTGCCCGTCGGGCAGCACCGAGGCCCAGATCCGCGCCACGGTCCCAGCGGGGGAGTCCGCACCGGCCCGCGCCGCCGGGACGGCCACCGCGGCGGGCAGCGCCGCCCGGTCCAGCTTGCCGCTCGGTGTGAGCGGCAGCCGGTCCAGCACGGTCACGGCCGCGGGCACCATGTAGCCGGGCAGCCGCTCGCGCAGGAAAGCACGCAACTCGGCTGCGCTGGGCGCCGGTTCGGGCCCGTCCCCGGTGGCCACGTAGGCGGCCAGGTAGCGGCTGAGCGCGTCCTCGTGCGGCAGCACAACGGCGTCACTGACCGCCGGATGGCCGGCCAGCGCGGCGCGGACCTCCGCCAGTTCGATCCGGTGGCCGCGCACCTTCACCTGCTCGTCGCGGCGCCCGCAGAACTCCAGGGTGCCGTCCGGCCGGTGCCGGCCGTAATCCCCGGTGCGGTAGACCCGGACCGACGATCCATCGGCTCCCAGGGCCAGTTCGACGAACCGCTCGGCGCCGGCCCCAGGCGCGTTCAGGTAGCCGTTCGCCAGAGCGCCGCCGCTCAGGCAGAGTTCGCCCTGCTCGCCGGGCGCGGCCAACGAGCCGTCCTCGCGCAGCAGATGGCAGCCGGTGTCGGCGATCGGCCGCCCGATCGGCACGCTGACCGCGTCGGCCGGCACGTCGGTGATCTCGTGTGCGAGCGCCACGCAGCCGGCCTCGGTGGGGCCGTAGGCGTTCACCAGGTGCTGCGGACGGCCGAGTTCGAGCACCCGGCGGGCGGCCTCCGGCTGCAGCGCCTCGCCGCCGGTGACCACGTAGCGCAGGCCGGCGAACATCTGCGGCCGCTCCCGCGCCATCAGATGGAAGAGGCTGGTGGTGAGGAAGAGCACGGTGATCCGCTGCTCTTCGATGAACCGGGCCAACGCCGGTGCTGAGAGCAGGACTTCGGTGGCAGCCGGTACCAGGCAGGCGCCGTTCAGCAGGGTCGGCCACAGCTCCAGCACGGCCGCGTCGAAGGAGAGCGTCGAGCCGTGCAGCACCCGGTCCTCGGCGCCGATCGCCAGGAAGCCGTTGTCGATCGCCAGTCGGGCCACGCCGCGCTGGGGCACCGGCACCGCCTTGGGGCGGCCGGTCGTGCCGGAGGTGAACATCACATAGGCGGGAGCCGCGGGCTCGGGTGCCGGTAGCGGGCCCGGTGCGCTGCCCGCGGCCAGCACCTGCTCGAACTCCCAGGCCGGCAGCTCACCGTGCTCGATCCCGGCACTGCCCGGCAGTCGTACCACGGCCACCGCGCGGCCGTCGCCCAGCATCATGCGGCGGCGCTCGGCCGGCAGCGACGCGTCCAGCGGTAGGTATCCGGCGCCGGCCAGCACGGTGCCGACCAGGGCGGTGCAGGCGTCGGCCCCGCGTTGGCCGGCGATCCCGACCACCGACCCGGGGGCCACCCCGAGACGGCCCAGGCCCCGGGCGAACCGCTCGGCCGCGGCCCGCAGTTCGGCATAGCTCATGGCTCCGGTGGCGGTGACCACGGCCGGCCGCTCTGCGTGGCGCTCGGCCTGCCGGGTGAACAACTCGGCCAGTGGGCGCCGATAGTGCTCAGCTGCCGCTCCCCGGGCGGGCAGGACACTCTCGATGGTCATCGGCGTGCTCTCTTTCGTCTCCCTGGAATGGCAGCGAGTCTAGGCAGAGGAAAGATGTTGATGAACCGTCAAATAATAGTGCTCACAGGGAGGTTGAGCTGCACCTGGAATCTCCGGGGCGGCTGGTCCGGGGTCGTCGGGGAGTGGTCACAGTGGCACTTTCGTGGCGGTACTGTGTCGAAGCAGTGAACATGACAGCGGCGGGCCCGATCGGGCCCGCCGCTGTCATGCCGGTGCGTGCTTACTTGTTCTCGTACTCCGCGATGACCGTGCCGCGGGCCACGGCCTGGAAGCCGATGGTGGCGCCGATCGCCGCCGCCGAGGTGTCCGAGTCCAGGCCCAGCTTCTCGACGCCCAGCGCGGTCACCGAGAAGACATAGCGGTGCGGACCGTGCCCGGCCGGCGGCGCGGCACCGCCGAAGTTCTTGGTGCCGTAGTCGTTGCGGCCCTGGACCGCCCCGGCGGGCAGGCCCGCGAAGTCGCCACTGCCGGCGCCGGTGGGCAGCGAGGTCACGGTCGCCGGGATGTCGAAGACGATCCAGTGCCACCAGCCGCTACCGGTCGGCGCGTCCGGGTCGAAGCAGGTGACGGCGAAGCTCTTGGTCTCGGCCGGGAAGCCCGACCAGCTCAGCTGCGGCGAGAGGTCGCCGCCCGCCAGCACCTGGGCCTCGCCCAGCGTGCCGCCGTCGGTCACGTCGGTGCTGGTCACGGTGAGGTCGGGCACCTGGCGCTGGAAGTCGTGCGGGAGCGGTGGCCTGGTCACGGCGGGGACGCCTCCTGGGAGCGGGCTGGAAACTGACGTTGCGCCAGAGCCTAGACGAACAGGGCCCATGAGAACGGGCGGCCACCCCCATCCCAGGGTGACCGCCCGTCCCGGCGAGTGCCTTGGCGTCAGCCGTGCGAACGGCCCTTCAAGAACTCGTCGACCTCGGCCCGGACCTCGGGCGTGTCCAGGCCGCGCACCGTCATGGTGGTGCGGCGGCGCAGCACGTCGTCCGTGGTGTAGGCCCACTCGTTGTCGGCCGCGAAGGCGACCTGCGCCCACACGTCCGGGCCGTCCGGGTGGATCGGCTCGCCCAGCGCCGGGTCCTCGGCGATCAGGCGGGCGATGTCGAAGGAGAGGGTGCCGTAGTGGCTGGCCAGGTGCTTGGCCACCAGCGGCTCCATCCGCGAGCCGGGCTCACGGTCGATCAGCAGGCGGTGCGCCACCGCGTTCGGCGCGCCGACGCCCGGCAGCGGCACGGTCGCGGCGATCGGGGAGATGTCCTCGCCGATCCCGGTGCCGCGCACGTGCGCCAGCTTCTCCAGGACCGTCCGGCCGATGTGGCGGTAGGTGGTCCACTTGCCGCCGGCCACCGAGAGCATGCCGCCCTTGCCCTCGGTCACCACGGTCTCGCGCTTGGCGGCGGCGGTGTCACCCGGGCCGCCGGGCAGCACCCGCAGGCCGGCGAAGGAGTAGGTGATCAGGTCGCGGTCCAGGTGCTCGTCACGGATCGCGTGGCCGGCCTCGCCCATGATCTGGTCGATATCGGCCTGGGTGGCCCGGACGTCCTTCGGGTCGCCCGTGTACTCCTCGTCGGTGGTGCCGAGCAGGACGTGGTCCTCCCACGGAATCGCGAACGACACCCGGTACTTGTCGATCGGGATGGTCAGCGCGGCCCGCCACGGGCTGCGGCGCTTGACCACCACGTGGGCGCCCTTGGAGAGGCGGATCGACGGCGCGGCGCCGGCGTCCTCCATCTGCCGCAGGTGGTCCACCCACGGGCCGGTGGCGTTCAGCACCAGGCGGGCGTTGACGCCGAACTCGGTGCCGTCCAGCCGGTCCTTCAGGTCGGCGCCGGTCACCCGGCCGCCGGTGAACCGGAGCCCGGTCACCTCGGCGTGGTTGAGCACCACGGCGCCCGCGTCGACGGCCGCGCGCACGGTCATCACGGCGACCCGGGAGTCGTTCATCTGGTGGTCGCCGTAGACCGCGACCGAGCGCAGGCCCTCGGTGCGCAGCGCCGGCACCTGCTGGGCGGCGTGCGTGGCGGTGGAGACCCGGCCCATGCCGTCACGGAACGCGGAGAGCGCGGAGTAGAGGAAGACACCGGCGCCGAGCTTGGGGGCGCTGTGCGGGCCGCCCTTGTAGACCGGAACGAAGAAGGTCAGCGGGTTGACCAGGTGCGGCGCCACATCGGTGGCGAGCGCCCGGCGCTCCTTGTGGTTCTCCGCGACCAGCTTGACCGCGCCGGTCTGCAGGTAGCGCAGACCGCCGTGGACCAGCTTGGAGGAGGCGCTGGAGGTGGCGCCCGCGAAGTCGCCCGCGTCCACCATGGCGACCTTCAGGCCGGCCTGGGAGGCGGTCCAGGCGACCGCGGTGCCGAGGATGCCGCCGCCGATCACCAGCAGGTCGTAGGTCGCCTTGCCCAGCAGCTCACGGGTCTCGGCGCGGGAAGCGGTGCGGCCGGGGGTGCGCTCGGCGCCCAGGGTCGGGATGGTAGCCATGATGTGTGTTTCCGGGTCGCGGTGCGGGCGACGCCGGGTCTCCTCTCGAATTTCGGTACGGCCGCCGGGGCGGCCAGGCAATGCGCCGGCCGGGGCTGTCCGCACCCCGGCCGGCCGTCGGCTCAGCTCTCCTGCTGCTCCTCCTCCACCCAACCCATGGTGCGCTCCACGGCCTTGAGCCACTTCTTGTACTCGCGCTCCCGAGTGGCCTCGTCCATCCGCGGCGTCCACTCGGCGGCGCGGTGCCAGTTGGCCCGCAGGGTGTCCAGGTCCGGCCAGAAGCCGACCGCGAGGCCGGCCGCGTAGGCGGCGCCCAGAGCGGTGGTCTCGGCCACGTAGGGCCGCTCCACCGGGACGTTCAGGACATCGGCGATGTTCTGCATCAGCAGGTTGTTGGAGGTCATGCCGCCGTCCACCTTGAGGGCGGTCAGCTCGACACCGGAGTCCTTCTCCATGGCGTCGACCACCTCGCGGGTCTGCCAGGCGGTGGCCTCCAGGACGGCGCGGGCCAGGTGGCCCTTCGTCACGTACCGGGTCAGACCGGCGATCACACCGCGGGCGTCGGAGCGCCAGTACGGGGCGAACAGGCCGGAGAAGGCCGGCACGAAGTAGGCACCGCCGTTGTCCTCGACGGTGTTGGCGAGGGTCTCGATCTCGGCGGCGGTCGAGATGATGCCGAGCTGGTCGCGCAGCCACTGCACCAGCGAGCCGGTGACCGCGATCGAGCCCTCCAGGGCGTAGACCGGCTTCTGCTCGCCGATCCGGTAGCCGACGGTGGTCAGCAGGCCGTGGTACGAGTTGACGACCTTCTCACCGGTGTTCAGCAGCAGGAAGGTGCCGGTGCCGTAGGTCGACTTGGCCTCGCCCTCGTTGAAGCAGGTCTGGCCGAACAGGGCCGCCTGCTGGTCGCCGAGCGCCGAGGCGACCGGCACGCCCTCCAGGTCGCCGACCGCGTGGCCGTAGACCTCGGCGGAGGAGCGGATCTCGGGCAGCACCGTCAGCGGGACGCCCATCGACTCGGCGATCTTGTCGTCCCAGGCCAGGGTGTGCAGGTTCATCAGCATGGTGCGGCTGGCGTTGGTCACGTCCGTGACGTGCTTGCCGCCGTTGACACCGCCGGTGAGGTTCCAGATGACCCAGGTGTCCATGGTGCCGAAGAGGATGTCGCCCGCCTCGGCGCGCTCGCGCAGGCCCTCGACATTGTCCAGCAGCCAGCGGATCTTCGGGCCGGCGAAGTAGCTGGCCAGCGGCAGGCCGGTCTCGCGGCGGAACCGGTCCTGGCCGACGTTGCGGCCCAGCTCGCGGCAGAGCGCCTCGGTGCGGGTGTCCTGCCAGACCAGCGCGTTGTACACCGGCTCACCGGTGTTCTTGTCCCACAGCACGGTGGTCTCGCGCTGGTTGGTGATGCCGATCGCGCGGATGTCGTCCTTGGTCAGGCCGGCCTTCTCCAGGGCGCCGCGGACCACGGACTGGACGCGGGTCCAGATCTCGGCGGCGTCGTGCTCGACGTAGCCGGGCTGGGGGAAGATCTGGCGGTGCTCCTGCTGGTCGACGGAGACGATCCGGCCGTCGGCACCGAAGATGATGCAGCGGCTCGAGGTGGTGCCCTGGTCGATCGCGGCAATGTAGTTGGCGGTCATGAAGTGATCCTCGGCTCTGAGGTGGGGGAGGGAAAAGAGGGCGGGCCGGCTCGGCGAGTTCTAGAACAGGGCCTTGTCGAGGAGGCCGGCGAGCAGGCCGCCGATGGCGGGGCCGGCCACCGGGATCCAGGCGTAGCTCCAGTCCGAGGTGCCCTTGTTCGGGATCGGCAGCAGCGAGTGGACGATGCGCGGGCCGAGGTCACGGGCCGGGTTGATGGCGTAGCCGGTCGGGCCGCCGAGGGAGAGGCCGATGCCGACCACGGTGAGGGCGGTGATCAGGATGCCCATGCCGCTGAGCTCCTTGCCGAGGGTCAGCCCGGAGGTCAGGATCAGCATGCAGAGCACCATGGTGCCGATGATCTCGGTGAGCAGGTTCTGGATCGGGTTCCGGATCTCGGGGCCGGTCGAGAAGATGCCGAGGGTGGGCTCCTCGTTGGCCTGGAACTGGCCGAGGTAGACCACCCACACCAGGAAGGCACCGATGATCGCGCCGAGCAGCTGGGAGCCGATGTAGAGCGGCACGTGGCTCCAGTCGCCGCTCTTGACGGCGAGGGCCAGGGTGACGGCCGGGTTGAGGTGGGCACCCGACTTGGCCGCGGACATGTACGCGGCCACCAGCACCGCGAAGCCCCAGCCGAAGGTGATCGCCAGCCAGCCGGCGTTCTGGGCCTTGGACTTCTTGAGCGTGACGGCGGCGCAGACGCCGCCGCCGAGGAGTATCAGCGCGGCCGTGCCGAGCGTTTCGCCGACGAAGATGTCGCCGTTCGAGAAGGCGGACACAAAGACTCCTTTGTCCATATGGCCGTTTGCCTGGTGGGTGTGGTGCCCGTGGCAGGAGGCGGGTGGGGGAGGACCGGCCGGTTGGGGGGACAGTGGCCGGTGTGAGCAGGCGTTCCCGTCCCTGGGAGGCGTCCCTGCGGCGGCGAGGACGACCGGTGAGCGACGGAATCACCCGGTTGGGCTCTTCCGACGGCCACTGTTCGACATTGTCGACCGCTATGCGGGAGTTTTCACCCTGGAAGGTGCCCACGTCAAGGCCGGTGACCTCCCTGTGACCCTCCCCTCGCCGGGCCCTGGGGGACGGTTGGCGAGGCCGGCAAGCGGGAGGGCGAAAACAGGGACAAAACACCGGATGGCGGACAGCACTGCTGCCCACCATCCGGCATGCCCCTCGCGGGGCCAGAAGCAGTCGTGGAGTCAGAAGCGGTTGGCGCCCAGATCCCGGGAGATCGCCCGGGCTGCGTCACGTACCGAGGCGACCAACTCCGGCCGCACGAAACCGTTCTCACAGACCCGCTCCACCGCGCCGTTGACGCAGACCGCGCCGACCGGGTTGCGGCGGCGGTCCTGGATCAGCGCGCCGATCGAGGCCACCCCCTCCCAGGTCTCCTCGATGGCGTCCGCCCAGCCGCGCTCACGGATCAGCGCGCACTCGGCGTCGACGTCCTCGACATCGGTCAGGGTGCGCGGCGTGAAGGCCTCCAGCGGGCCGTCGCCCAACTCGCCGCGGGCCACCGGGTCGTAGGCCAGCAGCACCTTGCCCAGCGCGGTGCTGTGCAGCGGCTGCATCGAGCCGACCTCCAGCACCTGGCGGGTGTCGTCGGGCCGGAAGACGTGGTGCACGATCAGCACCCCGTGCTGGTGCAGCACCCCCAGGTAGACCGTCTCGCCGGCCGCCCGGGCCAGGTCGTCCGCCCAGACCAGGGCGCGGGCCCGCAGCTCGTGGACGTCCAGGTAGCTCTGGCCCAGTCGCAGCAGCTCGGCGCCCAGCTGGTACTTGCCGCTCTCCGGGTCCTGCTCGACGAAGCCCTCCAACTGCAGGGTGCGCAGGATGCCGTGTGCGGTGCCCTTGGCCAGGTCGAGCGAGGTGGCCACCTCGGAGAGGCCGAGGCGGCGCTCACCGCCGGCCAGCAGGCGCATGATCGCGGCGGCCCGGGAGAGCGACTGGATCGGGCCGGGCATGAGGGACCTCCACTGACAAGACTGGCACGCATTCGACAATGTCGCACGGTTCGTGGTCATGTCGACTACGGGGATATCGTCCCGAGTCTGCCAGGCGCGGTGGTGAAGATGCACGTCGCCCACCCGTTCTCGGCCGTTCCGCCACCGGCTACCCGCCCGTAGCGCGATACTCCGCCACCACCGCCGCCAGCTCGGCGATCTGCTCCGGACCCACCCGGCAGCAGCCCCCGACCAGCCGCGCCCCGTCCGCCAGCCAGCCGGCCGCGAACCGCGCCGGCCCCTCGGCGGCGCCCCGCCAGCCGTCCGCCTCCCACCGCTCCCCGCTGTTGGGGTACGCCACCACCGGCTTGCCGGTCACCGCCGCCGCCACCCGCACCGCCCCGGTCACCTCCCACGGCGCACAGCAGTTCACCCCGACCGCGACCACCTCCGGCACCTCGGCCGCCAGCGCGAACGCCTCCGCCAGCGGCTGCCCGGCCCGGGTCCGCCCACCGGCCACCGTGTAGCTGAGCCAGGCCGGCACCCCGAGACCCCTGACGGCCCGCAGCAGCGCCCGGGCCTCCAGCGCGTCCGGCACCGTCTCCAGCGCCAGCACATCCGGGCCGGCCGCCGCCAGCACCTCCAACCGCGGCCGGTGGAACCGCTCCAGCTCGTCCACGGTCAGCCCGTACCGCCCCCGGTACTCCGAGCCGTCCGCCAGCACCGCGCCGTACGGCCCCACCGAGGCCGCCACCCACGGCGCGCCCTCCCCCAGCCTTCGGCCGGGGGGACCTCCAGATGCCCGCGCCAGTGCCACGCTCGACGCCAGCAGCCGCGCCGCTTCCGCTCGCCCGATCCCGCGCCGGGCGAACCCCTCGAAGCTCGCCTGGTAGCCGGCCGTGATCAGCACCTGCGCCCCGGCCGCCAGATACGCGCGGTGCGCCGCGGTGACCGCCTCCGGCGCGTCCGCCAGCAGCCGCGCCGACCACAGCTCGTCCGCCAGATCGTGCCCGGCCGCCGCCAGCTGGTTGGACAGCCCGCCGTCCAGCACCAGCGGCCCAGCCGCCAGCGCCGCCGCAAAGCCCTCGGCCAAGGCCGTCACCTCCTACTACCATCCACCCCATGACCACTGACCAGGCTGCCACCCGACCCGCGACCTTCGGCCCGGGCAGGCACTGCCACTGGTGCGGCACCGCCTACCTGGCCGATACCCACGGCTGGCCGCGCACCTGCCCCGGCTGCGGCGAGATCAGCTACCGCAACCCGCTCCCGGTCACCGTCGCCCTGCTCCCGGTCAACCGCCCCGACGGCGGTCAGAGCCTGGTGGTCATCCGCCGCACCATCGAGCCCGGCTACGGCGAGCTCGCCCTCCCCGGCGGCTACGTCGACTACGGGGAGAGCTGGCAGCAGGCCGCCGTCCGCGAACTGCGCGAGGAGACCGGCATCCTCGCCGACGCCGCGCAGGTCACCCTGGTCGACACCGCCTCCGACAGCCGCGGCGGCTTCCTCTGCCTGTTCGCCCTGCTCCCCGCCCAGGACCTCGCCGCCCTGCCCCCGTCCGTCCCCACCGACGAGACCGAGGGCTGGCAGCTCATCGACGCCCCGGTCCCGCTTGCCTTCCCCTTCCACACCAAGGTCTCCACCGCCTGGTTCGCGGGGGAGTACGACCGGTACCTCAAGGGCTGACCGCGGGCAGCCCCACCGTCCCGCGCAGCAGCGCGACTTCGTCCTGCGGTCCGCTCACCGCCACCCGCGCCCGCGCACCCCGCCCGAATGCGAACAGCAGCAGCTCGCCCGGCTCGCCCACCACCCGCACCGTGCCCACCAGCTTCTGGCCGGCCACCACGTTCCGCCCGTCCGGCAGTGACAGCACCAGCCGCACCGGGGTGCGCCGGTTCAGCTCCATGCGGACCGTCAACCTCAGCCGCTGCCACAGCAGTTCACCCAGCGCAGGGTCGAGTGGCAGCGGCTCCGCCGGTGCGCCGGAAGCCCGCCGCACGTCCTCCGCGTGCACGAAGTACTCCACCACGTTCGCCGCCTCGTCCGCCCCCGGCAGCGCGAACGCCGACCAGCGCGGCGGGCCCTCGCGGAACCGGCGCAGCAACTCCTCGTACGGCAGCGCCGCGTACCGCGCCTGCACCCGCTCGGTGTGCCCCGCCAGCGCCGGCAGCACGATCCCCGCCGCCGCGTCCGGACGGGCCTCGCGCATCACCAGGTGCGCCGCCAGGTCGCGGGTCAGCCAGCCGCCGCAGAGCGTGGGGGAGTCGGGGCCGGCCGCTGTCAGCAACTCCGCGAGCCGGGCCCGCTGCCCCTGAGCGTGATTCGACATGTTGTCAGAGTAATGAAGATCACCATGGTGTGCGCCCGGCGATATGGAGTGATCCACCACAATCGCCGACGGGCCGTCGGCACCCCCTTGGCGAGCCGACGATCACATGGCATGGTCTGCACCGTCAGCACGCAGCGTCGCGGGCCGCGCCACGAGCGATGTTCCCGCGCACCCTCCGGCCGGGAGACCACACCGTGAGCACCGCACCCAACGGCACCGACCCCACCGAACCGCTCTGGCGCCCGGATCCCGCCCAGGCCGCCGCCACCCGGCTGGTCGCCTTCCAGCAGTGGGCCGCTACCACCCACGGTGCCCCGGCCGCGCCGCTGGCCCCCGCCCCGGACGACGCCACCGCCGCCACCCGGTACGCCGACCTGCACGCCTGGTCCACCGAGGACCTGGAGCGCTTCTGGACCGCCGTCACCGAGTACTTCGACGTCCGGCTCAGCACCCCGCCCACCGCTGTGCTCCCCGACGCCACCATGCCAGGCGCCCACTGGTTCCCCGGCGCCCGCCTCAACTACGCCGAGCACGCGCTGCGCTTCGGCGAGGACCCAGCCCATGCCCACCGGCCCGCCATCCTGCACCTGGACGAGACCCGCGCCGAGCCGCTCGCCGTCAGCTGGGCCGAACTGCGGCGCCAGACCGCCGCCTTGGCCGCCACCCTGCGTGCCCAGGGCGTCGAGCCCGGCGACCGGGTGGCCGGCTACCTGCCGAACATCCCGCAGGCCGTGGTCGCCCTGCTGGCCACCGCCTCGATCGGCGCCGTCTGGACCTCCTGCGCCCCCGACTTCGGCGCCCGCAGCGTGCTCGACCGCTTTCAGCAGCTCGCGCCCGTCGCCCTGCTCGCCGTCGACGGCTACCACTACGGCGGCAAGAACCACGACCGCGGCGCCGTGGTCGCCGAACTGCGCCGCGAACTCCCCTCCGTCCGCACCTTCATCCACGTTCCGCTGCTGGGCACCGACGCGCCCGAAGGCGCCGTCGAATGGCAGGAGGCCACCGCGGGCGACGCCGAGCCGGAGTTCGCCCAGGTGCCGTTCGAGCAGCCGCTCTGGGTGCTGTACTCCTCCGGCACCACCGGCCTGCCCAAGGCCATCGTGCAGAGCCAGGGCGGCATCCTGGTCGAGCACCTCAAGCAGGCGGCGCTCCACCTCGACCTCGGCCCCGAGGACCGGTTCTTCTGGTACACCTCGACCGGCTGGATGATGTGGAACTTCCTGCTCGCCGGCCTGCTGGTCGGGTCCACCATCGTCACCTACGACGGCAGCCCCGGGCACCCCACCACCGGCGCGCTCTGGGAGGTGGCCGCCCGCACCGGTGCCACCGTGCTCGGCACCTCCGCCGCCTATGTGATCGCCAGCCGCAAGGCCGAGCTGCACCCCGGCCGCGACCTCGACCTGAGCGCGGTCCGCTGCATCGGCACCACCGGCTCCCCGCTGCCGCCGGACGGCTTCCGCTGGGTCTACGACGAGGTCAAGCCGGACGTCTGGCTCGCCTCGGTCAGCGGCGGCACCGACGTCTGCAGCTGCTTCGTCGGCGGCGTCCCCACCCTCCCGGTCTACCTCGGCGAGATCCAGGCCCCCTGCCTGGGCGCGGCCGTCGAGTCCTGGGACGCGGCCGGCAAGCCGCACACCGACGAGGTCGGCGAACTGGTCGTCACCAAGCCGCTGCCCTCGATGCCCACCGGCTTCTGGAACGACCCCAACGGCAGCCGCTACCACGACAGTTACTTCGACACCTACCCCGGAATCTGGCGGCACGGCGACTGGATCACCGTCACCTCCCGGGGCACCGTGGTGATCCACGGCCGCTCCGACTCCACCCTCAACCGCCAGGGCGTGCGGATGGGCTCCTCCGACATCTACGAGGTGGTGGAGCGCCTGCCCGAGATCGCCGAATCCCTGGTCATCGGCCTGGAGGAGGAGAACGGCGGCTACTGGATGCCGCTCTTCGTGGTGCTGGCGCCCGGCGCCGTGCTCGACGACGACCTGCGCGGCCGGATCCGCACCGCCCTGCGCGAGCAGCTCTCCCCGCGCCATGTGCCCGACGAGGTGATCGCCGTCGACGGCCTGCCGCACACCCTCACCGGCAAGCGGATCGAGGTGCCGGTCAAGCGCCTGCTCAGCGGCACCCCGCTGGCCAAGGCCGTCAACCCCGGCTCCGTCGACAACCTCGACCACCTGCGCTTCTTCGAGCAGCTCGGGCAGCAGCGCCACTCCTGACAACGGGTGAGGGCCCCGCCGCGGTTCGCCGCGACCGGGCCCTCACCCGTTCAGCTCACTCGCCCGACAGCACCTGCTGCGCGGCCGCCCGCGCACCCTCGGCACTGTCCGCCGCCCGGGCCGCCTCGGCAGCCCGCCGGCACTGGTCCAGCGTGAACTTCGCCAGCATGCTGCGCACGTACGGGATCGACGCGGACCCCATCGACAGACTGGTCACGCCCAGTCCGGTCAGTACACAGGCCAGCAGCGGATCGGACGCCGCCTCACCGCACACCCCGCAGCTCTTGCCGGCCGCGCGGGCGGCCTCCGCCGCGGCCGCCACCAGGTCGAGCAGAGCCGGCTGCCACGGGTCCTGCAGCCGGGCCAGCGCACCCACCTGGCGGTCCGCCGCGAAGGTGTACTGGGCGAGGTCGTTGGTGCCCAGCGAGAGGAACTCGACTTCCGCCAGGATCGACCGGGCCCGCAGCGCGGCCGACGGGATCTCCACCATCGCGCCGAACTTCGCGTGCAGCCCAGCCTCCCGGCAGGCATCGGCGAACGCGCGGGCATCCGTCCGGTCCGCCACCATCGGCGCCATCACCTCAAGGTGCACCGGCAGCCCCTCGGCGGCCCGGGCCAGGGCGCGCAGCTGGGTCGCCAGCACCTCGGGGTGATCGAGGAGGGCACGCAGGCCGCGCACGCCCAGCGCGGGGTTCGGCTCGTCGGCCGGGGTCAGGAAGTCCAGCGGCTTGTCCGCGCCGGCGTCCAGCACCCGCACCACCACGCGGCCTTCCGGGAACGCCTCCAGCACCTGGCGGTAGGCGGCCGTCTGGGTGTCCTCGCTCGGCGCCTTCGCCGAGTCGTCCAGGAAGAGGAACTCGGTGCGGAACAGCCCGACGCCCTCGGCACCCGCGGCCACCGCCGCCGGCACGTCCGCCGGGCCGCCGACGTTGGCCAGCAGCGGCACCAGGTGGCCGTCCGAGGTGCGGCCCGGACCGGACGAGCCCGCCAGCGCCGCCTTGCGCTCGGCCGCCACCCGGCGCAGCTCCTGCTGCTGCTCGGCGCTCGGCTCGACCAGCACCTCACCGCTGCTGCCGTCCACCGCCACCGTGGTGCCCTCCGCCAGCTCGGTCGCCCCGGGCAGCGCGACGACGGCCGGCACACCCATGGCCCGGGCCAGGATCGCCGAGTGGCTGGTCGGCCCGCCTTCCTCGGTGACGAAGCCGAGCACCAGCGCCGGGTCGAGCAGCGCGGTGTCGGCGGGCGCCAGGTCGCGGGCCAGCAGCACATACGGCTCGTCGCTGTCCGGCACGCCCGGCATCGGCACACCCATCAGCCGGGCCACGATCCGGTTGCGCACGTCGTCCAGGTCGGCGACCCGGCCGGCCAGGTACTCGCCGGCCGAGGCCAGCAGCGCCCGGTAGGCGGCGAAGGCGTCGTAGACGGCGCGCTCGGCACTGCTGCCCACCGCGATCCGGCGCGCCACATCGGCGGCCAGCTCCGGGTCCTGGGCCATCAGCGCCTGGGCCTCCAGCACCGCCTGGGCCTCGCCGCCGGCCAGGTTGCCCCGGGCGATCAGGTCGGCGGCCACCGCGTCGACGGCCTGCTGGGCGCGGGCCCGCTCGCGCTCGGCCTCCTCGGCGGGGATCTGAGTGGCCGTCGGCTCCAGCACGGCCGTGCCCATGTGGCGCACCTGGCCGATCGCGACCCCGTGGCTGACACCCACGCCGCGCAGCGTCTTCTGCATGTCCTTCATTCCTCTCCACCCGGCACTGCTGCCCCGCCCAACCGAAACACGGCAGGCGGGGCACTGTCCGGCCAATTGCTCGGTCGGGGTTGTCAGTTCCAGGTGAAGAGCTCGCCGCCGCTGGCCACCTCGCCGGTCTCCGCGACTGCGCTGAGCGCCTCGGCGGAGGCCTCCAGGGCCACGATCGGGGAAATCGGCGACTTGCCCTTGGCCTCCACCTCGGCCGGGTTCCACCTGACCACCGGTTGACCGCGCTTCACCTGGTCGCCCTTGCTGACCAGCAGTTCGAAGCCCTCGCCGTTGAGCTGCACGGTGTCGATGCCGAGGTGGGTCAGCACGCCGCGCCCGTCGGCGTCCATCACCACGAACGCGTGCGGGTGCATGGAGACGACCAGACCGTCCACCGGGGCGACCGCCGTGGTGGGTTCGCGCACCGGGTCGATGGCGGTGCCGGGTCCGACCATGGCGCCGGAGAAGACGGGGTCGGGCACGTTGGCGAGTCCAACGGCGCGGCCGGTGAGCGGCGACGTCACAGTGGTCATGGTGGAGCCTCCCAGGTGCGGGGTACAGCGTGCGGCCGCTAGCAGCGGCTGGGGGTATGCCGATTGAAGCCTAAATCACGCCAAGTTCGGACATATGGTCATGGAACGGGCCATGGGCCGACTCGATCGAGGCGCCCGCCCGCGATCACTCCACGACGGTCGACGCTCCGATCCCGGGCCGGTCAGGGCCCCGAGCGACTCAAGTGGTCTAGTCCTCTTGCTCGACGCGCCGCACTCTACGGCATCCGAGTGAGCTCGACGATCGCCCCGGCGCGTCGGACCGCGCGGTGCTGGCGGCCCGGCCGCCGGGTGCGCACGATGCTCGATTAGGCACTCCGGCGCGGAGCGGCTATCGTTGCTCGGGTCGCCGCGAGGCGAAGGTGAATCCAGCGACGCGGCTGAGTGAATGTCCGGTGAAATCGGATCGAATCTCATCTGATAAGCTCGAAACACGAAAGAGCGAAGCGCCCGGAGGGGCCACGGAAGTGGCTGCGAAGGAAGCGTCCGTTCCTTGAGAACTCAACAGCGTGCCAAAAGTCAACGCCAGATATGTTG